>CAYUYV010000038.1:0-34761 GCA_964449455.1 uncultured Alphaproteobacteria bacterium | reverse complement strand
CCAAACGCCTGGTGGAGCACGGCAGGGATGTGGTGATCCTTCTCGATTCCATCACGACCAATCACCCGGAATGTTATGTCATCGTGCTGCTGATCGACGAGCGCCCGGAAGAAGTGACCGACATGCAGCGCTCCGTGCGCGGTGAAGTGGTCAGCTCCACCTTTGATGAGCCGGCGGCACGCCACGTTCAGGTGGCTGAGATGGTCAGTGAAAAGGCCAAACGCCTGGTGGAGCACGGCAGGGATGTGGTGATCCTTCTCGATTCCATCACCCGCCTGGGCCGGGCCTACAACACCGTGGTGCCGTCCTCCGGCAAGGTGCTGACCGGTGGTGTGGATGCCAATGCCCTGCAGCGGCCGAAGCGCTTTTTTGGTGCCGCCCGGAATATCGAGGAGGGTGGCTCCCTCACGATCATTGCCACGGCGCTGATCGATACGGGCAGCCGCATGGACGAAGTGATCTTTGAGGAATTCAAGGGAACCGGTAACTCAGAAATTGTCCTTGACCGGAAGGTTGCGGATAAGAGGACTTTTCCGGCTATCGATATCCTCAAATCGGGCACGCGGAAGGAAGAGCTGCTCATCAAGAAAGCGGATCTTCAGAAGATTTATGTTCTGCGCAGGATCCTCGCGCCCATGGGCACGATCGATGCGATCGAGTTCCTGATCGACAAGCTGAAAAATACCAAAACCAACGGCGACTTCTTCGATTCCATGAACACGTGATGGCCGAATGGCCATCGTCACCCTCAGGCAATGTGCTTTTCGCCTGACTGACCTATCAGAGATGAATCTCTTCACTTGGCGCGTTATCCCGGCGAACGGGCGGCGCGCCGACTGAGCCGTTTGCCCGAAAGCCAAGGGCAGGTGCAATGCGATCGCGCATCCGCCCATCAGAGGTGTCGGTCGTGGGCATCATGGTGGGCACAGGAACAATCGGTGACCGGTCAAGTCCGGCCATCATGTCAATCCAGGTGGACATTTGACCCTTGGGCAGGACTGTCTGGGCTCCAAATCCCACCATGAGCGCACCGAACAGACCTGCAAAAACCATCAGCCGCGCGAACCGGCCGGCAATGTCCCCGAATCCGTCCCGTGATGAATTGACGGGTTCACGGGATTCAGGCTGCGTGACCCAAAGCAAGATCAGAACACCAACAATGCCAACCAGGATGGCGACAATAGCAGCATGGTCAGCCAGCACATAAGGCAGGCCCGAAGCCATAAGCATGCTGAAAGGGCCAAATACGGTCATGCCATCCATGTGTCTTTTCCCTTCCGGTTGGTCTTCCGCCCGGCGCCGAACCCGTGACCGTCAAGGACGCAGCAAAGTGGCACCGGTCGTCTTGCGGCCCTGGAGATCTTCATGGGCCTTGCGGGCGTCCGCAAGCGCATAGGTCTGCTGAATGGATACTTTTACCGCATCGGACATGATGACGGAAAAAAGATCGTCTGCCGTCGCCCGTAATTCATCCGGCGTCATTGTATAATGGAACAGGGTTGGCCGGGTTAGGAACAAGGATCCTTTGGCCGACAATTCCTGAATGGAGATCGGTGGTACAGCGCCCGAGGCATTCCCGAAGCTGACCATCAGTCCCCGTGGTTTCAGACAGTCAAGGGACATGGACCAGGTGTCCTTGCCCACCCCGTCATAGACGACCGGGACGCCGGCACCGCCAGTGATCTCCCTGACCTGTTCCACCACATTGTCACGGGTATAGACGATGGGATGGTGACAGCCATTTGCCGATGCAAGAGCCGCTTTTTCATCCGTACCCACAGTGCCAATAACGGTTGCGCCCAGATGATTGGCCCACTGACAGGCAAGAAGGCCCACGCCACCCGCAGCCGCATGGACAAGGATCGTCTCGCCCGCCTGAACGGGGTAGGTCCTGCGCAACAGATACTGCGTTGTCATGCCCTTGAGCATGATCGCGGCGGCCATGTCATCGGTGATGCCGTCGGGCAGGGGCACCACCCGATCGGCCGGACAATTGGCCGCTTCGCTATAGGCACCGATCGGACCGGTCCCATAGGCGATCCGATCGCCGGGCTTGAGGGTCGTAACTTCCGCACCCGTCGCTTCAACCACACCCGCCGCCTCAAGGCCAAGGCCGCTGGGCAGGGGAACGGGGTAAAGACCGGAGCGGTGATACGTGTCGATATAATTGACCCCAACCGCCGTATGACGCACCCGGACTTCATGCGGTCCCGGAGCCGGAAGGTCCTTTTGGCTCCAGGAAAGCACATCCGGTCCACCCGTGGTTTCGAATGTGATGGCACCGACAGATGTGGTCGTCATATTGTCCCTTTCAAATCGGGAAGTCCGGCCGGATCAGATGATCAGGCCAGATATGTCTTCAGGAACGTTTCGGAGCGCTCATTGGCGAGCGTCGCACCCGCTTCATCGTAGTGCTCGCCGCCCTTGCGCGCAAAGGCATGGTCGAGGCCGGAATAATGATGGAGTGTGACTTTGTCGTTGCCGCCAAGGCCATCCTTCATCTTGGCCTGGGCTTCGGCGGGCACGAACTGGTCGAGCTCGGCCACATGCAACATCAGCGGGTGTTTGATGGTGGACTGCTCGTCGAGCCGGTCCTGGATGCCGACACCATAATAGCCCACGGCGGCGTCCGCATCCGTGCGCGCCGCGGTGAGATACGCCATAAGGCCACCAAGGCAATAGCCGACCGCGCCGACCTTGCCATTGACGAAATTCTCCGCGCGCAGATGAGAAATCGTTGCCTGGATGTCTTTCACACCCTCATCGGGCTTGAAGAGGCCGAACAGTTCAAAGGCACGCTTCCACTCACCTTCGCTTTTATCCGTAAGCTGAATGCCCGGTTCGATGCGCCAGAACAGATCTGGACACAGAGCGACAAAACCTTTGTCCGCCAGATCATCGCAAATGCCGCGCATGACGTCATTGACGCCGAAAATCTCCTGAATAACGACAACTGCCGGGGCCTTATCGGCCGCGGCGGGCTTAGCGAGATATCCCGTGAAGGATCCATCAGGCCCGTTGATCGTGACGTTTGTACCGGTCATGGCAGTCTCCTTGACGATGGGGCCGGGAACAGGACCAGAGATGGTCCGTTTACCAATTAAAATGCGTCAATGATCCCGGCGCTCTTGGTATTCCGATGGGAGCCCTAATAGCACGGATTGGTCTTGGTTCAAGGCCGGCGTGTTTCTTCAAGGGCGGCCGTCAGCTCCGCAACGGTGCGCAAGGGAAGAGAGCACCGCCCTTTGCGGCACACAAAGGCACGGGTTCCGCCGGATCCGTTTGTCTTGCCATGGGCGGGATGGTCTTTTGGGAGCGCCGCGCCAAGGGGCAGAACCTGGAGAACACGGGCCGGCACGCACGCCTCGGACGCGGCGCGCGTCAGGGCGTCGCGATCCCGGTCACCCGGCTGGCCGACAATCATGATCTGCGTTGTTTCCAGGAGCGTATCAAAACCGTTCCAGAACGCGGCCATGGCGGCCGGCGCCTGTTTGGCTTCTGACACAAAAGCGGCAATCAGCGCGTCGGCCCGGTTGCGATGGGTCCATTCGCCGGTCAAGGCGAAGAGCTTTGCCAGGTTCTCCACCATTATGCCGTTGGCACTCGGTATTGCCGAGTCAAAGGCATTCCGAGTACGCACGATCAAGGCTTCGGCATCGTCAGAGGTCTGGCAATATCCGCCGCTGTCGCGATCCCAGAATCGGGTGTTCAGATGTTCTGTCCACTGCCTGGCATGGTCGACAAAGATGTCCTCGCCCGTGGCCTCATGGAGGGTAATGGCCGCCTTGATCATCGCGGCATAGTCATCGGCCATGCCGGCATGGCGGGCCTCGCCAAGACGCCAACTGTGGAGGAGGGCCGCACCATCGGACATGTCACGGACAATAAAATCAAAGGCCCGGCGTGCGGCGCCAAGCCAGTCGGCGCGGTCAAACGCCATAGCGGCTTCAGTCAGAGCACTGATCATTAAGCCGTTCCAGTCCGCCAGAATCTTGTCGTCCCAGGCTGGGGCGGGACGGTTCGCTCGCATCTCGTGCAGGCGCATACGGGCGGCCGCGAGACGTTTTTCGGTCTCATCATCGCGAAAGGACAGGCTCCTCAGCCGGTTGGGGATGGACACGCCTTCCCAATTACCACCGGGCCGAATGTCGTAGACGTCCCGGAACAGCTGGGCGTCTTCAGGGGCAAGGACTGCCTCGATTTCCTCCGGGGTCCAGATATAGAACCGACCCTCCTGGCCTTCGGTATCCGCATCCTGGGAGGCCGCAAAGCCTCCTGTCTCGCTGGTCATTTCGCCGAGCACCCAGGCACTGGTCTCACGGATCCGCGCTGCAAGCAGGGGCGACCGGGTTTCCCGCCAGACCTCAACCATCAGGGTAAGGATTAAAGCGTTGTCGTAGAGCATCTTTTCGAAATGGGGCACGAGCCACATATCATCGACGCTATAGCGCGCGAACCCACCCCCCAAATGGTCATAGAGTCCGCCTTGGGCCATATGGGACAGGCTGAGCGTGACCGCAGCTTTGTTCGCGTCATTGGCTTTGCGCCGATGGGCCCGCCAAAGCAATTCAAGAAGGCTGGTCTGGGGGAATTTGGGCGCCGAGCCAAAACCGCCATGCACCCGATCCACCATATTCATGACGGCCACGACGGCTGCTTCGCGATCATCAGCCGTGAGCACATCCGAACCCGGTTTGGCCTTGGGCGGTCGCGCCAATTTCTTGAGTGTGGAGGTGATGGCTTCCCGGCTGGTCCTGACCCGGTCTGGCGCCGTCCGGTAGACTTCATCAACCCGCTTGAGAATGTCGACAAAGGCGGGTTGGCCGAACCGTGACTGTTTGGGAAAATATGTGCCGCCCCAAAATGGCTCCCCATCCGGGGTCAAGAACATGGTGAGGGGCCAGCCGCCGGGAATGTTCATGAGCTGCAACGCCATCATATAAATGGCATCCACATCGGGGCGCTCTTCGCGATCGACCTTGATGTTCACGAAATGGCGGTTCATGACCGCTGCCGTGTCCGCATCCTCAAAGCTTTCATGGGCCATCACATGGCACCAATGGCAGGCGGCATAGCCAATGGAGAGCAGGATCGGCTTGTTGGCCGCTGCTGCTTCGGCCAGAGCCTCGGCACCCCAGGGCCGCCAGTGTACGGGATTGTCCTTATGCTGAAGAAGGTAGGGACTGGTTTCCCGGTGGAGCAGGTTGGCGGCAGGCGGCATGTCGGAGGTCTGGGCGGCGGTCATGGGGCGTTCTCTCTCCGGTTTGTTTTCCGATCCGGACGGTCTACGACCTTCTCTCTGGATCTCAACCATAATGTACCCAGATCATGGGCCCAAGGGGTGTGGTGATCTACGACTTTTGGGTTGTTGAACCTCGCGAGCAGGGAGCAGCGCAAAGCCATGGCTGAAGAGACGATCTTTGCCTTGTCCAGCGGCGCCGGCCGGGCCGGCATTGCCGTGATCCGCCTGTCGGGTCCGCACTGCGCTGACGCCCTTGCAACTCTGACGGGCCGCGCGTATCGGGAGCCGCGCCATGCCCGGCTGGATCGTATCCGCCATCCGGAGACTGGCGCCGTTATTGACCAAGCCGTGACGCTGTGGTTCCCGGCACCGGCAAGTTTTACAGGCGAGGACTGCGTGGAGATTCAGGGCCATGGCAGCCGGGCCACCGTGACCGCCATCCTGGAGGTATTGGCCCGCATGCCGGGACTGCGCCCGGCAGAGGCGGGAGAGTTCACCCGCCGCGCGGTGCTGAACGGCCGCATGGATATGACGCAGGCGGAAGGTCTCCTTGATCTTATCAATGCGGAAACCGAAGGCCAGCGACGTCAGGCCCTGGCTCAGACGGAAGGTGCCCTCAGTCGGCTGATCGATGGTTGGCGGGATCGGCTTGTGACGCTCTTGGCCCATGGAGAGGCGGAGATCGATTTTCCCGATGAAGGCGATGCGCCCGATGCCGTGTTTACCGCGATGGGCGGTGCCTTGGCTGGGCTGATCATCGAGATGGAGGCCCAATTGGGGGACCACCGCCGCGGTGAGCGGCTTCGGGACGGGATCTCGATCGCTATTCTCGGGGCGCCCAATGCGGGCAAGTCGACTCTCCTGAACAGTCTGGCGCAGCGGGATGTGGCCATCGTCTCTCCCGAACCTGGCACCACCCGGGATGTTGTCGAAGTGGCTCTCGATCTTGGCGGTGTCCCGGCGCGGGTGGCGGATACGGCCGGGCTGCGGGAAGCCGCCGGGGCCGTCGAGCAGGAGGGCATACGCCGCGCCCGGGCGACGGCTGATGCGGCCGATTTGCGGATTTTCGTTCTGGACGGTTCTGATCTGGGAGACACATTTGGCGCCGACGCCTTTGCCCAGTGGCAGTCCGGGGACTACATCCTGATCAACAAGACGGATCAGATGCCGCCCGACCGGGTGATGGGGATTGTCCAACGCTTCAGCGGATCGGGTGGGGTGTCGATGCCTGGGACCGTTTTTGCCGTCAGTGCGCGGACCGGGACCGGGTTTGACTCTTTCCTGTCGGGCCTCACTGACCGTCTACGGACAATGGTTCCCGGCAGCGGGGATACGGCTCTCACGCGGTTGCGCCACCGCCAGGCCCTGGACGACTGTGTCGGACATCTCCGTCGGGCCCAGAACATGGCGGCATCCGGTCATTGTGTGCCTGAATTGCTGGCCGAAGATCTGCGCCTCGCCATGCGCGCTTTGGGCCGGATTACGGGGGCTGTCGATGTGGAAGATCTGCTCGATATAGTCTTTCGCGACTTCTGTATCGGGAAGTAATGTTTCACGTGAAACAAGGCGTCGGGCTGCGGACCGACCCTGGTCATGAGGTGAGTGAGAGTCATGGGTTTTGATGTGGTGGTGATCGGCGGGGGCCACGCCGGATGCGAGGCCGCAGCGGCGGCTGCGCGTCTGGGAGCGAAGACGTGCCTCGTCACCCACAAGATCGAGACCATCGGCGAGATGTCCTGCAATCCGGCGATCGGCGGGCTTGGCAAGGGTCACCTGGTCCGAGAGATCGATGCCTTGGACGGAGTCATGGGCCGGGTCGCCGATGCGGCTGGCATTCAGTTTCGGCTCCTGAACCGCAAAAAAGGCCCGGCCGTGCGCGGCCCCCGGGCGCAGTCGGACCGTGCCCTCTACAAGAGGGCCATGCAGGATCGTCTGTCGGCCACGGACAATCTCACCATTCTGGCCGGTGCCGTTGAGGATATTGCCGTTCAGGATGGCCGGGCCATGGGCGTTGTCTTGGCCGATGGACAACAAATTTCGGCCGGCGCCGTGGTCCTCACCACGGGTACATTTCTACGCGGTATGATCCATATCGGCGATGACCGTATTCCGGCGGGCCGGGTCGGTGATGCGCCGGCCATTGCTCTCGCGGACCGGCTCTACAGCCTCGGTCTGACCATGGGGCGCCTGAAGACTGGCACGCCGCCGCGGCTGGACGGCCGGACCATTGATTGGGCGGCGCTGGAGGAACAGCCGGGAGACAATCCACCCGTCCCGTTCTCCTTCCTGACGGACCGGATCACCACGCCTCAGATCCCGTGCCATATCACGGGGACGACCCCGGAAACCCACAAGATCGTTGCTGATCATCTTCATCAATCGGCGGTCTATGCGGGGCGGATCGACGGGCGCGGGCCGCGCTATTGTCCCTCGCTCGAGGACAAGGTCGTGCGCTTTGCCGAGAAGGAGAGCCACCAGATCTTTCTGGAGCCAGAGGGACTGGACGATCACACGGTCTATCCCAATGGCATCTCAACTTGCCTGCCCGAGAGCGTTCAAGACGCTTTTGTCCGCACCATCCCCGGCTTGGCGACAGTGGAGATCCTGCGGCCCGGCTACGCCATCGAGTATGATTATGTCGATCCGCGGGACCTGTCGCCCACGCTTGAGGTGAAGGCATTGCCGGGTCTGTTCCTTGCTGGGCAGATCAATGGCACGACCGGTTATGAAGAAGCCGCGGCTCAAGGACTTATGGCTGGTCTGAATGCGGCCCGCCAGGCCGGCGGAGGGACGGAAGGCCTCGTTCTTGATCGCTCCCAGGCTTATATCGGTGTGATGATCGACGACCTGGTCACCCGGGGTGTGAGCGAGCCCTATCGCATGTTCACGTCCCGCGCCGAATACCGCCTGACCCTTCGCGCAGACAATGCCGATCAGCGGCTGACGGGGCTGGGTCTTGATTGGGGCTGCGTTGGCACGAACCGGGAGCGGGCGTTTGCCGGTAAGATGGAGGCACTGGCTGCGGCCCGCGATCTGGCCCTGTCCCGAACCCTCACGCCGCCGGAAGCGGCGCGTCATGGTCTTGCAGTGAACCAGGATGGCGTAAGGCGCTCGGTCCTCGATTTGCTGTCCTATCCCTCGATCTGTTTCGGCGATATTCAATCCATCTGGCCCGATTTCGGGGCGTTGCGCGCCGACATTGTTGAGCAGCTCGAAGTCGACGCCCTTTATGCCGGCTATCTGGACCGTCAGCAGGCGGATATCGAAGCTTTCAAAAAGGATGAAGGTCTGGCCCTGCCGCAGGACCTGGATTACGGCGCCATTGTGGGTCTGTCGACGGAGATCCGGGAAAAACTCACACGGGCCAAGCCCCTGACTTTGGGTCAGGCGAGCCGTATTGATGGGGTCACGCCGGCGGCTCTGACCCTGGTGCTCGGCCATGTGAAGCGGCGGCCGGCCCCCACACCATCGGAGTCGGCCGTTGCCTGAGATGGTCCTGCCGACGGAAGGTGAGCTCGACGCTCTAGCGAAAGTCGGTTTTGTTTCACGTGAAACACGCCAGGCGCTCCAGCTTTATGCAGATCGCCTCATTCAGTGGCAGAAGCGGATCAATCTTGTGGGCCCCAAGACGGTGCCGGATCTTTGGACCCGGCACATCCTGGACAGCGCCCAACTCTGGCCCTTGATCAAAGACATGGATGGGCCCGTTCTCGATATTGGAAGCGGCGCCGGCTTCCCGGGCCTGGTCCTCGCCATTGCCAGCGCCCGTGCAGACGGTCCGGAAATGCATCTTGTCGAGAGCGATGGCCGCAAAGCGGCCTTTCTTGCGGATATCATTTCAAGAACACATGCCCGCGCCAAACTCCACAAAAAGCGCGTGGAGGCCCTGGAGTCTTGGCCGTGCCGGGCGGTCACCGCACGGGCTTGCGCGTCGGTCTCACAGCTGTTGCGCTTTGGAATCCCCTTTCTCGGGCCTGACGACTCACTCATTCTGCTCAAGGGTCGCCAAGTGGAGGCCGAATTGACCGAAGCGCGCGAATATTGGAGCTTCGAGGTCAGCAGTACCGAGAGTGTGACGGATCCATCGGGGCGGATCCTGAAATTGAGCAGGATCGAACCCCTGGCTTGAACGCCCAGCCCACATCCCATTTTCGGCTGACTGACCAAAGGGATGCGGGACGGTCAGGAGTCTCTTCCAGTGACGGAAACCATTTCACAGGACCAGGACCCGTTCCTGGGCCTCGAACCTGCAGTCCGGACCCGTCCGGACTCGGATGAAAACCTGCCGCCTCGGGTTCTGGTGATTGCCAATCAGAAGGGCGGAGTGGGCAAGACCACGACAGCCATCAATCTTGGCACCGCCCTCGCCGCCATCGGCTGTCGCACCCTGATCATCGATATGGATCCCCAGGGCAATGCGAGCACGGGGCTGGGCATTCGCCGGGACAACCGCCCCATCACCACCTATGACATCATGACTGAGGACGAGGAGATCCACCGGGCGATCCTGACGACTCGCGTGCCGGGGCTTGACATTGTTCCGTCCACGGTGGACCTGTCCGGCGCGGAGCTGGAGTTGATCGGCGTCGAGCGGCGATCCTATCGCTTGCGGGACTCCCTTAACCGCTTCTTCGATCACATGGAGCGCATTGAACAATCCAGCGGGGCAGGCGGCGTTCCGGAAGCGGAAGGCTATGACTATGTCCTGATCGACTGTCCACCATCGCTCAATCTGCTCACCATAAACGCATTGACGGCTGGCCATGCCGTGCTTGTGCCGCTGCAATGCGAGTTCTTTGCCCTTGAGGGCCTGAGCCAGCTCCTGCGCACCATTGATCTGGTCAAGGGCTCGCTCAATACCAGTCTGGAAATCCAGGGCATTGTTCTGACCATGTATGACAAGCGGAACAATCTGTCCGAGCAGGTGGCTACGGATGTTCGTGCCCATATGGGGGCGACAGTCTATGACACGGTCATCCCACGCAATGTCCGCATTTCGGAGGCACCCTCCCATGGCAAGCCGGCCCTGCTTTATGACCTGAAATGTGCCGGGAGCCAGGCCTATATCCAGCTCGCCCGGGAGCTGATTGAGCGCGAATGTGCCGTTGCGTGACACCGCTCAGGCGATCAGTGGCGCTGGCGGCGCCGGCATTAGGATGTCGTTAGGGTTTCGGGCCGAAAAGTTAACGCCCATCCGAACAGGGCGGCGTGGAGACGGATCATGGCGGAAGAGGCGAAACAGCGTGGCTTGGGGCGGGGCTTGCAGGCTCTGCTTGGCGAGGTGTCGGACAAGCCGGTCGTGAATGGCAGTGGCAAGGGTGCGGCCAAGGCAGCCGGCGGGGCGCGGAGTGCGGACAACGCCAAGGGTCTGCGCGAAGTTCCCATCGAATTTCTCCACGCCAATCCGGACCAGCCCCGCCGCCATTTCAGTGACGCGGATCTTGAGGAACTTGCCCAATCGATCCGAGAGCGCGGTGTGCTCCAGCCGATCATCGTGCGCCCGCGGCCATCGGATGGCGCCAAAGATGATGCGGGCACTTTCGAGATCGTCGCCGGTGAGCGGCGTTGGCGGGCCGCCCAAAAGGCAAAGCGGCACACGGTTCCCGTCATCGTTAAAGACCTGACGGATGCGGAAGTTCTGGAAATCGCTCTCGTTGAAAATATTCAGCGGACAGATCTTAATGCCCTTGAGGAGGCAGCCGGCTATCAGACACTGATTCAGAAGTTCAGCTATACCCAGGATCAGCTGTCCAAGATGATCGGCAAGAGCCGCAGCCATGTGGCCAATATGATGCGCCTCTTGAGCTTACCGGCAGCGGTCCAGGATCTCGTGCGTTCCGGCCAATTGTCCGCAGGCCATGCCCGGGCTCTGGTCGGGGCGGATGATGCGGACACGCTGGCCCAGGCAGTTCTCGCCAAGGGTCTCAATGTCCGGCAAACCGAGGCTCTGGTCGGACAGGTCCGCGCAGACGCTGGTCCGGTGACGGAGAAAGTCTCGGGCAAGGCCGGCAAGAGCGTGTCCTTTAAGGCCCGCGGCGACAAGGATGCGGACACGGCTGCCCTTGAGCGGGATGTCTCGAATGCCCTGGGTCTGCCGGTTGCGATCGATTTCAAAGGTCCCGAGACCGGCGGTGATGTGCGCATCAGCTATTCCACCTTGGAACAGCTCGACGATATCTGCCGTCGTCTCGCCCAGACCTGATCAATCTGTGTACGGAATCAACTACGCAAAACTTGATCCTGGGCGATGATCCTTATGCGCTCGACACTGTAAAGCATCGTCAGAGCTGTGCGTTTCGGGCGCTCTATCTGGCGATGCTTTTGCCAAGAAGCACTGATCCGGACAATCGTCATCGCGCATGTCGCGGCCTCCGGGAAGTGACAAAGCCCGGAATAAGGAGTTCTGGACAGATGAAGTCACGAACACGTCACCGGCGCGGTTGGGACGCCCAAGCCTTGCGAGCCGCGCGGCGCGTGAGGCTCAAGAGAACACGCTCGGTCACAATTGTGTCGGGCATGCCGGTGGTTTTGCACTGGCGTTCGGCTTCGAGGAGTGCCTGAAGGGCGGTTTCCACATCGGGGCGGGACCACAGCCGCAATTGCTGGCGCAAGCCGGCGGTCCTCTTGAAATGAACGGGCGGACGAGCCTTTTTGATCAGATCACCCGCATCGGCACCCGACGCCACGGCGGCGCTCCAGTCATGGAGGCGCAGGAAATGGTTGGAGACACCGCGTAAGATAGCAACGGGCGCCATCCCGCCTGCAAAGGCGCTTGCGAGATCACTTGAAATGGAATCGAGTGCACCCTGCGCGACCTGGTCCGCCAGCATGCCAGCCATATTCTCCGTATCCTGCGGGAGGCAGGCATCCACGTCCTCCAGAGCAACGGTACCAGGCTCGTTTTGTTTGTACAGAAACAATTTTTCGAGTTCTTGGCGCGTGATGCCCCGATCCGTACCGAGACGGGAGACAAGGGCCTCTCGCGCTGCGCCATCCACATTCATGCCTGCCTCGCGGGCCATAGTGTCGATCAAGCGGTCGATATCGGCTGCCTCGTCAGCATAGCAGGCGATAGCCGCCGCATTGGAGGCCCCTTCGATCAGTTTTCGCAAAGCTGATCGCGGCGTCAGATCACCGGCTTCGATGACCACCAGAGCATCGGGTTTGAGTGTGCCGTCCGTGCAGCCGGACAGGAATCCCTCGACAGACCTGGTCGCGCTGTCATTGCTGAGGCGTAGACGGACGAGTCGATCCCCGGGCATCAAGGCCATGCCACAAGCCTCGTCCGCAAGGCGGGCCGGGTCCCCTTTGAGGTCAGACTCATCAAGGCTGCTGAGGCGGATGGGGTCAGGCGGGTCGCCGACCAGACGTGTGATAACCCGGCGGCTGCGGTCTCGGACCAGCCCCTCATCGGGCCCGTAGAGCAGGATTGCAACACAATCGCTCGGCGGTGTGTCCAGAACCCGTTCGGCATCGGACGGTTTGACCTTCACGATGTATCGCCTACGGATGATAAATTCTGCGGGTCAAGGCGGCCCGGATTGATCTGACGGTCAAAGAAAAGCGCAAGCCGCAGCTTGATATCACGGGCCAGATCAAGGGCAGCACGATCTTCGGCGTTGCGTTCAGCGGCGAGGGTGGCGAACTGGCTGTCGACCACATTATAGGCTGTGATAGAGCGGCTGGCATCGCTATGGATCACTTTGCCGGTGGTCAGATCCTTTAGCTGGATGCGGGCGTTCAGGCGGAGATTGAAGCGCGTGATGGTCGTGTCCGCCTCAATGGCAACGGGTTCGGCCCGCTCCTCGATCCGCACCAGGAGTTCATATTTGGGTGGCTCGCCAGTGCTGCCTGTTCCCATAATGTCTCGCAGATGCCCGCGCACCAGGGCGTCCACGCGGTTGTTGCGTGTGTTGAGCTGGACGCGGGCCAGCTCGGCTGCACCGCTGACACCGGCTGATGTTTCACCGTAAAGCGGCCGGAAGCCGCAGGACCCAAGCATCAGCATCAGGATCATCATGGCGCACGTCCGTATGGCCGACCTAGATCCGCCGCCGAAGCGTCCCCAGCGTCCATATATCAGGGTCCGTCCCGATGGTGGGTCAAGACTTATCCCACCGTTGCGATACGGATGATTGATGGAAAGGGGCATGCCACTCACACCACGATATTCACGATGCGTTTCGGGACCACGATGACCTTTTTCGGAGCTTTGCCTTCAAGCACCCGCTGAACCGCGTCATGGGCCAGGGCGGCCGCTTCGATGGATGCCACATCCGCATCAAGATCAACGTCAATCTCACCGCGCCGCTTGCCATTGACCTGGATCGGCAGGGTCACCCGGTCGTCCTTGACAAGGTCCGGATCGAAAGCAGGCCAGGCAGACTCGGCAAGCCACACCGAATGACCGAGTTTCTCCCAAGCTTCCTCGGCAAAATGCGGCATGATGGGCGAGACCACCTGGACGATCATCTCCAGAGCCTCGCGCCGAACCCAGGCATTCGCGGGATCGGCCATGTCGGCCTTCGCGATAAAGGCGGAAACCTCATTGGTCAGCTCGTGGACCCGCGCGATACCGCGGTTAAAGCGGAAGGCATCAATGTCCGAGGTCATGTCTCGAATGGCTTTGTGTACAGAGCGGCGAATGTCGAGCGCCGCGGGCGCCTGCTCAAGGGAGGGGGCATCCGATCCCACAGGCGGCAGGTCGGGCAGGGCCTCCACAACCAGGCGCCACAGACGTTGACCGAACCGCCAAGAACCTTCGATGCCGGCCTGGGTCCATTCCGCATCCCGTTCCGGCGGCGTGTCGGACAGCACGAACCAGCGGGCCGTATCTGCCCCATACTGATCGACCACCGTGTCCACATCGGCGATGTTCCGCTTGGATTTCGACATTTTCTCGATGGCGCCCACGGCGCAGGGCATGCCGGTCTCGGCGACAAAGGGTTTGCCGTCCTCCCAGACCAGCTCGGAGGGCGCACGCCATTGTCCGCCCTCGTCCTTATAGGTCTCGTGGGTGATCATGCCTTGTGTAAACAGGCCGGCAAAAGGTTCAGCAACTTCCGTGCGTCCCGTCTCCTTCAAGAGCCGGGTGAAGAAGCGAGCATAAAGCAGGTGGAGCACGGCATGTTCAATACCGCCCACATATTGATCGACCGGCAGCCAGTAATCCGCACCCGTCTTATCGACGGGTTCATTCTCATCGAGGCCGCAGAAGCGGGCGAAATACCAGGAGGAATCCACGAAAGTGTCGAGTGTATCTGTTTCGCGCCGGGCCGGTTTGCCGCATCGCGGACAGGGCACGGATTTCCAGGTTTCATGTCGGTCCAGCGGATTGCCGGGCACATCAAAGGTCACATCCTCGGGCAGGGTGACCGGCAGATCAGCGGTCGGCACGGGAACGGCGCCGCAGTCATCGCAGTGGATAATGGGAATGGGGCAGCCCCAATAGCGCTGGCGCGAGCAGCCCCAGTCGCGCAGACGGTAATTGATCGCCCGCTCGCCCGTGCTGTCCTGTTCCATGCGGTCGATCACGGCCGCCTTGGCTGCGTCAATACTCAGGCCATTGAGGAACTCTGAATGGGCCAATCGTCCGGGGCCGGTATAAGCCTCGTTTGAAATGACGAATTCGTCCGGGTCCACGCCATCGGGCACCACCACCGGGCGCACGGGCAGATCATATTTGTTGGCAAAGTCCAGATCGCGCTGGTCATGGGCCGGGCAGGCAAAGATTGCGCCCGTGCCATAATCCATCAGCACGAAATTGGCCGCGTAGACCGGCATTTCCCAGCTCGGGTCGAAGGGGTGGCGAACCCTGAGGCCCGTATCGACGCCTTTTTTCTCTGCCCGTTCGATGGCCTCCTCAGATGTTCCCAGATGGGCGCATTCCTCTCGGAAAGCCGCGATGTCCGGGCGCGTCTCGCTCAAGGCGATGGCGATCGGATGGTCTGCGGAGATGGCGCAGAAGCTGGCGCCGAACAGCGTATCGGGCCGGGTCGTGTAGACGGCGATCCCCCCATCGCGTTGGTCTGCCGATAAATCACCGGACGGATCGATAAGCTCGAAAGTGAAGCGCAGACCCTCGGACCGGCCGATCCAGTTCTGCTGCATCAGACGCACCTTGTCCGGCCAGCGCTCCAAGGTTTCGAGGGCCGACAACAGCTCTTGTGAGAAATCCGTGATCTTGAAGAACCATTGGGCCAGTTCCCGCTTCTCAACGGGCGCACCCGAGCGCCAGCCTTTGCCGTCGATGACCTGCTCATTGGCGAGCACCGTGTGTTCGACCGGATCCCAGTTTACAAAGGCCTTGTGACGATAGACGAAGCCGCGTTCCAGGAATTCCAGGAACAGGCGTTGCTGATGCTTGAAATAGTCCGGCTCGCAGGTCGCGATTTCCCGGCTCCAGTCAAAGGAAAAGCCGAGCTTCGCGAATTGCTCCTTCATGGTTTCAATGTTCTGGCGAGTCCAACTGGCCGGATGGATGTTGCGTTCGATTGCCGCGTTTTCCGCTGGCAGACCGAAGGCGTCCCAGCCCATGGGGTGGAGAACATTGAACCCGCGGGCCCGTTTGTACCGGGCGACCACATCCCCGAGGGCATAGTTCCGGGCATGGCCCATATGGATCTTGCCCGAGGGGTAGGGAAACATCTCAAGCACATAGTATTTCGGCTTGTCCGGATCGATATTTGCTTTGAAAAGCGCGCGCTCACGCCATCGCTGCTGCCATTTCGGTTCAACTTCCCGGGCGTTGTAGCGGATATCGGCGGAATCGGACGTGCTCATGGCGCTGTGCTTCTATCAAATCGAGGTCTGTCGATGGGTTGGGATCTTGCGGGATCCAAGGCCCGCTGCAGCCTACTCATACCGGGCCGCGAGCCGCTTGAGGCGACAGGTCCAGGGACGCCGAGGCATGCCTTCCTTGCGGAAAACCATGCCCTGGCAGCCAAAAAGAACCGATCTTGGTTGTGCGGCGCCCTGAATCGGATCAATCGCCGGGATGTCTTACGACCTTAGGCGGGCCTTTGTCACCGGGCATCGAGATTGTTGACGCGAAGCTGGCGGGCGCGGGTCAGGATCGCATTTTCCATTTTGGTCTTGGTTTCCTGGGCCACAGGTGCATCGATCCAGCCGACCGTGGTGTTCTGCTCCTGCCGGAAGACATTGACGCGAATGGCGTCGGCCCGCAGGCGGCGGTCAAGCAGATAGACCTGCACCTTGAAGCGTTCTGCCGGAGTCTCCGGCGCCGTATACCAGTCGGTGATGATGACGCCGCCCACGGGATCGGCACTGGCCAGCGGCATGAAGGACAGGGTGTCGAGGGATGCCCGCCACAAATACCCGTTCACGCCAAGGCCCGTGGCTTTTTTGCCGTCGCGGCCGTCTGTGGCGATGATTTGGGCCCCGTCCCGATCATCATCCATGACATAGGCTTCACCCCCAGCCTTGCGCGATGACGGGGACCCCGTTTCAATCTCGCCAAGGGTCTGTTTGCCGCCCCCACAGGCCGCCACAACCAAGCCCGCAAGGCCCAACACCCCAGCAATCCTCAACCCTCGCGCGCCACCGGTCATATGCCCTCACTCCTCTTTAATGCGCATCCGCCGGACATGACACGGCGGCAACCCTCCCCAACAAGCCAATCCCGTTTGTCTCAGATAGGGCCGACACTTGCCAAGACATTATTGATATGACGGCAAGGTCAAAGCCAGGCATCGATCCCCGCCCAACCATTGAACCCAAGGCTCTCAAGGCGGCGCGAGCGGCCCCCATCAAGGCCGCCAAGGGCGAAAACCGGGCCGGGAAAGGTCCTGGCCAGGCGTGCGGCGGCAAAGGGGCCTAGCACCGAAGCGCCAGGATGGCTTCGTGTCGGGAAGACTGGGGAGACCAGGATCGCATCCACGCCAGCGCTCCGGGCCCGTTGAACTGCGCCATCACTATGGGCCGCCGCCGTGACAAGCCAGTTCGGTTTTGCTCTCTTCCAAAGCGCCCGCCGTGGGACCAGATAGTCCGGCAAATGGAGCCCGTCGGCCCCGCAGCGAAGCGCCAGGCGCCAGTCTCCGGCGACAAGAAAGGTCCAGCCCCGCGCACGGCAGGCCTCACCGAACGCGTCGGCGAGCCCGGCACGGTCCGCATGGTCATACTGCCGCAGGATGAGGCCCATACCCGCTGCGTGCGTTCGTGGCAGCCCATCCGGCGTGGGCAGACGGGTATCGTCGGTGAGGATCCAGCGTCGCGGCATCGGCCGGCCTGCCAGCCAGCGATTGGCCACCATTTGAGCCACAGGGAGTATTGCCATGGATGGTTCGGACCTTTTCAACCCCGCCGCGGCGCTGACCCAGCTTCAAGGGCGCATCGGTGAGGCAGCCCACAAGGCCGGGCGCCCTGTTGACGACATTACGCTGATTGGCGTCTCCAAGGTGCATGGTCCTGAACGGATCCTGCCAGTCCTCGACGCCGGCCACCGGGATTTCGGCGAGAACCGGGTCCAGGAAGCCCAAGGCAAGTGGCCGGCCTTTCGCGAGCGGTTCCCGAAGACGCGGTTGCACCTGGTGGGGCCGCTCCAGACCAATAAGATCGAGGATGCACTCGCGCTCTTTGACGTCATTCATAGCGTGGACCGGGAGAAGCTTGCCCGCAAACTGGCCCAGGCCCTTGAGGGCCGGGCTGAACGCCCAGACCTGTTCGTGCAGGTCAATACGGGCGAGGAGCCCCAAAAATCCGGCGTGCCGCCAAAGGAAGCCGATGCCTTTATTGATCTGTGCCGGGAGGACCTGGGTCTGCCCGTAGTGGGCCTCATGTGTCTGCCACCGGCGGACGAGGAACCGTCCCTCCATTTTGCGCTCTTGGCCAAGATTGCCGAGCGCAATGGCCTTGCCGGGCTCAGCATGGGAATGACCGGCGATTTCGAAACCGCGATTGCCTTTGGTGCGACTCATATCCGTGTGGGAACGGCTCTGTTCGGTGAGCGTCCAAAGCCGGTATCAGCTGTTGCTGAACCGGGTCCGGAGGAAGGGCCCGTCAAGGCGCCCTGACCACCATGTGACTTGCGCCCGTGACAAGCGGCAGGATGCGGAGCATGTCTTCCGCCCGAACGGCAACGCAGCCTTCCGTGGGTGTCGCGTCAGGGGCCATGAGATGGAAGAAGATCGCGCTGCCCCGGCCGGGGACTGGCGGGTTGTCATTGTGGCCAAGCACGATAATCACATCATAGAGGTGATCCTCCCGCCACAGATGTTCTGCGCTGGCTGGGTATGGGTGGGTTATCTTGGTGTTGTAGTTCGGGTCATCCGGCGCATCACACCAGCCGTCCTGGGGCTCGATGATCTCCATAGGGAGGGACGTGGCAGGGGCTGGCACGATCCGGTCAGCCCGATAATAGAGGCGCCGCAGGGGCCAGGTGCCGATGGGCGTGGCGCCATCGCCTTCCCGTTTGTCATCCCCCGCAACGAGGCCGCCCCGTCCGATGGTGCAGGGCACAGTCAGTGTATCAATTGTCAGCCATTGGCCTTTTTCGACGATGAGATCACTCATTCCGTGGTCCTTTCGTCTTCGCCCATGTCATCAAGATCCAAATCGTGCCCGGTTTTCTGGGCCTTCACGCGCAGATAATTGATATTGTGGGGATTGGTGGGGAACGCGTGGCGTTCGCGGGCCACGACCGTGATGCCGTGGGCCTCCAGGGCCTCAGCCTTGGCGGGGTTATTGCTCATCAGCCGGATCCGGCGATGGCCGAGCCGCTTCAACATTTCAGCAGCCGGCTGAAAGGCCCGCTCATCGACCTCGAAACCCAGCCGCTCATTGGCCTCCACCGTGTCAAAGCCCTGGTCCTGCAGCGCATAGGCCCGCAGCTTGTTCATCAGGCCGATGCCCCGGCCCTCCTGGGCCAGATAGAGCACGATCCCGCAGCCTTCTTCCGCAATCCGGCGGATAGCACCGCGCAACTGGTCACCGCAATCGCATTTGAGCGAGCCGATGAGATCCCCTGTAAAACACTCCGAATGCAGACGGACAAGCACATCGGAACCCGGCAGCGGCTTGCCGATCACAATGGCATAATGCTCCGGACCGCCCGCCCGGCCCCGAAAGGCAACGAGCCGGGTATCGGCCGCATCGGCGAGCGGAACCTCGGCCTGGGTGATCGCCTCCAGACTCTCCGAAATGGTCAGGTCATAGGCATCAATATCCTCGGCCGTGAGCCGCGCGAGGCCTTCGAAGGCCATGTCCTGATTGGCCAGACCACGGGGCAGGGCCGCGATGACCGCGGCCGGCAAAAGGCCGGCGATCTTGGTCAGCCGAATGCTCTGGCCCAACGGACCATCGGGCAAGGTGCGTAAGGCCTGAAACGGTCCCTTAAAGGGTGTCGCCAAATCTTCTGACGGGTCGGCCACGGCCATGAGGTCCTTCGGCCGGCTGCCCGGCTCCACGGGAACGGCGATGACGGGATCCGTGTAAAGCCGGATCGACAGGGTGCCGGCGCGCGGATGGGTGAGGAGCAACAGGGGCTGAGCGGGGTCTGATGTCATGGGAAGGGCACGCATGGCTTCCAGCACATCGTCTTCCAGACCTTCCACCGCAGCCACGAAGACCGGCGCCGGCCCGTCAATCACTACGGGCATCCCGCGCCGCAGATCCATGGCCGCCCGCTCAACGGCAATGCCCGGCCGGCGCTGGGCAAGGGATGGCAGGCTCAGGAAAGCGGGCAGGTCAGTCGGTGTTCCGGTCGGCGCCATGATGGGGCATCTATCTCCCTGGGGTTCACCGTCTCGTGACGTCGGTTTGATGGTGTCACGCCATTTGAGACTAGCAGCCGGCGATGGCCATGCGTATGTGCAGAGCAGGCTCGAGGATGGGGCTACAGCGACGGCGAGTCTGAATAGGTCAACGGCTTGGGCTGTTTACAGACACAATGCCGGAGACAGGGAGTGGTAGCATGAGCACGGCGAAAAAAATCCTGCTGGTCGATGATGACGACGACCTGCGTCAGACCCTGGCAGAACAGTTCGAAATGCATGAGGAATTCGAGGTCGGCCAGGCCTCGACGGGGGCCCGGGGCCTGGAGACCGCAAAGGGCTCGCCCTTCGATCTCATCCTGCTTGATGTCGGCCTGCCGGACATGGACGGCCGGGAGGTCTGCCGGATGATGCGCAAGGCCGGCGTGCGCTGTCCCATCGTGATGCTGACCGGTGCGGACGGGGATGCGGACACCATTTTGGGCCTTGAGGCCGGCGCCAATGACTATGTGACCAAGCCCTTCAAATTCGCGGTCCTCCTGGCTCGTGTGCGCGCTCATCTGCGCAGCCATGAGCAAAGTGAAGACGCGATTTTCCAGATCGGCCCTTACACCTTCAAACCGGCGGCCAAGCTCCTGGTCACGGCGGACGACAAGAAGGTCCGTCTGACGGAAAAGGAGACCGCTATCCTCAAATTCCTGTACCGCGCTGGTGACAGCATGGTTGCACGGGACACGCTCCTGCACGAGGTCTGGGGCTATAATGCCGGCGTCACGACGCACACGCTGGAAACCCACATCTATCGTCTGCGCCAGAAGATTGAGCCCGATCCCGCGAAGGCCACCCTGCTTGTGACCGAAAGTGGCGGCTATCGGCTCGCGCCCTGACCCGGCCTTGCCGGAAGTGCAAAAGGACTGTCGGATTTTGTCGCGTCATTTGGGGTCTTCTTGGTTACCGTCACGTCCGAAACGGTGATCAAAAATCATCGCCACACGCATGATTATAGGAGAGCCCCATGACACCCGCCGCGCGTTTCGGCCGCACCAAGTCGTTGATCGGCTTCGCGATCATCTTCGCTGTCATGATCTCGCTGACCGTTCTTGCCGGGCGCACCGAGGCCCAGGAGCCGGTCGCTCAAGGCACGGTCCAGGAATTCCAGGCATCGGCCCTTCATGTTGAGGATTTTGTCGGCACCCTGATTGTTGAGGTTGGCAATCCAGGCGTCATAGCAGTGGCGCTTTCTGGCAATACAGAGGCTGTCGAAGGTCTCGCCATACGTCAGCGAGGCGACAAAGTCGAAATCGATGGCGATGGCATCAAAAGGTCTTCCCGTGGTTTTGGGCGCTGGTTCAGTGGCTGGTCCTTCGATGACGATCTCAGTGATTACCCCACCGTGACCGTTTCCGTGCCGACCGGCGCGCAGGTCATGGTGAATGACATGGTTGGTGCCGTGACCATTGGAGACACGGAAGGTCCGTTGGTCCTGGAGAAAGTGTCCGTTGAGGGATCGGTGGGCCGTGTGGCCTCTGCCAAGATTGGCATTGCCGGTGGCGGTATGCTGGAGATTGCCTCTGTCGCTGGCGATCTGGGTGTGGCCATTGCGGGTAGCGGATCCGTCTCGGCCAAGGAGACCGGAGGTGAAGCGAGCCTGAGCATTGCGGGCAGCGGATCGGTCAATCTCGACACATTGGGTCAGGCCCTGCGAGTCTCCATCAGCGGTTCGGGCGATATCCATGTGGGTGAGGTGTCTTCGGCGGTTCGCATCTCTGTTGCCGGCAGCGGTGACGTGACCATCGATGAAGGCCGGGCCGAGCCCTTCAAAGTGTCCATCAATGGTTCCGGTGATGTGGTGTTCGGTGGCACGGCCGTGGACCCGAATATCTCCGTCAATGGTTCTGGTGATGTGCGTATCGGCGCCATGGAGGGCCGCCTGCGCTCCAGCGGCAATGGGGACATTCAGATCGGCAATTGATTTGCCGGCAGTCGGAATTCATCGCATCTGGGATGGTGAAGACGGGGCGCCGGCAAAGGCCGCGCCCCGTTTCCTTATTTGGCGCAGGATGCCCGCTGACCGCTGATCAAGCGTTGGCTGTACCCAACCGGCGTTGACGCAGACCCCACTGTCACTGCGCTCCATCCCCGCTCTCCAATCGGACCAATATGCTCTGCCGGATCGCGTACATCATGACCGGACGGCCGCTCCAAGCCCCAATTGTCGGGAGAGACTATCCCGATGGGCCGAGGGATGTGATCCTGGCAGAAATGCCCGTCATCCACATGCCGTGGTTCCAAACACCCACGCCACGCAAGAGCATGGCGGTCCTTTCCTCCATGGAGGGGCAGTTGAATTGGAGCAATCAAAATGGCGCGCTATGTGATTGATGTGTCGATTGCGATCAAGATCCTTGAATCCGACCATCCGCTTCCGGAGCAGCATGAAATCTTGGCGCCGACACTGCTTCGCTCGGAGGTGCTCGACCATCTGTTTCAACGCGTGCAGCACCATGGGCTGACGGAACCAAAAGCTCTTTCGCTCAACACGCGATTTGCGAAGCTCAAATTCCGGTATCTGGGAGACGCTGTCTTGCGTCGGCGGGCCTGGACCATCGCAAAGGACTTGGGACTGCACTCAACGTTCAAAGCCGAGTATATCGCTTTGACCCTGCTCCAAGCCGATGCTCTCGTGACGGAGGATACCGAGCTGGCAAATCTGGCGTCTGACCTTGTTACGGTGGCGCCATTTGATGTGCTTCGATAAATCCGAACGCATCATTGTGACCGGCACGGCACCTTGACGATTTGCGTTAATCCGAAAGCCGCTTAATCACACCGTCAACATTTTCAGGCAGCCACTGCGCCCACAGCGCCCATGTGCCGTAGGCTGGACCCAACGCTGTCCGGGCGTCGGCGAGGATGGCGTCACGGGATTTGCCGGCGGCAAGGCCTGTCGTCACGACGGCGCTCAGGTCCTCAAGGTAAATGCGGGACAGGGCGGCATCCTCTTTCGTCCCGGTGTTTCCGTGTCCGGGCAGCAGGATCTCGAAATCCAGGGCCTCCAGAACCCTGATCTGCCCAATGAGCGCCTCGATGGAGCCACCCGGAATGGTGCGGTAGGGGAGGCGTTTCACGGAGACGAAGTCAACGGCAAAGGCCACATTGTCCGGCCGGACAATGGTGACCATCAGATCGTCGCTGTGACCGCCCTTGCCCACATGGGCAAACTCAAAGGTCTTGGTGCCAATGGTCAGACGTGCGGCCGTTCGGAAGGTAAGATCGGGCTGGGGAACAGATACGCCCTGCTTCGCCGCTTCGGTCGGGAAGGCCTCATGGGCGATCACCATGGCCGTATCCGCAAAGACCTCTCCACCCGATGCATGATCGCCATGGTGGTGACTGAAAATCAGATGGGTGACGGGTTTGGCGAATTGTTCAGCGATTTTGGTCTCAAGCCAGACCGCCGCATCCCCATTGATCGGATCGGCGACGACAATGCCCTCACCCGTGTCTACCACCATGCCGACATGTCGGTTGTTGTCGAACCGCCAGACATCATCCGTGACCGGGGTCAGGCTGCGCGGCACATCCGACTGGGCCAGCGCGCCCGGCGCGGTCACAAGCACCAAAGCGATCAACACGGTCCGAAAGGTGTGGTTCAGCATGCCCGTGGTCCTTCTCACAGATCTCCCGTCCGCTCCGGCGGAAAGGTGCCCCGGCGCATGAGCCAGATCACGCCCAAGAGATCGTAAATGCCAGCGCCCAGCCGGCCGACAAAGCCATATTTCGAGGTGCCTTGAACCCGTGGCCGGTCATTGACCGGAAACTGCATAACGTCCCAGCCGGCACGGCGAACCAGGGCGGGCAGAAAGCGGTGCATACCGTCAAAAAAGGGCACATCGTTAAAGGCGTCCCGGCGCATCAGCTTGAAGCCGCAGCCCGTATCCCGCGTGCCGTCTTTCAGCAGGGTCCGGCGCATGCCATTGGCGATGCGGGACTGGAGCCATTTAAAAGCCCCGTCATTGCGCCGCTTGCGCTGGCCCGCCACGATGCCGAGCCGCATATCCGGACTGCCCGCCTCGTGGAGATGGCGCCAGAGGGTGACCACATCGGCCGGATCGTTCTGCCGGTCCCCGTCCAGGGTCTGGATCCAGCGGCCCCGGGCCACCCGCTTGCCTGTCCAAAGGGCGGCACTCTTGCCCGATCGGTGGGAATGTCCGACCACCCGCACATCCTGATAGCGCCGCCGCGCTTCTGCCAGCTCCGCCGCACTGCCATCTGTGGAGCCGTCATCGACGAAAACCAGCTCAAAATGGATGGAATCGCCGATCACCTCGTGGATTTCCTGGGTGAGGGGGCCGATATTCCCCGCCTCATTGTAGACAGGAACCAAAATGGTGAGGTCGGGCGCAGTTTCGGACATGGGACTGAGGCCTCTTGACGGGCTGGTTAAGGGCAGGTGGCCGCTGGGCTCACATATTGGGATCCGCCGCGTCCCGCAGACCGTCGCCCAGGAAATTGAATGCCAGGACCGTGACCATGACCGGAATTACGGGGGCCAGCAACCAGGGATGCAGCTCCACGGCGGCAAGGTTCTGGGCATCGCTCAACATCACACCCCAGGAGACAATCGGTGCGCGCAGGCCAAGGCCCAGAAATGACAGGGCCGTCTCGCCCAGGATCATGGCCGGGATGGACAAGGTGGCGCTCGCCACGAGGTGGGATGCGAAATTGGGCACCATGTGGGACAGGATGATTCGACGCTTCGACGCCCCCATCAGGCGGGCCGCAGTGACGTAGTCCTCCTCCCGCAGGGACAGGAATTTGGCGCGCACAGCCCGCGCGAGGCTCGGCCAGTCCAGAAGGCCCAGAATGATAGTGATCCCGAAATAGGTGAGCAGCGGCGACCAGGTCGCGGGCAGGGCGGCGGCGAGGGCCATCCACAGCGGCAGTTCCGGGATCGCCCGCAAAATCTCAATGACCCGTTGGACCGCAGCATCGACCACTCCGCCGAAATAGCCGGCAAGACCGCCAATAAGGACGCCCAAGGTCATGCTGATCAGGATGCCGATAAGCCCAACGGTCAAGGACACGACAGCGCCGGCCATGATGCGCGAAAAGACGTCCCGGCCCAGACGGTCTGTGCCCAGCAGAAACACCGTTCCGCCTTCGGGCGCACAGAACAGGTGGCGCGTGCTCGGGATGAGACCCAGAACCCGGTGCCGTTCCCCCTGGCAGAAGAAGCGCAGCGGATAGACCTGGGTGCGGTCCACCGTGTAGACGCGGCGGAACTGCTCCAGATCGACGGCGACATCGAACCCGTAGACATAAGGCGCCACCAGCTGTCCATCCCGGATCACGCGGATGGCCTGGGGCGGGGCGTGAATATGGGTGACATGCCGCGAGCCCGGATCATAGGGCGCGATAAAGCCGGCGATCGGCAGGCTGGCGTAGAGCGCGAGCAGGATCAATCCGGAAACGACCGCCAGCCGGTGGCGGGCGAATTTTCGCGCCACAAGCCGCCAATGGCCGCTGCAGTCCTGACTGTCCCCGGCCGCAGCCCGATCCGTCGGCGGAAACGGGCGGGTGTCCACATACTCTTCCGGCAGCGCCGCGGTCATCGGGCCATCCCCTGTCCCATACGGATGCGCGGATCGACCCAGGCGAGCAGCAGATCCGAGAGTGTCATGCCCACAATGGTCAGTATGGCCACGAAAAGCAGGATGAAGCCGGCGAGATACTGGTCCTGCTGCATGAGCGCGGTCAGCAGCACCGGGCCGATGGTTGGCAGGCTGAGCACCACGGACACAATGACCGAGCCAGAGACAAGCCTGGGCAACAAATTGCCGATATCGGCAATGAAGGGGCTCAAGGCCATGCGCAAGGGATATTTCACGAGCACGCGGGTCTCGCTCAATCCCTTGGCCCGCGCCGTGCGCACATAAGGTTTCTGGAGTTCGTCCATCAGATTGGCCCTCAGGCGCCGGATCATCTCCGCCGTGCCGGCGGTGCCGATGACGATCACGGGCACAGCAAGATGGGACAGAACGGACTGGATCTTGGCCCAGGACCAGGGCTGATCAAGATAGTCCGGGTTCATCATGCCGCCGATAGAGACCCCGAACCATTTGTTGAAATAGTAAAGAAGTACAAGACCCAGCAGGAAATTGGGCAGCGCCAGGCCCAGATAACCAACAAGGGACAGGCCGTAATCACCCCAAGAATAGGGCCGCGTGGCCGCATAGAGGCCCAACGGGAAGGATACGGCGTAAATGAAAAGGACCACCGCAAAGTTCAAAAGCGTTGTGAGCAGCACGGTTTCCCCGACCACCTCCGAGACGGGCCGTTCATAAACGAAGGACCAACCCCAATTGCCCTGAAGCAGGCCCGAAAAACCGTGATGGCCCGGCCAGAGTCCCAGCCAGATGCCGAACTGGACCAGAAAGGGCTTATCGAGGTCGAACTCCTGGCGGTAAAACTCAAGCTGCGCGATGCTCGACGCCTCTCCAGACGCCTTCAGCTCCATGATCTTGTTGGACAGGAAATCGCCCGGCGGCAACATGATGACCATGAATAACAGCAGGCTGATCACCAACAGGGTCGGGATCATCAGAAGCATGCGGTGAAGCACGAGACGCAGCATCATCGGGTCCCTTATTCCACTCCGCCGTCCACGAACCAAAACTGGTCAGGGCGATAAATGCCAATAAGGGCGCCGGGTTCCCAGGCATAAACGCCATTCTCGGGCACATTGCGCAGCCGGTCCGAGACGACAACCGGTTGGGCGACGCTCTGAACCGTGCCCAGCACATAGAGTTCCTGGGTGTGAATGCGCAGCATGCGGTCCCAGATTGCCTGGCGTTCCGCGTCCGACACGGACTGGTCCCACCGCTTTGCAAGGGACAAAAGCTCCGCGGGTTTGGCGAGGTCGACTTTTTCACCGGCTTGGCCGCCGGTCTCGAAATGCTGACCCCATTTGGGCCAGTTCAAGGTCACCTGTTGAACCGGTGCAAGCTCCGTTGGCGCCATATCGGGTGTTGCAAGGGCCAGATCCCATCCGGACCAGCCCGTCATAACGGCGGCCCCCGAATAGGCCCGGTTTCGCAAAGTGGCCCGGTCATTGACCTTCACGAACAGGCGCACGCCGATCTCGTTCCAGGTTTCCTGAATCAGCGACAGGATGTCCAGGGCCTCCGAACTCTCATTCGAAATATCGATAACGATTTCGAGCGGCCGTCCATCGGGCAGCAGGCGTATGCCGTCGCCCCGCTTTTGCGTCAGGCCGATGGTGTCGAGCAACCGGGCGGCCTCGACGGGCCCATATTCCGCGCCCTCAAGAAGATACTGTTCCCGGAACAGAGGGCTTTGAGGCAGGACCGTGTTGTTGCCTTCCGCCGCGAGGCCCAAAAACAAAGATTGATTGATCATGCGGCGGTCGATGCCCAAGGACAAGGCAAGGCGGAAGCGGCGATCCCGCATCAGTTTGCGCCATATCCGATCATTGGTTGTCAGGTTCGGATACAGGGCGAAGATCGATCCCTTGCCGATCTGCCACAAACGGGTCGTGTAACCACCCTTGACCTCCCCCCGCTTCAGGACGGCGATGTCGGAAAAGCCAAGACCTCGGGCCTGGAGATCAACCCGGCCCGCCTGGGTGCGTGCAGCGATCAGTCGGCTGTCCACGACATCCATCACCACACGGTCAATATAGGGAAGCTGGACCCCATTCGCGTCGACCCGGTGATAATGGGGGTTTCGTTCGAACACGAAGCGTTGGGCCGGCGGCCGTGTGGCGGGTCGCCAGGGCTGAAGGGTCGGCAGGTCCGGATTGTCGAACTTGTAGAGATTGTCGAGCCTGTTGTGCAGTTGGGCCCAGTTTTTGACCTTGGCTTGCGCGACCTGCTTTGCCAGCGCATCGGGGTCCGCGTAGCGCGCATGGAAGGCCTTCATGTAGTGGGCCGGGCGATAGATGAAGGGTGGCCGCGTCTGGGCCAGGATGGTCAGGAATTTCGGGTTCGGCTCCTCCCAGCTGTACCGCACGGTCTGGGGATCCAGGATTTCGACCTTGGGCAGCTTCCCACCGGATTGGAGAATGACAGGCGGCCCGGCGGGTTTGAGATTTTCATTATTGGCCACATCCTCCCACCAATATCGGAAATCCTCGGCCGTAAAGGGCTGCCCGTCTGACCAGCGATGGCCGGCCCGCAGATGCAGGGTATAGACGCGGCGGTCCGCGCTCATCTCCAGCTGCTTCAGGATGTCTGGACCGATGGTCAGGTCCGGCCGGTACCCCACAAGCCGCGCATAGCCATAAACGGTCATGAGGCGGATGTCCCGCGTGCTCCCGATCAGTGTCGTGAGCGTTCCGCCTTTCTGGCCGGCCGACAGCCCCTCCTCCGCAGAATAGGTGACAACCAAAGGGTCTTCAGGCAGCTCTGCCAAGGCGTGTGTAGTTAAAGCAATGGTGCCCCAAAGACACAATAAAATAAAGGGTTGAATTCTCATTCTACTCAACTCTCCACAATATCTTCGAACTTCCCTGAAGACCCCTGTCGCACCCACTTTATTGCATTGAGGCGACGTGCTTGGTCAGGGTTTTCGAGGGTTATTTGTTTGAGGGGGTGATGATCCGGCGTCAATGAACGCTCAATCCGAAACGCAATCGCGGCGGCCCTTAATGGGCGCAGAAGTATCGGTATCACGCTGCCACAAAAAAGTCCTGGTCTCGTCATGGGAGCCTTTGGAGGGTGAAGCAGCACGATGCCAACAGTGAGCCAGCTCAGGGTCTTTGTTTGTGTGCTGCATACTCCGGTGGATTCATTTAGGAGGTCGATATGCTTGGTGTGAAAAAGATCGCTGCAGTGTCGCTTGTTGTCTCCAATGTGGTATTTTCCACTGTCGCCTTTGCTCTGCCGGCGAGCGAGGTGAATGTTGGAAGCACCTACTCCCTGTCTAATATTGGTGAAAATCGCACGGTGACGGCTTTGAGGGTCAACCGTTCTTCCGGACGCGTTCTTGTCCGCTTTCACCATACGGGGCGCGAGGAATGGGTTTCTGCTTCGCGTCTGATGCGATCCTATGGGGAATCCTTCGCCGATGATGCTGCTGAGACGACGCTTTGGGTGCTTGGTCTTGCGGCTTTGTTTGGTGCCCTCGCGGACGGTGACGGCTCGTCGTCCAATCCCCGATAGGCCATTGCATCCGGTCAAGCGGGCGGCGTCTTCGCGGGAACCAAACAGCGTTTGCCCGGCATGCAAGGCGCAGCTCGCATCATTTGGGGGCTGACGGTTTAAGGCGCACATCTCAGGCCATCTCCCGCACAGGCTGGCGCACTGATCCAAGGACCCAGTGGCCTGGTGCCGCCTCGGCAAATTCCGGTTGGGCTTGTGGGTCTGGGCGGTAGGGCATTGGCCAGCGATCCGGGTCTGCCGGCTCCCCAAGACCGGGCGCCTTAAGGTCCAGGGGATGGGCGATGTCGGGAACCGCGTCGAGCAAGGCCTTTGTATATGGGTGCCGGGGCGCGGCGAACAGGGCGCCTTTGGGGGCGAGCTCTACAACCCGCCCATGGCACATCACCGCAATACGGTCCGCAACGGCCTGAATGACCGCAAGATTATGGGTGATGAACAGCAAAGTGAGGCCGAGCCGGTCCCGCAGATCCGCCAGCAGATCGAGAATTTGTCCCTGTACGGAGACATCAAGCGCCGAGGTCGGCTCGTCAAGCAAGATCAAATCGGGTTCGGTCATGAGCGCCCGGGCAATACCGATCCGCTGACGCTGGCCCCCGGAAAAGGTGTGGGGAAACCGGTTGATTGCCGATTGGGGCAGGCCAACAAAGTCCATCGCCTCTCGCACACGCCGGTCTGCGTCTGCGCCCTTCGCAAGACCGTGAATGACTAAGGGTTCGCGCAGAATGTCCCGCAAGGTGTGACGCGGATTGAGGGCCGAAGCGGCATCCTGGAAGACGTAATGGATCCGGCGACGGAAGGATTTGAGGGCGGGACCGGACAGATCCGCCGGATTGACAGGGGCCGCATCGCGCACATGGATGGTGAGATCGCCCGCCGTGGGCTTCAGCGCGCCCATGATGACCCGCGCGAGCGTGCTCTTGCCAGAGCCGGACTCGCCCACGAGACCGAAACACTCCCCGCGCTTGATTTCCAGGCTGACGGATTTCAGCGCAAGCGGCGCCGGCGCCTGGTCCTTTGGCGATGTGTAACCGGCCGATATGCGGTCCAGGGTGACGAGGGCGGGGGTGTTGGCCAGGCCTTCGGTCTCGTCATATCCGCCCGCAAGATTGCAGCAGGGAATGGCGGCCATCAGGGTCTGGGTATAGGGATGCTGCGGTGTGTTGAGAACCCGCCCTGCCGGCCCGCGTTCCATCAGACGGCCCTGGTGCAGCACACCCACCGTGTCCGCAAGGCTTGCCACAACCCCCACATCATGGGTCACGAGCAGCAGGGCCATGCCCGTACGCTCCTGCATGACGCGGATCAATTTCAGGATGCCGGCCTGGGTCGTCACATCAAGGGCCGTGGTCGGCTCATCGGCGATCAGGATGGCAGGGCGGCAGATCATCGCCATGGCGATCATGGCCCGCTGTCGCATGCCACCCGACAGCTCGAACGCATATTGGCGCGCGACCGTCGCCGGGTCCTTCAGGCCCACCTGATCCAGCATGTCCACGGTTCGGTCATGGGCCTCCAGATCGTCACAGCCTTGATGGGCGCGGCAGATCTCCCGGATTTGTCCGCCGATGGTGTGGACCGGGGAGAATGCCGTCATGGGCTCCTGGAAGATCATGGAAATGCGCCGGCCACGGATTTTCCGCAGTGCCGCTTCGGAAGCCGCCGCAAGATCAGTGATGTGGTCAGGCCCCCCTGCCGTCATGCCCCTTGGATCGCGGAACACCAGCCGTCCGCCATCGACCATGACGCCCTTGGGCAGCAGGCCGAGAAGACTAAGGCAGAGCAGGCTCTTGCCGGATCCGGATTCGCCGACAAGGCCCAGGGTTTCCCCTTTGCCCAAGGTCAGGGATACGCCATCCAGAACCCGCAGGGGCTGATCCTTTTTTCGGTGGCGAACCGAAATGCTGAGGTCGTCGATGTGCACAAGCGTCATGGACGGTCCCCATCCGCATTCTCCCCATCCGCATTCTCTCCGTCCGCATCTCGAACGGGCCGGGCGATCCGACCGTGCAAGGTCAAGGCCGTCAGATTGGCGAGGGTCGTCCGGTCCAGCACGAGCCGGCGGCGCACGGCCTGCGCCCAGGCCGCCTCGAGCAGGTCCTGGAAGCCGACCAGCCGCTGGTCGGTCTTGATGGTGGTCCGTCCCAGGCGCCCCGGTCCCTTGAGGGTAATCTCGACCCAGAATGGCGCCTTGAAGGTGCGTTCTGCATAGTTCCGAACCTTGAAAACCGTCATCTCGTCCCACGGAATGGTTGCAAGCGGAACCGTCCGCCCCCGTGGCAGTTCGGCCCAAGCAACGAGACCGTCTTGTGTCATGCGAATGCGAGTGGCCAGCAGCAATAGTGTCCGAACAAGGACGATCAGGCTCAAGGCCAGCACGATCATCATGAACCACCACACTCCATTGCCTGTCGGCACAACGACCAGGATGACCAGGGACACGAGCAACCCGAAGCCCACGCGGATCCCGTCGCCGATCAGACTGGTGGCGGGATAGGCCATCACGGGGCCGTCCCTGTCATCCTGCGCTCGATATGGGGTCTGGTCCGGCATGTCGGTGCAGGTGGTCCCTTTCATGTCGGACGGCGTGTCCCGGTGGCCCGTCTCCCGCGCGAGATCATAAACGGAATGACCGCCATGGAAATGCGCCGATAATCGGGTGAGTGTTTTCTGTCGCAACCGGCCCGGCGCTGCATGGCATGCCTTGACCACGATCACGACGCACGAGACGGTTGCCCATGGTTCCGAGCGATTTTTTGTCGAACACCCTTGATGAGACGGCCGCCGTTGCCCTCGTGGACACCGCGCAGCTTCAGGCCGGCTTGGCGCTTGCCGCGCGGGACATGACCTTGAGCGAGCCCCAGGCGCGCCAGATCATGTGGCGCCTTTTGAAGGACGCCGAAACCGAGGCCCGGCAGACCATGGGCCAGCGATTGGCGGACGGGATCGGCGGGCTCCAGGTGGGCCGGGGCCTGTCGCGGTTTCGCGACGCCATGATCGCCATGGTCCTCGATCTCGCGGCGGTGCGCTCGGAGCGGCCGGCAGGACCCGGGTCCGGTTTCATGGTGGCGGCCCTCGGCGGTTACGGGCGGGGGGTCCTCGCCCCCTTTTCGGACCTGGATCTTGCCTTTGTCGTCGGCCGCGATGGCGATCCCTGGCAGGAATATCTCGTTGAGGTGATCCTCTACACCCTTTGGGATCTCGGCTTCACCGTTGGTCACGGCACCCGCACGGTGGACGGCTGCATCAGGCTTGCCCAGGACGACATGACCTTCCGCACCAGCCTGCTTGAGGCGCGGTTTCTGGCCGGTGATCCAGCGGTCTACGAGCAGTTGCGAGACCGGTTCTGGAAGGATGTGGCGCCCGATCTTCGCGGCTTTGTCGATGCCAAGCTGGTTGAACGCGCCGACCGCCATGATCGGGAGGAAAACGCCCAATACCGGGTCGAGCCTAATCTGAAGGAGGGCCAGGGGGGCCTGCGCGATCTCCATACGCTCTACTGGATCGCGAAATATGTCTATCGCCTGGGCCATGCGTCGGATCTTGTGGATGCGGGCCTTCTGACCACTGGGGAGTTCCAGGCCTTCGAGCGGTCCGCACGCTTCTTGTGGGATGTGCGGTGCCACTTGCATTTGCTGGCGGGGCGGGCGGAGGAGCGCCTGTCCTTTGATGTCCAGCAGGATCTGGCCATGCGCCTGCGCTACACGGACAGTCCGGGCGTTCAGGCCGTCGAGGCCTTCATGAAGGCCTATTTCACGGTGACCCGGGAAGTGCGGGCGCTGACGGGTGTGATTTTCGCCGCCCTTGAGATGCAGAACGCGAAGGGTCGTCCCCGCCGGCCCTGGTTCGACGATGACTCCGGGACGCCCCTCGCCGCCTGGCCCGATTTCATGCTCGATGGAGGCCGCATCGCTGTCGTGGACCCGGGTCTGTTCGAACGCGATCCGGTGTCGCTGTTGCGGGTCTTCGAGCCCCTTGATGCGCGCGACCTTGAAATCCACCCCAACACCCAGCGCCTTCTCAACCAATCCAGCCATTTGGTCGATGCCCGGCTGCGCCAGAACCCGGATGCGAACCGGATCTTTGTTAATCTGTTGACGGAGGGGCGTCAGCCCGAGGCCACGCTGCGCGCGATGAATGAGGCCGGCGTGCTCGGTGCCTTCGTGCCTGATTTCGGCCGCGTGATCGCAATGATGCAGTTCAACATGTATCATCACTACACGGTTGATGATCACTTGCTGCGCACGGTGGGCCAGCTCAATGCCATTCTGAGGGGCGCTCTCAAGGACAGTTTCCCCCTTGGGCACCGCGTTGCCCGCCGGGTGCAGTCCCGCCGCCCCCTGATGGTGGCCATGTTTCTCCATGACATCGCCAAGGGCCGACGGGATGATCACTCCATCGCCGGGGAACGGGTGGCGCGCCTGCTTGGGCCCCGGTTCGGACTCACGACCAGCGAGACGGATGCTGCGGCCTGGCTGGTGCGCCATCACCTGTTGCTCAGCGATACGGCCCAGCGGCGTGATATTTTCGATCCGAAGACCGTTCGCGACGTGGTGACGGTCGTTCAAACGCGCGAGCGGCTGCGTATGCTCCTAGTGCTGACGGTGGCCGATATCAAGGGAGTCGGCCCCAGCACCTGGACGCGCTGGAAGGGCCAGCTCCTGGAGCAACTCTTTTTGGAAGTTGAGACGGTTTTGGGCGGCACGCTGCCCGATGAGGGCCGGCGGGAGCGGGCCGAGGAGGTCCGCGCCCTTGTGGACACAAGGCTCCCCGCCACCGTGCCCCGGGTCTTCCTCGACAGTTTCGAGGCCGCTTACTGGCTCAGCTTTCCCCCCGATGTCTGCTGCCGGCATGCTCGCCTGATGACCATTGCCCGGCGGCGCGGGGCCAAGGGCCAGCGCTTCGCCCTTGTGGACATTCATTTCGAAGCTGAGCGCGGGGTCACCCTGGTTACGGTGGTGGTGCCAGACCGGCCGGGTCTCTTTGCGGATCTTCTGGAGACCATTGCAACCCTCGGTGCGTATCTTGTGGGCGCAAAGGCCTTCACGTCGGCGGGCGGCATTGCCCTCGACATGTTCGAGATTCAGGACCCGGAAGGGTCACTGACGGTGCGCGGTGGCCGTGGCTGGGAACTAAAGGACAGGATCCAGAGGCGTTTCCAGGATGGGGAAGCGGCCCTGCCGGTGCCTGTTCCGCGGGTGCCGGATCGCGAACAGGCTTTCCATGTGCCGCCCCAGATCTTTGTGGACAATGAAGCGTCCGACACGGCCACTGTCGTTGAAGTCGAGCACCGCCACCGGCCCGATTTGCTCCACCGGGTTGCGGCCGCGCTCCGGGATCTGGGCCTTTCGATCATCTCGGCCCATTGCACCCATTATGGGGAGCTTGCGGTCGACGTCTTCTATGTGAAGAACCGCGGCGGCCTGAAGATCCGCCACACACGCCAGCTCGAACGGATCGATACGGCGCTGAAGACGGCCCTTGCCGAGACTGCGTGACGGTGTTTCCGCCTGGCAACCGGGTCATCCGCCTTGCAAGTGGCAGTCGGCTGCTCTAGTGGAGCGGCTCGAATGTTTAAGTTCCCGTGTGCGGCGCGCTCCCCCACTCA
>CAYUYV010000037.1:28590-34971 GCA_964449455.1 uncultured Alphaproteobacteria bacterium | reverse complement strand
CGGGCCAGTGACGGGGGATGAACACCCTTAAACCCGCCGCGTTCTGACCATGTTGAGGAGAGGGCCATGACCGCATCGTCCGGATCCAATGTTCAGTCCATGTCCGACGGCGCCTCGGCCTCACCGGCGGATCGCCTGCGGGCCGATTGGCTTCAAACGGGCCGCACACTGACCCAGGCTCTGCCCTTCATCCTGCGCTATGACGGCCAGGCGGTTGTCATCAAATATGGCGGCCATGCCATGGGCGATGCCGCGCTCGCCCAAGACTTTGCGCGGGACATTGTGCTCTTGAAACAAATTGGCCTGCGTCCGGTCGTCGTCCACGGTGGCGGGCCCCAGATTGCGGCGATGCTGGAGCGGCTCAAGATCAAGAGTTCCTTCGTCCAGGGTCTTCGCGTCACTGATGCCGCAACGGTTGATGTGGTCGAGATGGTCCTTGCCGGATCGATCAACAAGCAGATCGTGACTCATATCAATCAGGCTGGCGGTCGGGCCGTGGGCCTGTCGGGCAAGGACGGCAATCTCATCATTGCCCGGAAGGTTCATCGCACGGAACGGGATCCTGCCTCCAATATTGAGAAGGTGCTTGATCTCGGTTTTGTGGGCGAGCCGGAAGACGTCAATCCAGCCGTGCTGACATCGATCATGAATTCGGACGTCATCCCCGTGATCGCACCGATCGGTCTGGGCCGGGATGGCTCCACTTACAATATCAATGCGGACACGGCGGCCGGCGGCATTGCGGCCGCCCTTCACGCACGCCGTCTGCTGCTGCTGACAGATGTGGCTGGCGTCCTTGACGATCAGGGCAAGCTTATCGAGCGTCTGACCATCAAGGAGGCTGCGGGCCTCATCCGTGATGGGGTGGCGCGCGGCGGAATGATCCCGAAACTGATGACTGCCATGGAGGCGGTGGTCGCAGGGGCCGAAGGATCGGTGATCCTGGATGGGCGGATGCCCCATGGGATGCTTCTGGAATTGTTTACGCCGGAAGGCGCTGGCACACTGATCACCCCAGATGTCACCGGCGCAGATAATCCGCCGGCTCCTGAGTCCTGAACACCGGTTGGCCTGGCGGGAGGCACATTCATGCGCAATCTGATGGTTCGGGTTTTCACGATGGTGGGGCTTGCCGTGCTTGGGGTGGGTCTGGCTCCCTCCTCGGCAGAGGCCAGCCTCAGCCTGTGCAATCATTCGAGCTATGTGATGCGCTCGGCCGCGGCTCTGCCCCAGCCTGATGGCTGGCGTATTGAGGGGTGGATCCTGCTCCGGCCCGGTGAGTGTCGCCAGATCCTGAAAAAGCTCTCCGCCGTTCCCAGTTTCTATGTCTATGGGGAATCCCACAGGGCCCATAAGGGGCCGGTGCGCAAATGGGCCGGTCAACGCGAGTTCTGCGTGCGCGAAGATGACTTTGTGTTTTCCGGACCCAATTATTGTGAGGATCAGCGCGATTTTCGCTCTTTCTTCCGTGTTCAGATTGAAGCGGGTGCCAAGGAGTGGGTGCACCGCTTCACCGAACCGGTGGCGAAGCATGTCACGCTGCGGCAGGCAAAATTCTCCGGCATCCAGCGGCTCCTCATCGAAACCGGTTTTCTGAAAGGGGCCATGGACGGTCGCTTCGGCAAGAAGACCATGCGTGCCGCCTCAAAGGCCCGCAAGGCTCTCGATATGGGCAAGGTCGATGTTGATTCCTTCGAGATGGTCGATGGACTGCTCAAAGCAGCGGATACGGAGCAGAAAAAGCTCGGCTTCCGGGTCTGCAATCAGACCTCCCATCAGGTCGTCGTGGCGGTGGCCTATGACGAGGAGGGCACCTGGACATCCCGTGGCTGGTGGGCCCCTGAGCCGGGGGATTGCCTGAAGCTGATCAAGGATGATGTGCCAGACCGCTTCATCTATGTCTTCGTTTCCGGTGCGTCCGAGGCGGGCGAGCCGCTTAAATGGGGCGGGATCCATCCCTTCTGCATCTCCGATGTCAAATTCAGCATCAAGGGCAGCGACCGATGTGCCGAGCGCGGCTATGAGGCGGCCAAGTTCGATCGTATCGACACGGAAGGTCTGGTGGACGGCACCTATAATCTCACCGAACGCCAGGAAGATGAGGTGCCCCCGCCCTTTGAGGAGCCCGAAGGGACTTAAGCCTGCCGGCGCCCGCCGTCTTGCGCCGCTGGGATCCCGAAAAACTCCAGATGCCAGATCATGGTTTCTTCTGGCAGCGGATAATCCGTGCCGCGCCGGGCTAAAAGAAGGTCCTGGTGCGGCACGCGCGCGATGGTCCGTTGGATCTCCATGGCGAGGCGCATGGGCAGCCCGGCCCGCCAGCACAGGGCCGTGACCGCCTTTGGGCTTGCGCTTTTGAGGATCCGCTCCACGATCTCGATGGGAACGCCCGCGCGGGCACTGAGGCTCGCGACGACGGCCGGGCGCTGTCCTTCTGCCACGAAGCCGGCCACCTCCTCCGCATCAAGATGGCCCTGGGTATGGGCAATGGCGACCTTCTCCCGCACGCGTCTGTCCGCCAAAGGTGTTCCGTCATCGGTGCGGTCCATGGCCTCGGCGGCGGCGCGCTCGCGCAGCCGGGCGCGCAGATGGCCTCGTGTTGCGTCGTCGAGCCCGCCCCTCTGGGCAAGGCGTTCGATCAGCTCCGCAGCCACGAAATCCGAGATCCGGCACATGGTGCGTACGGACAGATCCGTCCGCATGACGAGCGGCTCGTGGAGGGCCTGGGCCGTGCGCGCCTGATCGACGATCATGTCCATGGTTTCTTCGCGGATCCGCGCCTGCGGATTTGCCAGGAGTGTGGCAATGGCCGGGATTTCGAGGGATGCGGCGATATCGTCACTGACCGCTTCGCTGACGCTCGTCCGCCGGGCAATGGCCGACAGGGCGCCCTTGGCACGGCTGGCCGCGATGATCTCAAGCAGGTCTTCGTCGCGCAGCAGGCGCGAATGCTCCAGAATCGGACCGGCGACGGTGCAATCAGGATCCAAGGCGAGCGTTCTGACGAGTGCGGTCGGCGCCTCAGGCAGGCGCGCCAGTTCCTGCGCCAGCATGGCCCGCACCCGCGCTTCCCGGTCCCGGGCCAAAGCCTCCAGCGTGGCGATGACATCTTCGCGCAGGCGGGCAGCCTCGCCGGCCCTGAGATCGGGCAACAGGCGGGCGAGTTTGCCGCTGAGTTCAGCGCGCACTGACCCCGCGCTGTCATCGACAAGCAGACCCGCGGCCTTAAACGGCGTGGCAGGATTGCCGGCGACCCGGGCGCGCACGTCTTCATCCCCATCACCGGCGAGATAGAACAACATTTCGGGCGGCGTTTCCGGGGCGCCAGCCAATAAGCGCCGCGCATTCCGGTCATTGCGGGACAGGGCCTCGCTCGCCGCGCCATAGGAGGCAAGGGGATCCAAAGGGTCCTCGCGCCGCCGTTTTGGGGCCTGGGCCGTCCCTTTTGAAAGCCAGCTTTTGATCCAGCGCATCATCATGGGCCTGGATTGAACCTGGTCAGTCTTTACGGCCGGTTTAATGTCCTTTTGTGTAGATCATCGTCCGCCACCCCTGATCCGAGGATCCCATGCCTGACCCATCCGACCCTGTTCCCGGATCCACCCCAACCGGGCATGGCCCGGACTTGCGCCATGTGGAAACGTGGGTGTTCGATCTCGACAACACGCTCTATCCCGCCGACGGACAAATTTTTGATCAGGTCGACCAGCGGATGAGCGCGTTCATCGCTCATTATCTCGATGTTGACCCCGTCGAGGCACGCCGGATCCAAAAGCTCTATTATCATGAGTTCGGAACGACCTTGAGCGGCCTCATGACTGTCCATGGCATGGCTCCGAAAGCGTTCCTCGATTATGTGCACGACATTGATGTGAGCATGATCGAACCTGACCATGCGCTTGATGCGGCCCTGTCCCGCTTGCCTGGACGCAAAGTGATCTACACGAATGGATCAACGGCGCATGCCGAGAATGTGCTTGGCCGGCTTGGTATTCGCCATCATTTCACGGATGTTTTCGACATTGTTGCGGCGGATTATGTGCCGAAACCCCATCGGGCTGCCTATGAGCATATTTTCAGCCATGGCAGGATCGATCCCAACAAAGCCATCATGTTCGAGGATATTGCCCGCAATCTTGAGGCGGCCTACGCTTTGGGTTTGGTGACCGTGTGGGTGCGCCCTAAACAGACCTTGCCGGGTCAGGGCGACACGGCGACACCGGAAGAGCTGGCAAATCATCCCCATGTGCACCATGTCACGGATGATCTGACGGCATTTCTTATGGCCGCGCGCGTGACCTGACGGTCCCTTTGTTTCCTCTTGCCTCGGAGAGATGTGCCCATGGCGACGCCTTCCGCCCAACTCGAAATGGTCATCAATGATGCCTGGTCTCAACGGGATACTCTGTCTACGGAAACGATTGGCCCTATTCGCGAGGCGGTGAATGCTGCCCTGTCTGGCCTTGACAAGGGTCACTTTCGGGTGGCGACGCCGGGGCCGGACGGCTGGGTGGTCCATGAGTGGCTGAAAAAGGCCGTGCTCCTGTCTTTCCGGCTCAATCCCATGGTGCCCATCCCCGGCGGTCCGGGCCAGGATAGTCTGTGGTATGATAAGGTGCCATCCAAATTCGAAGGCTGGGACGCGGACCGCTTTTCCGCCGCCGCTTTCCGGGCCGTGCCCTCTTGCATCGTCCGCTATTCGGCTCACATCGCGCCGGGTGCTGTCCTGATGCCGAGTTTCGTCAATCTGGGCGCCTATGTGGGCGAGGGGACGATGGTCGACACCTGGGCCACGATTGGTTCTTGCGCCCAGATTGGCCGCAACTGTCACATCTCAGGCGGTGCCGGCATCGGCGGCGTGTTGGAGCCTCTGCAGGCCACGCCTGTGATTTTGGAAGATGATTGCTTTGTCGGCGCCCGATCGGAGGTGGCGGAAGGCGTGGTCGTGGGCCAGGGCGCCGTTCTTTCCATGGGCGTTTTTCTCGGAGCGTCGACCAAAATCGTGAACCGGGCCACGGGCGAGGTGAGCTATGGCGCTGTGCCTCCTTATTCCGTGGTCGTGCCGGGCAGTCTGCCAGGCGGTCCGGGCGAGCCCTCCCTCTACTGCGCGGTCATCGTCAAGCAGGTCGATGCCAAGACCCGGGCCAAGACCTCGATCAATGAATTGTTGAGAGGCTGATCAACGGATCATCGATCGAAGGTGGCCGGATATTATCCGCCTGTTAACCTTATCCTTTATACATCCTGAGGGTCACGATTTGACCGTGAGTCCGCTTCGGGGGGCATCCCAGCCGGGCGGTGTTTTCTCAGAATGAAGGGTTCCAGGCCATGGCCATCGAAAAATCCGTTGCCTCTTCCAGCCTCGCAGAAGTCATCGATCGGATCCTCGACAAGGGTATCGTCATCGACGCATTCGTCCGTGTGGCTCTTGTCGGGATTGAGCTTGTGTCCATTGAGGCCCGTGCCATCGTGGCCAGCGTCGAGACCTACCTGAAATATGCTGAGGCCGTCGGCCTGACCGTCGAGCCCATGGCTGCCACGGCCTGACGCCAGGCAATCCCTGTCTTAAGCCCCCATTTGGGCGGCCGATTGCACAAGGGGCGGATGATGATCTCAATCGTCAGCCCCCACGCCCCAGCCCGCCCGCGGCCTTCGGGAACCATTGCCCATGTCCTTTGACCCTGGTGATCCCAAGACCGGGTCCGCAAAGCCGGATCCGCGCAAACGGGCTCATGCCCTGCGTCAGGAGGCGGCTGACTATCTGCGCGCATTGAGGGCGGAGCGGGTCGCGAAGCGGCGTGCTCCGTTGTCAGATCGTGCGGCCGGGCAGGAGTCTGGCCCTGAGACTTCCGCGGACTGTCCCGCTGATCTACCGCATCAGGATGATCCGCAGACAACCCCAGCGGAGCAGGTAAAGGTCTTTGAGCGTTGGCAGCCTTCAGGGTCGATTTCCCGCGGCGAGTGCGCGGACAACGGCAATCGCGCTTCAGCCCAGACCCGGCGCCGTGAAACCATTGAACGCCGCGCTGCCGTACGGGACGCGCTGGTCCGCAGTGGGGAGGCGCGCCGGGGCGCACTGCGAAATGCCGATGCCGCCGGCACCAGTGATCCGGTGGAAAATGGGACCCGGCCCCTGCGGCGGGGTCCACGGACCGCACGGATGCTGGCCGATAGCCGCACGGAGATGGCGCAGCGCCTGGTCCTCAGCGGGTCCCAAGATGTGGATGATGATGCGGTGGGATCTGTGTTCGGTGAGCTGATGAAACAGGACGCGGCGCCGGGTGATCATCCCGCGGCGATGGTGCCCGACACGACGTCCGTGCCGCCAAGTTCAGTGCTGGTCAATCCTGAGCCTGCTCATCCTGAGCCGGCCAATCCTGT
>CAYUYV010000037.1:0-28490 GCA_964449455.1 uncultured Alphaproteobacteria bacterium | reverse complement strand
CCGGCCAATCCTGTTCCGGCAAGTCCCATCTCCGAGGGTCCGGATCACGGCTCCGGCGTCTGGGTGAATCACGCGGCGTTCCAGACGGTGGACAGGACGTCGGCCGAGGACCCCTGCCATTCGGCCGAAGCCGGCGAAGGCCAAATGGCTGACAACGATGCCCAAGCCGATCCCGCCGAGGAGCCCGCCAACACCGGTATTCCCGATCTTAAGGAATCGCTGCAGGTGCGCGCCGTGCGCACGCCCGTGCCCTTGGATGCGTTGCCAATCATCGGGGCCGGTATGCGCGCTCGGCTGCATCAGCTGGACATCCGCACGGTCCAGGATCTATCGCAAGCCGATCCCGTGGCCCTGAAGGCCGCGCTTGGCAATCTCTCCTGTCTTGCCAATGTGGATGCCTGGGTGGAAACGGCTCGTATCTTCGTTCACGGCTCGGGCGGGCGGGCTGACGGCGCGGTTCAGGATGAGGTTACCATTCGTTAACCGGCTAAGCCCACCCTAACTCTACGCAACGGTTTCGAGGTTCGGGTGACGGCACGCGATCCTCAGTTCGTCCACACCGCGTGCCGTCTCCTCTTCCCGCAAACCATCCCTGTCGGAGCGGCCGGCCGCATGTCCCATGCGGAGGAACGGACGACGACACCGTGAATCGCGGGACATTGCCATGGCGCACGCCGCAGAATACGAGGATAGCTCCCGCTTTCGGACCGGGGGAGCGTCGAAACCTCTGATCATTGAGACCGAGGAAATCCGCGACCTGACCAATCGCGGCCTGGCCTATCTGGATGCGGGCTTTCCCGTGCATCTGAGGGGTCCGGCCGGGACAGGCAAGACCACCCTTGCGCTCCATATGGCGGGGCTCCTCGACCGGCCCGTCGTGATGATCAGTGGCAGTGCTACTTTTACCGCCGATAGCCTTCTGGGCGGTAAAGCCGGAACCAAAACGCGCCGGGTGGTCGACAAATATGTCGCCTCCGTGGTGAAGACGGAGACCGAATCCTCAGCTGTCTGGACCGATGAAGTTCTGACAGCGGCCTGCAAGCAGGGCCATGTGCTGGTCTATGATGAATTCACCCGGTCGCCGCCGGAAGCGAACAATGCCTTTCTGTCCGTGCTCGAAGAAGGGTTGTTGTTGATTCCCAGCGCGGCGCGGGAAGAGAATTACATCCGTGTCCATCCAGATTTTCGAGTGATCTTCACTTCCAACCCGGTGGATTATGCCGGTGTCCAGGATCTCCAGGACGCGCTTCTGGATCGGATGATCACGCTTGATCTGGGCTTTTTTGATAAGTCTACGGAAGAGCGCATCGTCGTCGGCAAGACCGGGCTTGATGCCATGGGCGCCCGGCGCATTGTCAATGTGGTGCGGGATTTTCGTCAGTCTAATGCCTGTGCCCAGATCCCGACCATGCGCGCCTGTCTGATGATTGCCCAGGTGGCTGCCGACCGGGGCTGGCAGGTCAGCGTTTCGGATGACCATTTTGTCCAGCTGTGCGTTGATGTGCTTCTGGCCAAGGTCATCATCAAGGCCGATCCGGGGCCCCATGTGGACCGGGAGCGGGCGCGCTGCCGCGAGATTCTGATCCGTCTGATCAGTCATTATTGTCCGCCAGCGGATTCTCTACTGGTTCCAGCGTTGCCTGGTACCGCATCGCTTTTGGCCGTCTCCTAACACGTCCCATGCGTCTCCCCCTCGCCCAAGAGGTTCCCATGTCTGCCCCGCGTCCTTCTGCACCCCGCGCCTCGGTTCGTGATCTGCCTCTTCCCCGGCTTGTGCCGCGCGGGCGCCAGGCCCTGGTGACCGAACTCATGCAGCTAGAGCATATGCGTGAGCGGGTGCGCAATGAGCTTAGAACGTGGACGGATAAGGAGCGCCAGGCCCGGGCCCGCCTTGCCCAGATCGATGCCCGCCTTGACGTCGTCTACGCCACCATTGCGGATCTCCATGCGAGCAGCCGCAGGCTGACCCTTGTCGAAGGCGGAGGCGGCCGGGCGCCGGCGCCGCCCCAACCCCGGCCGCCGGCTCCTGAGTCTCCAGATCCCCAGCCGGATCACCCCTTGCCCTCTTCGCGCGGTCGCTTGATCGGGAGGGGTCGGCGCTGACACGGCGCCGGATGAGTATTGGAGATAGATCCCATGCAGATCGTCATGATTGAGGACACCGGTGCCGTTGGCGCCATGCTTCAGGAGACCGCCACCATGGGCGCACGCGATATCGCGTTGAAGGCCAAGTCCGAGCTTCAGGAGATAACGGGCCTCAAGCCCGAAACGGTTTCAAAGGTGCTCAAAGGAGACCAGGGCTGGACCGTCAGCATCGATTTGGTTGAGCACAAGTCAATCCCGGAAAGCCGCGACGTTCTTGCCACTTATGAGCTCCAGCTCGACGGGGACGGAACAATGCTGACCTATGAGCGGGTGCGCCGGTTCATCCGAGGTCAAACGGAAGAGTGAGTGTGAATCTCCATGACCATGAGGATGCAGCACGCGGTCCACGGCGACAGCCTCGCCGACATCCTGGAGCGGGTGCTGGACAAGGGCGTCGTTGTTGCTGGCGATGTTTCGGTTGCGCTGGTCGGCATCGAGCTCCTGACCATCAAGCTGCGCCTTGTGGTGTGTTCGGTCGACAAGGCGCGCGAGCTTGGGATCGATTGGTGGCAGCATGACCCCTACTTGTCGAGCGGCGCCGTGCAAACTCGAAGCGCGGCCTCGCTCCAGCCTGGCGCCCGGGCTCACGAAACACAACTTGCGCCGCCCGAACAGTCGCCAACCGATCTTGCGGCATTGGAGGACCGTTTGGCTCGGCTGGAGGCCCGCATTGGCCAAGCCATTGGTATGCAGAGCGAACCGAATGCGCCCGATATGGGCGTGCCCGAATGACTCAAGGTCCCGTCGTCAAACAGGAGTGGATCCATGGCGCCCAATCGCCGTCCTAATCCCCGCCGTGCCGCCAGCCCCGAGGAGGCTGTTGCCGATATAAAGGCGGGCCTGTCCTCCATTACAGACCGTCTTGAGGCCGTCTTCGGCGCGGCCGCATCAGGCCAGGCCCAGGAGCAGAGCGGCCAATTCGAGATTCCGATTGGCGACAAAACGGTGAGCGGTGTCTTTGGGATCAGTATGCGGATGGGCCTTGATGGCCTTGAGGCCAAGACCTTTGGCAATCTGCGCCCGGGGCAGGAGGGGCCGGAAATGGCCGACACCCGAGAGCCCCTGGTTGATGTCTTTGACGAGGGAGACGAGATCGTGGTCACGGTCGAGCTTCCCGGCGTGACCGATGAAGAGGTCAGTACAACAATCTTAGGCGACGTGTTGCGCGTGGAAGCAACCGGGCGGCGCCGCTATGCCACCGATGTTCCCTTGGGCGTCCCGGTCGATCCGGACAGCCTGCAGCGTGCCTATCAGAACGGTATTCTTGAGATTCGCTTGACCCGGAGGACCGGATGACCGCGTTGGCCCATGATCTGAGCCATGAAGAGACCCCATCCCAGACTGAGTGGGAGCCGGGACACGGAGCCTATGTTTATGGGATTGTCCGGGCACAGGATTGGGCCTCGTCGGGTCCCTTCCATCAGCCAGCGCTGCCCGGTGGTGATACGCCTCGTATTGTCTGGTCCGGTGATCGCGGTGTCATTGTCAGCTCCATGCCCATGGGGGAGATCGATCCCACACGCCGCAATATGATGGCGCACACGAAGATTCTGGAAGAGGCCATGGCCATGGGTCCTGTGCTGCCCGTCCGTTTCGGAACACTTGCCGACCGGCCGGAGATGCTGGGTCAAGTCCTGGAGGCCCATTCCACGGATCTCGAAAGTCTCTTTATGCGGATTGCAGGGCGCGTGGAACTGGGCGTCAAGGTGTTCTGGAACATGGAGCGTCTCTTCACTGAAATCAGTGAAGAGGACACCAAGATCCGTCAGCTTCGGGACAAGCTGGCCGGCACCAGCGAAGCACAAAGCTACTATCAGCGGATCGATCTTGGACGACGGATCGAGGATGCCCTCGCGGTCAAACGTGATCAGGAGGCCGCGGAGCTTATGGCTTTGCTGGAACCCCTTGCCGTTGAGATTGAAACGCCGGCCGTGACCGAGGACCGCATGATCCTGAATGGGGCGTTTCTGGTTGAGGCCTCCCGCGAGGCGGCCTTTGACGCCGTGGTCGAAGACATCAAGGCCCGTCAGGAAGAGCGGGTCACTCTGCGCTATGTCGGCCCGGTTCCTCCCTACAGTTTTGTCAATCTGTCCATTGATTGGTCCCCTGCTGAGTATCCTGCATCTTCCGGGACCCCTTGACCTGAGGAGACCGGCCATGGGCCTTCTGACCACAGCACTGACAGCACCCGTCACATTGCCTATGCGCAGTGTGAACTGGATTGCCCGCAAGATCGCTGAAGCGGCGGAGGCGGAATATTATAATCCCGCCAAGGTCCAGGCCGCTCTGCGCGCCCTTGAGGACCAGCTCGATCTTGGCTTTATCGACGAGGCAACCTACGAGCGGGAAGAAAAAATGTTGCTTGATCGGCTGAAAGAAATCCGAAAGCGTCAGAGGGAACAGGATTCCGTCCATGGCTGAACCGTCGTCATTTCCCGATGTTTCGGCCGGCTCAAGGGTGCCGAAGCGTCAAGGCAAGGCCACACCGGAGCGCGAACGCCGGCTGACGATTGCTGCGGCCCGGGATGTGGATCAGGATCGGGGCATTGTGCGCCTTGATCCGGCGGATGCGGGCCTGCTTGGTCTGTCCGTCGGCGACCTTGTTACGGTGGTCGGCTCGGTTGACCGGGACACCATCACCTATACCCATGCCCGCATTCTGCCGGCCTTTCCTGAGGATCGGGGGCATGATCTCATCCGTATGGATGCCATTCAGTGCCTCAATGCCGGCGCCGAGCCTGGCCAGGAGGTTCTGGTGCGCGCGGCTCGCGCCCAGGACGCGGCCCGCATCCGCCTTGCGCCTTTGGCGGGCGAAGGGTCGGCAATAGCCGGTTCCTTCGAGGCCATGGCGCAGGCCCTTGAGAACATGCCCATGACAGCGGGTGATCAGGTCCGGCTTCGGATGAAATCCGGGCGCATGTGCACCTTTACGATTGAGGCGACGGAGCCCAAGGGACCTGTGATCGTCCGTGCCGCGACGAAAATTTCCGTTGGCGGGGAGACAGTTGCTCCCCACAGTGACGGTGCAGGAGCGGACGCAGGCGGCGCCTATGCCACAATCGGCGGTCTTGACCGGGAGCTGGCGCGGGTTCGGGAGATGATCGAGCTGCCCCTAAGCCGGCCCGAGCTGTTCGCAAGATTGGGGATTGCCGCGCCCAAGGGGGTCCTGCTGACCGGGCCGCCGGGATCCGGCAAGACGCTCATCGCGCGGGCTGTCGCCAAGGAAGCCGACGCAGCGTTTCTAACGGTCAACGGACCGGAAATTGTCGATAAATTTTATGGTGCATCCGAAGCTCAGCTTAGGGAGATTTTCGAGACGGCTCGGGCCAAGGCGCCGGCCATCATCTTTATCGACGAAATCGACGCCATCGCGCCAAAGCGTGAAGATCTGGGTGGGGAGCGTCAGGTGGAGCGGCGTATCGTGGCCCAGCTTCTGACCCTCATGGATGGGCTTGAAGCACGCGGCAATGTGGTCGTCATTGCTGCGACGAATCTGGCCCATATGCTGGACCCCGCCCTGCGACGCCCCGGGCGATTTGACCGGGAGATTGCCATTCCGGTCCCGGATCGCCATGCGCGCCGGGCGATCCTTGATGTGCATACCCGGTCCATGCCGCTGGATGACACTGTTGAGCTAGGTCAGCTTGCGGCCTCGACCCATGGCTATGTGGGCGCGGATCTGGAAGCCCTTGCCCGAGAGGCCGGCATGGCCGCCCTGCGCCGTTATCTGACCAGCGGCGATGAGCCGAATCCGGATGACTTGATGGTCTCCATGGAGGACTTTCGCTGCGCCATGGCGGATATTGCGCCATCGGCGATCCGTGAGGTGTTCACCGAGGTGCCCATGGTTCGGTGGGACGATGTGGGCGGTCTTGATGAGGCCAAACAAATCCTGATCGAAGCGGTCGAATGGCCATTGCGCTTTGAAGGGGCTTATGCGGCGGCCGGGCTGCGCCCGCCAAAGGGTGTTCTGCTGTGTGGGCCTCCGGGGACGGGCAAGACCCTCCTTGCAAAGGCGCTGGCCACCGAGGCTCAGGTCAATTTCATTTCCATCCGGGGGCCGCAGATTCTGTCCATGTATGTGGGGGAATCGGAACGAGCCTTGAGGGATGTGTTCAAAAAAGCGCGCATGGCCGCGCCCTGCATTCTGTTTTTCGATGAGATCGATGCCGTCGCCCCTGTCCGCGGCGCGGGTGAAGCCGGCAGCAGCCAGACCGCTGAACGGCTTGTGGCCCAGCTTCTGGTGGAAATGGATGGCGTCGACGACCTGACTGGCGTTCTCGTTCTTGCGGCCACGAACCGCCGGGATCGGATTGATCCGGCTCTCTTGCGCCCCGGCCGATTCGACGTGATCGTGGATCTTGATGGACCTGACAGGGACGCGCGTTCTGCCATTCTCCGGATTCACCTGCGTAATCGTCCCCTGGCCGAGGATGTGGACAGTGACGATCTGGCCGATGCGACGGACGGTTTTTCCGGTGCCGACCTTGAGGGTTTGTGTCGGCGGGCAGCACTGCTTGCGTTGCGCGACCACCTTTCAGACGAGGAGGACGTATCATCCGTCCCCCTCATTCTATCGGCGCACCATTTCGAGATGGCTCTGTCTGACCTGGACCGGGCCTCGTCTTACACCAATGAGCGGGGGGTAAGCCCATGATGGATCTGACCCTCTATGGCCTCACGACCCTGGAAGGCGCAAGCCGGCTTGTGGCGCGCAAGACCCGGGTTGAGGGGCGGCGCATCCGGCCCGTCATCGCCGGCGGTCTGGCGGCTGTGGTCACGTCCACGCCCCAGGGGAGGCTCTGGCATAATCGTCAGCGTAAGGCGCTGCATCGTCTGCGGTTCTATCAAACTGTCCTTGAATCAGTGATGACATTTCTGCCCATCCTGCCCGCACGGTTCGAGACCCGGATGGCCGGCACCGAACGCATCCGTACCTTTCTCGATTCCTGCGGTCAGGACCTGCGCAGCCCCCTTGACCAATATGGATCCCTGATCCAGTTCGAGGTGCTGGTATCCTGGTCCGTGGTCGATGCCATTGAGGATCTGCGGGCACAAGGGCTGATCGGCCTCAAATTCGGCAAAGGGGGTGAACATGACCTGGAAACGGCCCATGCGCTCAAAGCCGCCGTTGAAGGGCACCGCCGTGGACTGACGGACCGTATTCGGACGGTCCTGTCTGCCGTTTCTCTTGATGTCATCGAGACGCCGCGCATGGAGGAGACGGTCGTCGCCAATTTCACCTGTCTTTTGCGCCGGGCCGATGAACTCAGCCTTGATGCCGCCTTGAAAACCTTCGATCGCGAAACAGGGGGCCGGCTGAAAATCCGCTGTATCGGCCCATTGCCGGCCTGTAGCTTTGCGGCCATCGAGGTGGAAGAAGCAGATTTGCGCCGGGTTCAGGATGCACGGCGCCGGTTGCATCTTGAAGAAACCGTGACCCTTGAGGATCTCAAGCGGGCCTATCGGCGCGCGGTCAAAGGTCTGCATCCGGACGCCAATCCGGGCGGCGATGCGGTCTCCGAGGAGATGGTTCAGCTTCGGGACGCTTATAATCTTCTGTGCCGGGTTGCGGATGGCCAATTGCGCCGTCCTTCGCAAACCCAGTCCCCTCGGGTCTCGGCGCAGGATCATCCACCCGTCCATTTCACAGGGCCGGCCGTACAGCGGAGCTTTTCGGTGCGTTTGCGCCGGGTCGGCGATCAAACCGCGGAGGCAGCATGACCCCTGGCTCATCCCTGTATTATCTGCATGCGGTGGTCCCGGCCCTGGATGCAGCCATTGGCGGCGAAGGCATGCGCGCAAGCGGCACCATTGGCGCGGTCCGGGTCAATGACCTTGCTGTGCTCTATACAGATCTTGCCGAAGCGGGGCTTGACTCGACCGCCCTTGAGGCCGAGATCGCAACGGCCGATGCGGGCGAGGCCCTGGTCCGTGAGCATCAGGATCTGCTGTGCGGCCTGCGGGATCAGGCCAGCGCCTTATTGCCCTTTCCCTTCTGCACCCTCTATCGCCATCTTGATCATGTGGTGGAGATGCTGCGCGTTCATGGCGCCGTGTTCCGGGTTGCCCTGTCGCGCATTGCCGGAGCTGCCGAATGGTCCGTCCAACTTGTGCGGGAGGGGGATGGGGCGCAGACGGAAGAACACGATGACGAGGCCACCCGGATTTTGCGCGCTGAGATGGATGCTGCATCGCCGGGCCGGCGCTTCCTGTTGCAGCAACATTTCGATCGCACATTGAAGGACCAGCGCCGGACCATGCTCGCGGAGCGCATTTCCACTTTCCACAAGGACCTTGGCGCCTTGTCCCGCGAGGCCGTCCAACTTGCCCATGGCGGCGTTGAAAGCGCGCGACGGACCGCCTTCAAGGGCGCCTATCTGGTCCCGGATGATCGGCGCGACCGATTCCTTGCTCGCCTGGATGACCGGGCCGGTCATCTGGCCCGTGAGGGGTGGAAGACCGTGGTTCAGGGCCCCTGGCCCGCCTACAGCTTTATCAGTCTGGAGGAGGATGCCGCCTGATGACCCTGTCTGCAGACGCTGATGCCGGTGCCCGTGTCGCCTTGATCGATCTGCTTGACCGACTTTTGGACGAGGGCGTCGTTGTCGCCGGCGACCTGACGCTGTCCCTTGCGGATGTGGATCTGGTCTATCTGGGCCTGCGTGTTCTTCTGTGTGCGCCGGACAAGCGGGATGAACTCCAATCCAAGGCTGGGCAGCCCGTTGCCATCGGGATGACGCCATGACCGAAAGGGCGCCCGTCTATCTTTATGCCTTTACAGGAGGTGAGCTTCTCGATGGCCTGCCCCTTGGACTTTTTGGCTCCCCAGTGGAAGGTTTGGCTGAGGCTGGTCTGACGGCATTGATCAGTCGTTTGGATCGGCCCCTTGACGCATCGATCGAGACTGTGGCGGCCCATGGGGCGGTCTGCGACGCGGCATTGGATCTCGGGGCGCTCGTCCCGGTCCGCTTTGGTATCGTACTGCCGGACGGGGAGCATGTCCGTGAGCTGATGAGCCGTCATGGAAGCGTGCTGCGTCAGACCCTGGGACATCTTGAGGACCATGTGGAATTGGGGCTGACCATTCTTAAGTCCGAGGCCACTGACCCCGAATCCGACGCCCCAAAATCCGGCCGGGCGCATCTCCTGCACCTTTCCGGCGCGCCGCAGCATCCCGATATCGAACGCCTTCACGGGGATTTGTCCGATCTTGCGGTCGAAAGCCGGGTGCGGCCAGGCGGCGGGGCCCCTGTCCTTTTCAAGGCCGCTTATTTCGTGTCGAAAGGCATGGTTCCGGCGATGAGAGCGCGTCTGAACCAGGATCCTGGAGCGGCGCGCGGCTGGTCCCTTTGCCTGACCGGTCCCTGGCCAGCCTATCATTTCGTTGCTGATGATCTGCTCACGGCCGACTCCGCGTGGGAGTCAAGGCCATGACCAATGCGACGGCCGCTGTCCAGACCGATCTGTCGCAGGCCTTGAGCGATGTTCTCGCCGGCAAAGTGCTGGCCTCCACCGGCCCCGTTCCGGTCCCGCCATCGCCCGATCCGCGCCGGTTTGCCGCGCCGCCCTCTGGCCAGCTTGCCATCGATCCGGAGCGGCTCGAAAAGGACCTTGCCAAGCTGGTCCTCACTCTTGTGGAACTCCTGCGCCGGGTCATGGAGGGGCAGGCCGTGCGGCGCATGGAGCGCGGGACATTGTCGGATGACGAGATCGAGCGACTCGGCACGGCTCTGCTCGCCGCCAAGACCAAGATCGAAGAGCTGAAAGCCGCCTTTGGCATTGAAGGCGAGGAGCTCAATCTCGATCTGGGGCCCCTCGGGTCCCTGCTTTAAGGTCCGGCAAACCTTTATTAACTGCCGTTAATCTCTCGTTTACCGCAATCACCGGACGGTGAATGTCGAGGTGAAGAAAACTCTGTGTACAGCGTATGCTGGCAGAGATGGGGTCTTATCATGTCTTTTCGGTCTGTTTCTCGATTATTTATGCTGGGGTCGATCCTGTTTCTGGTCGCGGCTGGTGCCCTCAGCCTCTATGCCACAGGCTATATCGCGGAATTACGGGCGCGGACCATGGCGCCGGACAGCGGGACGGGCCTGCGGTCAGGCTATGTGGCCGAGCTTGAGCGCGTTCTGGGCCCCAGGGGCGCTGGAGGGGCGTTGCGTGAATATGCTCTCACCCGAACGCCGCGCCTTCTCGACGCTACGGCCCGATATCTCGCGACGGCACGCCAGGCCTTGGGCCTTTACACGGATCAGTCCGAAACGCGAGCCCAGCAGCAGGGGGCCGCGGAATTGGCCGCGATCTATGAAAAGATCAGTAGCCTCCACACCAATGCCCGCGATCTTGACCCTTCGGTCCTGACCGGCCGCCTTGAGGCGACAAACGACCAATTGCAAGCCCTTGGCGGCGCCCTGCGCCAGACGGAAATCCGCCAGCAATTCGACGGCGCCCAGAAGCTTGCTGAACTCACCCGGGGCACAGTCCTGTTCTCCTTTGTCGGATCTTTCGTAGTACTGATGATTGCGGCCCTGCTCATTCGGGTGCGGGTCGGTGATCCCTTGCAGCAGGCGATCCGGGAAATGCAGGATATGGCGGTGGTGACCGAGAGTGGTCAGGGTGCAGACACAAAGCCCTGGGGTCTCGATCGGCGCGACGAGATTGGCGAGCTTTCCCGGGCTGTCCAGCGCATGCGTGACGCGGGCCGGAACGCTGGGCTGCGCACGGACTTTCTGACCGATGGCGGACCGCTGCAAATCCAGTTGTCTGGGCCCAGCGGCGCGGTCATGGATGAAATGCTTGAAGCCCTGCGTGAGGCGGCGCGCGACTTGACGGATCGGGGCCGCGGCCTTGACGCGACACGGGAAGAAGCGGCGCAAAAGGCAGCCGATGAGGCGGCCCGGCTTGCCGGCTGTGTTGGTGAATTGTCCTCAAGCCACCACAAGATCGAGGAACTGGTCTCCGCACAGCGCAAGGATCTTGGGCTCGCCCGCAAGGAATTCACGGATACGGTGGCCTGTGTCCGGGAAACCAGCGACCAGATGCAGGCGCGCTTTGACGATACGCTGGCCGCCCTGCGCAACCAATCCGATATGCTCAGCACCACCACCAACGGCCTGAAGGAGACCGCGAGTGAGGCCAATGGCCGGCTCACCGATATGGTTTCGGGTCTTGCCCAGACCAAGGACGCCGTTGGCGGTGTGCTGACGGAGGTGCGCAACACGGCCGATACGGCTCGCTCCGCCGCGGACGCATTGAAAGATCAGTTTACGGCGGCTTTGGACGAGATCCGGACGGCCTTCACCCATCTCAATGATGGCATCACGACTGTGCAGAAGGAGACCGCCAATCTCGGGCCCTTTATAGAGGGTCAGCGCGGCAAAGTGGATACGATCCATGGGGAGATTTCAGCCCGGCTTGTGGCGGCGGCCGATGCTATCGACGCCACCATCGGTTCGCTGTCCTCAGTGCAGGAAGCCCAGGACGCCAAGCTGATCGAGACTCAAGGTGACTTGCGCAGCTTTGGCGAAACGGTCGCAGTCGGGATCAGCCAGATCAGCCGTAGTCTGGAGCAAGGCCACGCCCGGGTGGAAGGTCTTGGGCATGATCTTGAGCAGATGCGGGTCAGCATTGAGGCCGCCCAGAAGGCACAAGGGACTGAGGGCGGACAGGCGGCCCTGGATGGTCTGACCGCGGCGGCCCAGGCCCAGAAGGCTGAACTGGAGCGCCTGACCACTGGCCTTCAGACCATGCAGGAGGCCCTGAGTGAAATCCAAAACCGCGTGGAGGAGGCCCGCGGCAAAACCGATGGTCAGGACTCAGAGAGGACCCTGACGGCCCTTGGCGACCTTCAAGCGCGAATCGACACGCTTGCCAAAGGGCTGGCCGACGGCTTCTCCGATGTCTCCGAGCGGATCACCGTGCTGCCAGGGCTCGAGGAGAAAATCACAAATATTGCAACGCAGGCGGACGGAAACGCCACCCTTGAGGCCCTTGGAGACAAGATGGATACGGTCCTGATGGTCCTGAGTGGCCTTTCGGACACGACAGCCGTCATTAGCACGCTGGAAGACAAGCTCGATGCCGCGATGAAGGCTGCTTCCAGCCAATCGGACCCAGGGGCCAGACCGGCCGTCACGGAGGTCGCTGGCGATCTGCGCGGTGTCCTCGATACCCTTGCGGGCAAAGTCGACGATCTCGCGGGCGCTATCGGCGAAGGCCTGAACGAGATTTTGGGTCAGGTGGGCCGTACGGGTGAGGATTACGGTGTGACTGCCGCCGCCGTAGCCCGTCAGCAGACGGAATTGCGTGGCTCTATCGACGATGTCATCAAGCGCCTTGATGCCCTGACCATGGGCTTTGGCGCCTCGGACGGAACGGAAGATCAGGTCTCTCCAGAAGGTGTCGCCGCCATCAAGGATGGTCTTGGCCGCATCGAAGCCCAGACCAAGAGCTTCGGTGAGACGCTGGATATGCAGCTCTCGCGGCTCGAAGCAAGCACCAGCGGCCTGACTCAGGCCATGGGCGCCGGCCTCACTCAAACCGATCAGCTTGCGGACCGTATTGGTAGCCTCGAAAGCCAGTCGGAGAGTCTATCGGAGGCTGTGCGCGAAACCTTCGGGCGCGTCGAATCACGTCTTGCGGCCGTCTCCGCCTCGCTTGAGATGCCGAAAGCGGGTTCCAATGGTTCGATCCCCATTGATGATCTTCGACAATGCATTGAGGAAACCCTGCTCCCCTTTGCCAACACCACGGCCGATGGGACGGCGGATGGGGACTCGGCAGCGCTGCTCCAGGACGTGGTCGCCAAGCTGGGTTCTCTGGCCGACAAGGTCGGCCATCAGGCGGCAAATCCGCAGGCTGTAACCGATGCGGTCCAGGCCCTTGGCGGTGCATTGAACGAGCTGCGTGATGACTTGACGGGCCGGCTTGAAGCAATGGGGGCGGATGTTGCGGATCTGAAGGGGCGGGATGGCGCGGGTGGGGCATTTGATGCCGAGGCTCTGGCGACCCTTTCCGATCGCATTGGCGCGGAAGCGCGCAATGCCCTGTCTGCCTTGTCCGCCGCGGCGTCAAATACCGAAGCAGACTCAGCCGATGCGGCGACGACCGAACCGGTGATTCATTCCCTGTCCGAATTTGCCCGGATCCTGAAGGAACAAGGCATGATTGAGCCGGACAAGGACAGTCTGCCCAGCGCGACGGCCGATATTGACGCGGTCACGGATGTGATCGATGTTCTGGAGCGCCGATCGGCCTTATTGGCCCGCCGCATCATGGAGGGTGCGGGGGATGCGGATCAAACCGCAGACGTGGGCGATCTCGATCCGGAGTTGGCCATTTCCCGGCTTCAGGCCGCGAGTGAAAAACTGGGCAATATCGCCACGGCCGTGGCCATCGCTAGTGACGCCCAGAGGTTGCACGCCGCAGGGTGAGCGATCCACACGGATTGATGTCAGAAGCAAGAGTGCGCCAGCCCCATCCCGAGAGGCCGGATGGCGGGTCGCGGTCCCGCCATCTTTCGGTTTGCCTGCGCAAGCTCAGAAGCCGGACGCCTTGCGCAGTGGTTCAACCGGGGCAGAATTTTCAAGAGTGTCTGTGTCGGTGATGTCGTCGCCAAAGCTCAGCAAGCGCGGGCGTTCATTCGGCTTCAGGTGATCGCGGCACCAGGCCTCGATATCGCGCACAATAGCCGGCGTCGGATCGATATTTCCCTTTAGCATGATATGGGCCTTGAGCCGATCGATGGCTGCATCCTGGGCCGGACGGACCGTGCACTTGGCCACAAGATCATGGTCACAGATGACGGCGGCGATCCGGGCGGGGAAGACATTGATGCCGCCGACCTGGACCGCGTTGTCGCGGCGTCCAGCGGGGCGAAACCGGACCGGGCCGCGGCGTTCCATGGCCGTCGGCGGTTCCCAGATCAAAAGATCCATGGGCGTGAGGGACGCCGCTTCGCCGCCCTCCGGCAGGCTGCGGACAAGTTGTCCATCGGGCAGACTGTGCCAGAAAGGCAGCAGGGTGTAGGGGTCAGCCGGATCATCACGCCAACCCACACCGGCGGTTTCCGAGGAGCCGTAGATTTCGATCAGCCTGCTGAGCCCTTGAGTCGCTAAGGTGTCGGAGAGGGTCCGGGGCATGGGGGCCGTCGAGGTCAGGCCCATGACACCATCGCGATAGTGGGGCAGGGACCGGGTGAGATATTGCCAATAGCTCGGTGAGGAAACGATCAGATCACCCTGTTGCAAGGCCCCTGACCACTGGCCCGGTGAGAGGAACCGGCCCTCGATCACGGGTATGTCCAGGTGTCGCGGCATCAGCGCCGTGAACAGGAAGCCATAAATATGGTGGCTTGGGACGCAGGCGATGATTCGCTTCACGCCCGTGAGCAGGGGAGCGAAAGCTGCAATTTCCTGCTCGAGGCTTGCCGTCCCGTGGGTGCAGGGCTTCGGCTCACCGGTGCTGCCGGAGGTCAGAAAGGTAAGACGCTCTCCGGCCTGTTGCAGACTGATCTCAACAATCCGCGCCCAATCTCCAAAGCTGCGATCACGCAGCAGATAGTCCTCAATGCCGGACTCATGCATGTGAAAGAGCTGGTTGATTCGGCCCGCGCAGGACAAAAGCTCCAGCGAATCAAGGTCAAGACCGTCTTCGCCGAAGCCGGTTTGCGCTGACCACGATGCAATGGTCATGGGTTCGACGACCCGCCCGCATCCGTCGCGCAATTCGGCGGCGACGGCGGACATGATCACCCTGAGCAAAGTTTCCTGGGGCAGTTTGAGCTGGCTCATGGAACAGGCTGGCCTCCGGTTCGGGGTCCATGCGGGGAGACAAGGGAGGATCCCTGACGGTCTCGTCCGGCTGGGCCTCACCCCATGGCCGGGCGGAGCGCTCACGGGTGGGACTAAACGTCCCCTACGGAATGGGGGCCTGCGTTTGTCTCGCTGCAACACACAAAGTAGACCGCAGAGATGTAAAGAGAGTGTAGCGATGTTCGAGTTTATCACGAGACGAATTATCACCGTTAAGCTTAACCGATTCTTCAATGCACTGGTGGCAACCCATGGGAGCCACTATCCCCAGAGGCAGACTGAGGTCTTGAAAGGATCTTGTTCAAAGGCCCGGTCTTCTTGAGTGACAAAGAGGGAACCGAAAACCATGGCATCCATTGCCTTGAGCCAGGCGGCACCAGGAGCCGTCGAGCCTCAAATGACCACACGCCCGCTGACCCCCACCGGACCTTTGACCTGGATCACGCTGCGCCGCAGCGGCCGTCAGCCTTTGCGGTTCAAGGGCGCACTTCTGGCCGAGGCCACAGGCCATTCGACTGAAGGCCGCCTGTGGCATGAATTGAATATTTTCAGCCGGCAGATGGGTGGCTTTGTCGTCGACATGCGTGTCTTCAAAAAGGATCGTGGGCAGAAGGATGTCTTCCACGTTCATGTCTTTGAAACAATGGGTGAGGTTGTGTCCTTCCTGGAAGAATTCGATCCCACGGCTGATGTCACCGTGGATGTCGAAACCGATGCTCCGGGCTACACAACGGCTCGTCTGACTCTCAAGGCGGTGGCTCTCCGCCAGCGGATCGAAGATGTCACCCGCGACTACCGCAGTCTTGTCGGAGATCTGCTCTTCCAGCTCGACGCCGTCGAAACACAGTCGTGAAAACGGCTTCGTGACCCTTCGTTCAAGGAGAAAGACCTATGGAAATCGTCAAGTTCGGATCGGCTGATGTGGAGAACCTGCTGGCCCAGGATCCAAGCCGTGCTGAAACCCTGCCTTTTGGTGCCATTCTGGTGGACCGAGACGGTAACATCATGAAGTATAACCAGCAGGAAGCCTTCATTTCCGGCCGCGCGCCGGAAGCCTGCCTCGGCAAGAACTTCTTCAACGATGTTGCCCCTTGCGCCAAGGGTCACCAGTTCCAGCAGAAGTTCCAACAGGCCGTCATCACGGGTCAGATCAACACGGTGTTCGAATACACCTTCGACTACAAGATGGAACCGACCAAGGTCCGTGTGCACATGAAGTCGACGAGCGCCAATGAAGGCATTTGGATCCTGATCAAGCGGCTGTGATCCGCGGTCCATTTCGAGCCACAAGCAGAGCCGCCGGTCCATAAGGACTGGCGGCTTTGTTTTGGTGGGGCTCCAGGCCATCCCGTAAAGCCTCCACCACCAAGATCCTGCGCTGTTGCCGGGATTTGGTTTGCCCTATTGTCACCGAACCCTGAGAAATAACCGGGATAAAGGTGTCATGAGCAGATCCGATCCGCTTCCACCATCGCCCTCCGATTTTCGATCGCAAAAAGAGAGGATGTTGGCTGGCGACCTTTATTGCGCCACCGATCCCGAGCTTGCTGAGGACAGCTTGCGTGCCACGGCTTGGATGGCGCGCTACAATGGTGATGGGGGCGCCGATCCTGATGGGCGCGACCGTTTGTTGAAGGACCTTCTTGGTGAGGTCGGCTCAGGGGTGGTGATCAGACCCCCATTTTATTGTGACTACGGGTACAATATTCGCATTGGTGCCGGCGCTTTCCTCAATTTCGGATGCACGGTGCTCGACGTTGTTTCTGTGTCGATTGGGGAGAAGGCCCAGATCGGTCCCGGCGTTCAACTGTTGGCTGCGGATCACCCCCGTGATGCTGCCCTTCGCAATCAGATGTTGGAATATGGGCGTCCGATCGTCATCGGGCGCAATGTCTGGATTGGCGGCGGCGCCACGATCCTTCCGGGCGTGACCATCGGTGACGATGCGATTGTCGGGGCGGGTGCGGTGGTGACACGGGATGTGCCAGGCGGAGCGACGGTCGTCGGTGTTCCAGCACGGCCCGTAACGCCCGCTGCTCCCTAAGGCCCGCTGCTCCCTAAGGCCCACTGCTCCCTAAGGCCCTGTGAGAAACGGATCGTGCCGGACGATCCCAGTCCGGCAGACAAGGCGCCTCCTTCCACGAAACCGGGCAGGGGTCTGTTGGTGTGATCGCTTCGGACACAAAAAAGGCTCGGGCTCCACTGGGGATCCCGAGCCTTTCCATATGCAGCCTGATGGACCAGTTCAGCGCTGGCGTTCAATCTCGTGCAGGAGGTCACCGAGCAGGGCGTCATATTGGCGCCGCGTGTGATCAATGCGCTGGCGCAGCACGATACCGTTCAAGGACAATTCGGCGAGGCTCACACCCGGGTCGTCAAGGGGAATGTCCACGAGGACATCCTGGGTCGGATCATAGGACTCCAGGAAGGAGATTGCGTCCTCAATGCTGTCTCGCTCTTCAACGCGGAAAAGATCCTTTTCCGTCGGTGACTTGCGGAACACGCGGATATCGATGACCACTTTGCCGGCTGTGCTCTGGAACAGATTGATTTCATGCCAAACGGACAGCTTTTCGGCCCACCCGACGGCGCTACAAATCTCCGTGCCCTGAAAACGATAGGGCCGTGCGCCGGAGCGGCGCAGGGTGACGGTCCGCCCGCCTATTCCGCCATTACCGGGGAAGCTGGGGCGCTGAACGAAGGACTCGGTGGCCTCGGTGAGGACTGCCTGCGGATTGACCGGTGCCGCTGTGATCTGGCCATCGGCTAAGGCCGCGTCATTGCCGTAAAGGCGTACATTGCTCATTGGGATGATCCTTTTGGCGGAAGGGGGAACCCGCCGCCCTGGGGCGGGCATCCATGGTCGCTTTGTCGCGCCGTGCGGTTAAGGACATCCTAAGTTTGACACCATTACTTTATGCCGATGACGGATGATGTCACAGGTGCCCTGCTTCTTCTGGAAGCAAGGTGCGGATCATGGCGTTGAATGCGTCCCGCGCGTTCTCAATGGCGCCTCTCAGGAGGTCGGTCTGCTGTTCCGGATCGAATGGCGCTGGATCCTCAAGGTCAGGGATGGTCCCTGTCCAGACATCCTGGTCCGGATCGTAGTTTCGGATTTCTTGAGCGGCTTCGCCCGCGCTTTCGCACAACCACGTGCTATGACGGTCTGGCCGCTCCGGCGCTTTGTGGAATGCGGAAAGAGCCACCACGAAACGGCCCTCGACGGTTTCGTAGATGGCGCCTTCGAACCAGAGGGGCCGCTCCGGTGTCCAGCTTGTGGCTTGAGTCAGCAATGTTCCATCAAACCGCATAGGACGGCATCCGGAACGTTTTAGGACCACGGTTGCAATTGAAGCCGCGGCAGGCTCGTCTTCGATCTCAGCATGCTGCCAGTCGAGAGCTGTGGCAGCCGGGGGGCAAATAGGGGGCATGGGGCGGCCTCCAATGGGAGTCAGCTTTAACCAAGAAGAAAGGCGCGCGCGTTAACGAGGGCTTAAGCCGCCCAAATTTCCCCATTCACAGGGTCTGCCCATGAGCATCGCGAGTTATCATTCTGTCCACACCGTACCAGGGCTCGGTTCGTCCATTGTGCCTTTTGATGGCGTGTCCGCCATTGATCCAGCCAAACTGGAGGCGGTTGCGCGCGGGCTCGCTGTCGTGGATGTGGCGGAAACGGCAAGGCTGCGCATGGCGCGAGCCAAGGCCTGCCTCGATGGTCTCAAGGCGGATAATTGCCTCATCTATGGGGTAACCACCGGTTACGGCCCCTTGGCCCGATCCTATGTCGACCAGTCCTTAAGCGGTGCGCTTCAACGCAATCTCGTTTATCACTTGGCCTCCGGTGTCGGCGATCTTCTGCCCTGGGAGCAGGCCCGCGCGGCCATGGCGGCCCGGCTCGCCACTCTGGTGCGCGGGCATTCAGCGGCAACGCCGTCGCTTGCTGTTCTGATGGCGGATGTTCTCAATGCGGGCCTCGCGCCGGCCATCCCGGCAAAGGGTACCGTTGGCGCCAGTGGCGACTTGACGCCTCTGTCCCATCTTGCCCTCGCTTTGATGGGGGAGGGGGCATTCCTCGATCAAGGCGGCCGAGTGGTGCCTGGCGATGGCGCTTTGCGCGAAGCGGGCCTTGAGCCGATTGTGCTGGAGGATAAGGACGGGCTTGCCCTGGTGAATGGGATCTCCGTTACCGCTGGTATCGCGGCCCTGAATGGTTGTCGGGCCCGGCGTCTTGCCCGTCTATGCCTGGCTGTTGGTATAACGTATACAGAGCTTCTGGGCGGTCATCGGGAGGCCTGGCATCCGGCGGTCGGGCAGGTCCGGCCCCATGCGGGCCAGCGGGAGGCCCATGATCTCCTGTGGGCGTGGAGTGCGGATGCAGCTCGGCTCGGCCGCGTTAGTCCCAAGCCGCAACCCCATGGGGATCACCTCACCGCCGCCGGCGTGCTCCAGGACCAGCCCCTGCCCCAGGATGTCTACACCATGCGCTGCCTGCCCCAGCTTGTCGGCGCGGTGTTCGATGTGCTGCGCTTCCACGACGAGACGGTGGAGGTCGACATCAATGGCGTCAGCGACAATCCTCTCATTTTTCCCGAAGCGGATGGTCTTTCCGAAGAGTCTCCAGTGCTGCTCCATGCCGGCAATTTCTTTGGTCAGCATGGTGCGTTTGCCTCCGATGCGCTCACCAATGCTGTCATAGCCCTTGCCGGATTGCTCGAGCGCCAGATCGCCCGGATCACCGATCCGGTTCTCAACGGGTCCCTTCCGGCCTTTCTCCAGGCCCGGGAGACCGGTTTGCACAGCGGCTTCATGGGCGCCCAGGTGACTGCCTCGGCGTTGCTCGCCGAATTGCGGGCGAAAGCCATGCCGGCCTCGATCCAAAGCATTCCCACCAATGGCAACAATCAGGATGTCGTTCCCTTGGGCACCATCGCGGCCCGCCGAGCGGGCGAATGCCTGATGGATGCTGAGCGTATCGCGGCAATCGCTCTGATGGCGGTGGCCCAGGCCGCGGACCTCACCTGCGATGGTGTGCCCCTGGGATCCCAGTCCCAAAGGCTGGTCACTGGAGTGCGGGACCATGTGCGCTTCCTGGACGCGGACCGGCCTTTGGGTCCGGATATCGAAGCGCTGGCATTGGCAATTGGCGCCGGGCAATTTGAGATTTGAAGCCCGACAAACGGGCATGGACCTTGGCAAATGGGGGCGATCGCGCTAAAGTTAGGCCGTGCAAACATTTTTAGGGGGTCCAAAGTGACCGGTCACCGACTAGGCAATCCATCTCCACCGGGATCGGGGATGGGGATGCTCCGTTGGATCCTCGTCCTAGTGCTCATCCTCACGGCGCAATCTGCGGCGTCCGTTTCGGCGTGCGCGCAACAGTCCCGTCCGCTGAAAATCGTCGCCACCACCGCTATGATCGGCGAGCCCTTGTCCCGCATTGTCGGCGACCATGCCGACATCGAAATCCTGATGGGCGAAGGCGTTGATCCGCATCTTTATCGGCCCACGCGCTCGGATATTGCCCGTCTGACCCGGGCCGATGCGATTATCTACAACGGCTTGGCCCTGGAGGCGCAGCTGCTCCGACCGATCGGGCAATTGGCGGCGCGAACACCCACGCTTGCCGTTGCCGAAGCCATTGAAGAGGCGTATCGCCTGCCCTATGAGGGCGGGCCGGGCGACCCCCATATCTGGATGGATCCGGCGCTTTGGCAGCGGGCCCTGCAAGCGGCGATGGCTTTCCTTATTGATCTTGATCCGGAACACGCCGACGCCTTCCGCGCCAATGCCGCGGTTTTTTTCAGCGAAATGGATCAGCTTGAGACCTATGCGGCGGCGGCGATGGCCTCCATTCCTGAGGGCGCGCGGATCCTTGTCACCGCCCATGATGCCTTCAATTATTTCGGCGCCCGTTACGGGATCGAGGTCCGCGGCATTCTCGGTATCAGTACGGAGAGCGAGGCGGGACTGAAGGCGATCGAGGATCTTGTGACCCTGATCGTGACTCGGAAGGTGCCGGCGGTGTTTGTGGAAAGCTCCGTCAGTGAGCGGCAGGTCCAGGCCCTGGTGGACGGCGCCGCGGCCCAGGGCTGGCAGGTCAAGGTGGGCGGAACCCTGTTTTCCGACGCCATGGGCCCGCCGGGAACCCACCGCGGCACCTATATCGGCATGATCGACCACAATGTGACGGTGATCGCCCGGGCCCTGGGAGGCAGCGCCCCATCCGACGGGATCTTCGGCCGTCTGGTGCCGGATCGTTCCAGCAACGGAGAGCCCCGGTGACGCTTCCGGATCCTGCCCCTTTGTCCGTTGCCGGATTGACGGTTGCCTATGGGGAGAAGGTGGCCCTTTGGGATGTCAGCTACGAAGCGCCAAAAGGTGCCTTGATCGGGGTGATCGGCCCCAATGGCGCGGGCAAATCCACCTTCATCAAGGCCATCCTGGGTCTCGTGCCTCGCATCGGCGGTCAGGTCCGGCTCTTCGACCGTCCGGCGGCGAAAGGACTGGCCCGGGTCGGTTATGTGCCTCAACGGGCCAGCGTTGACTGGCAGTTTCCGGCCACTGCCCTCGATGTGGCGGCCATGGGCCTTTACCGCAAACTGGGCTGGCTGCGCCCCGTCAGCCGGGCCGCCAAGCGAACCGCCCTCGACTGCCTGGACCGGATGGGCCTGAAAGACCGGGCCGACGCCCAAATCGGCCAACTCTCCGGCGGCCAGCAGCAGCGGGTGTTCCTGGCACGGGCCCTGGCGCAGGATGCGGATCTTTATCTCATGGATGAGCCGCTGACGGGGGTCGATGCCGCAACGGAAGCGACCATCATGGAGGTCTTTCGCGATCTGCGCAGCCAGGGGCGTACGGTGGTCGCCGTCCACCATGATCTAGAGACCGTGTCTCGTTATTTCGACCATGTCCTGCTGCTGAATGTTCGGAAGATTGCATCGGGTCCCGTTGCAGCGGCGTTTACACGAGAGGCCTTGCGAGAAGCCTATGGCGGGCGGCTGGGGGAGGCGGTTCTGTGACCGGGGACGCGCCATCCCTCCTTACCGAGATTGTCCAAGTCTTGTTGTTTCGGGCAGGTCACAACACCAGCGTGGTTCTTGCCGGGACAACCATGCTTGGCGCGGCCGCTGGTCTGGTTGGCGCCCTCGTTGTCCTGCGCCGCCGGGCGCTGATGAGCGATTCCATCTCCCATTCCACGCTTCCGGGTGTTGGTCTGGGGTTTTTCATCGGGCTCTTGCTCTTTGACCAGGGCCGCATGCTCTGGATGCTGATGGCCGGTGCTGTCTTGACGTCGATTCTCGGTGTGTTGTCGGTGCAGTGGATCCGTGACAACACGCGCCTGCCGGAAGATTCCGCCATTGGCACTGTGCTGAGCGTTTACTACGGCATTGGTATTGTGCTGCTCAGCGTCATCCAGTCTCTGGATGTGGACGGCAAGGCAGGTCTTAACAATTTCCTGCTTGGCTCGGCGGCCAGTCTGCGCCTGGGAGAGGCCTGGTTCATCGGGGCCGTCGCGCTTCTGGTCGCTGGCGTGACCGTTGCCTTGCGCAAGGAATTCGCCCTGCTCTGTTTCGACCGGGACTTTGCGGCCGCCGATGGCTGGCCGGTTCGCGGGCTTGACCTCGTTCTCATGGCGCTCCTGCTGGTGATTGTCACCGTTGGCCTCAAGACCGTGGGCATGGTGCTGATCATCGCTATCGTGATCATTCCGGCCGTTGCGGCCCGGTTCTGGACCGACCGTATCGGCGTCATGATGGGGATTGCTGCGGCCATTGGCGGGGCGAGCGCCGGCCTTGGTGTCGCGTTGTCGGCGGTCTTGCCCGATTTGCCAACAGGCGCTGTGATCGTGCTCACCGCTGGGGCGGTGTTCTTGGTCAGCCTGTTTTTGGGTTTTGCCAACGGGCTCGGTGTGACCGTCCTCCGCCGGGTTTTGTGGCGCTTTCAGATCTGGGAATGCCGGGCCCTTGAAGCCATTCGCACCGGGGGGCCGAGCCAAAGTCTGCTGCTTCGCCTCCTGGGCCATGTCGATGCGGCGGGGCATCTGACAGCGCGGGGCGAGCGGGTGGCAGATGCCCATCTGTGCCGGGGGATCGCGCCCCGGATTGCGGGCCTTGCCCCGGGAACGCCGTCATGACCACCGCGGATTTCCTGACCATCGATCTGCCAGCCCTGCTGCTTGGCACCCTCGCATGCCTGTCCTGCGCGCTGCTCGGCAATTTCCTGATCCTGCGCCGCCAGGCCCTCATCGGTGATGCCATCTCCCATGTGGTGTTGCCCGGAATTGTCGGCGGGTTCCTGATCGCAGGCAGTCTTTACCCGCCGGCAATCCTTCTGGGGGCCCTTGTGGCGGCCCTGCTCGCTGTCGCCCTGATCACGCTGGTGCGCCGGGTTGGCCGGGTGGAGGAGGGGGCGGCGATGGGCGTCGTGTTCACGACCCTGTTTGCCGGCGGTGTCGTGATGCTGGAGCAGGCTGATACCCGGCGTGTCCATCTCGATGTGGAGCACACGCTTTATGGCAATCTGGAAGGCACAATCTGGCTTGGACCGACCGGTTGGAGTGATCTTCTGGATGCGGCCCATTGGGCGAGCCTGCCTATTGAGATCAAGACTCTTGCTGTCGTTACCCTGATCATCTTTGTCTTGATTGTCCTGCTGTTTAAGGAGCTGCGGATTGTTACCTTCGATGCGGGCCTCGCCAAGGCTTTGGGGTTCCGGCCCGGCCTGCTTGACGCCGGGCTGATGGCCGCTGTTGCCGTCGCGGCCGTGGCATCGTTCCAGGCCGTGGGCTCTATCCTGGTCATTGCCATGTTTATCTGCCCGGCGGCCTGTGCCCGCATGCTGACGGATCGCTTGTCCACGCAGATTGGCCTCAGCATGGTGTTCGCTGTGTTAAGCGGTGTGACCGGCTATTTTCTGGGCGCCTTTGCCCCGGCCCTGCTTGGCCTTGACGAGGCCGTATCCGCAAGCGGCATGATCGCCGTCATGGCAGGTCTGTTCCAGACGAGTGCCATGCTCTTTGCCCCGCGTCACGGCGCCGTGGCGCAAGCCTTCGCCCGCCATCGCTCAAGCATTGCGGACGCACGCGGTCCGGCGTGACCGGGCGGTTCAGTGACGGCCTTGCCTTGGTAAGGGTGGCTTTGGGCCCTTAACTCGCAGCCACGTTCTGCGCGATGACATCGACGATCTGCCCGTCGCGCAGGCGTTCCGCCCCGCGGATCACCACCCGGTCTCCGGCAACAATATCCCCTGTGACTTCGATCATGGTCCCGCTGCCGGTGCCGGTCTGAACCGGGATGCGGCGGGCGGCATTCTCGGCATCCACCTTGAACACAGCGGCGCCGGATTGGCGCAGCACAAGGGCATCGCGCGGCACGGCAATCACTGTACGTGGATTGTCCGTGGGCACCATGACGCGTACCGGTGTACCGATGACCCAGAGCGCCTCCGGCAGGGACAGGCGGATCTCGAAGGTCCGGGTCACTTCATTGCCAACCCGCACAAGGGTGCGCAGAGTCCCGCGTGCATCCTGGCCCAGGCCGGTCATGTCGAGGACCATGTCATTCGCGAGATAGGGGGCCGTGCGCACGGGCACGCGGGCCTGAACCTCCACATTTGTGGTGTCGACCAGGCGGGCGACCGATGTGCCGGTTGAAACATACTCCCCCTGCTGCACCAGGCGCTCCACGACTTCACCCGTGAAGGGTGCGCGCACGCTGGCCCGTTGCAGATTGATCCGGGTCCGCTCCAAAGCGATGCGGGCGACGGCCAAATCCTGTTCCGCCCGGTCCCGGGCCACGGCGGCCTCATCGACACTGCGCGCCGGCGCATTGTTGCGCCGCGCCAATTCCTCAAAGCGGGCGACCTCGCGGGCCTGAAACTTAAGCTCGGCCTCAAGGCGGAGCACATTGGCTTCGCTCTCCGCCACCTCAAGGGCGAGCAGACGCTTGTCGAGCTCGGCAATGGCGGCGCCTTCTTCCACAATGTCACCCACATCGCGGATGCTGACGACGCGGCCGGAGATTTCCGCGGCGATGCGGGCATCGGTCCGGCTGATGACGGTTCCCGGCACTTCGATGGTCGGGGTCACCGCGATTTCCTGCGCTTGGTCCACGGCGACGCTGGCCGGCGGCATCTCGCCGGGGCGACCCTGGGCAAGGGCCGGCTGGGCGCAGAAAAACAGGGCGGCGACAGCAATCAGGGCGCGTGCGGATGGAAGGGGGGTCATGGGAAAGCTCCGTCTGCCAAGGATCATGCCGTCGCGCCGGCCGGGTTTGGGGTGCTGATCGTGCCGCCGCGGCGTGCCGGGCTGTTCTCGCCCAAGCGCAACAGGCTCGGCAGCAGGATCAGCGTGAAGACCAGACTCACCGACATGCCGCCGGCGATGGTGGCCGCGAGACCGCGATAGATGGCGCTGCCATCGCCGGGTATGAGCACAAGGGGTAGCATACCGAAAATGCTGGTCAGTGTGCTCATGAAGATGGGGCGAAGGCGAATGACCAGGCTGTCCCGCACGGCCAGGCGGCGCGGCGTGCCTTCATCTTCCGCCCGGCGTGTGCGGTCAACCAGCAAAATTGCGTTGTTCACCACAAGGCCCAGCAGGATGATGAACCCGATCATGGTGAGAAGATCGAGGGGCTGAACCGTAACGAGGTTCAGAAGCTGCAATGCACCCATCCCGCCCACGGTGGCCAGCGGCAGGGCGATGGCCACCAGCACCGCATCCCGCAGGGAGCGGAACAGCGCCGCCATGAGCAGGATCAGCAGCACAATGGCGAGGCCGAAATTCTCCGCCATGGTTGCGATGGCCTTTTGGAGACTGTCCGCATTGCCCCCATAACGGATCGATGCACCCGGCGGCAGCATCTCGTCCAGACGCGGTTTCACGTCGGTCTCGAAGATGTCGATCACGTCCTGCAAGGTCATGCCCACAGGCTGGCCCACACCGACCGAAAAGGTGCGCCGCTTGTCGACCCTTCGGATGACACTCGGCCCCACAGTGCGCTCGATGTCCACAAGCTCGCTGAAAGGGACGATGGCGCCGGACGGCGTGGCGATCGGCGCGCCGGCCAGTCGATCCGGGTCATCCCAGGGTTCAGAGCGCAAGATGATGTCAAGTTGGCGCTCGCCGTCGAAATAATCACCTACGAACAATCCTTCACCGAGTGCGCGCACCATGGTCGCGACCTGGGCCCGGGTCAGTTCGGCCTCCAAGATGCGGTCATCCTTGGGGCGTACCCTCAGTTCCGGTTGCGCCGGCTCCGGATTGGGGAAAACGCGCACATTGGCGCCGGCTGGAAGGGCATCATTCAGCAGGCGGCGCGCTTCCTCCGCCACCTGGGCGAGGATGGCCACGTCCGTTCCCTGAATATTGATTTCCATGCCGCCATTGCCGCCGCCAAAGCCGCCAAACAGGTTACCCTGCTGGGCAAAGGCACGGGTGTCGGGCAAGCCGGCCAGGATTTCACCGCGCATGATGGTGGCAAGCTCATTGACCTTGGACTGGTCCTTGACCCGCACGCCCATATTCCCGCCGCCGGGCCAGGCGATGAAGTAATAGTTCAACAGCGCCGGTTCCCGCGTGCCGTCGAAGAATGGCTCCAGGCGCTCCATGACCGGCTTGGCAATCTCGTCATCGACAAAGTCAATGGTCACGCCGTCCGGCAGATCGAAGAACACATCAACGGCATCCCGCTTCACCGGTGGCAGATAGTCGATGCTGGGGGTCAATGCCCAGGTGGCCGTCAGGGGCAGGATAATCAGTCCCGCGATCCAGCCGATCCGACGGGCCGGTGTATCGGTCAGGGTCATGAGGGTGCCGGCGACCCGTTCCCAGAACGGATGGCGGTCGTCCTTGCTCTCCCTTTGGCGCACAAACAGGCGTGCAGCGGTGGGCAGCACGGTGACCGCCACGATCATGGACATGGTCACCGCAATGGCGATGGTCAGCGCCAGATCGGCAAAGATCTGACCTTCCACGTCCTTGATGAAGATGATTGGCACGAAAATCGCGACGGTGGTTGCCGTGGACGCAAGCAACGCGCCGAAGACTTCCGATGCGCCCTGTTCAGAGGCCGTGGCGACATCCGCGCCTCGCTCCCGGTGCCGGATGATGTTCTCAAGCACGACAATGGCCGCATCGAGCACCATCCCGGTCGCAAAGGCGAGGCCGGCGAGGGAGATCACATTGATGGTCCGGCCGGCCAGATCAAGCACCAGGAATGTCGTCAACAGGCAGATCGGTATTGTCGAGCCGATAATCAGGGTTGCCCTGGGCCGGCGCAGGAACAGCCAGAGCACGCCAACGGCGAGGCCGATCCCAATCATCAGGTTATTGGTGAGCAGGCCAATCGCCCGCTTGATGAACACGGATGGATCGAAGGACTGGCGCGCGTCCAGACCGTTTTCCTTCAGGATGGTCCGGCGCATTTCATCGAATTCAGCCTTCACCGCTTCGATGGCGGCCAGGGCATTGGCGCCGTTCTCCTTCGTGATCCGTAGACCAAAGGCCTCATTCCCATTCTGGTAGGAGAAGGTGAAACGCCGCGGAATGGACACCTCAATACGCGCGATATCGCGCAGGCGGACCGGTTGGCCCTCACGCCATTCGATCACCTGATCGCCCAGCGTGGCCGGATCGAACCGGCCCTCAAACTGGAGGGTGTATTGGCGCCGCCCTACCGGGATCTGACCGCCGGAGCTGTTGTCGGCACGCCCGGCAACGGCGGCGATGCTGGGGATGTCGATACCGTATTGAGCCGCCAGGAAGGGGTCGAAAATGATCTGGACCTGCTCGTTCTCACTGTTGGAGTTGTTGACCTCCACGCCTGAGACGCCTTCGATCGCCTCAATGCGAGGCACGAGCACATCGGCAATGAACTGGCGATAAGATTCAAGGGGTCTGGGATTGTCCGGCAGGCGTTGGAGGAAAAAGAAGATCAGCGTTTCCGTGGTAGAGGCGCCGAAATTGCCGCCAAAATTCAAACGCGGCGGGTCCGCGTCCTCGGGCAGGGGCGGAAGTCTGTTGAGGCGGTTCAGCACCTCCAGAGTCACCGCATTCATATCGGTCTCAAGACCGAACTCCAGATTGACGAAGGCGGAACCGGGCTGTGCTTCCGCCGACATCTGAATGAGGCCCGGCAGACCCTGGAGCACGTCCTCCTGTTCCTCCAGAATCTCCCTCTCCATCTCCTCGGGCGAGGCGGCGCGCCAGAAGGTTGCGACGCCCAGCGTCGGGCGTTCGATATCGGGGAAAAGCTGGATGGGCAGCTTTCGGATGCTCATCAGGCCGAGCAGCATGGCGATGGCCACGACCACCGCCACACCGGCCGGATTGCGGGTACAGGCCTGGATGAGCCCCATGGATCGGATCTCCCCTTTTTTGGTTCTTATGTGCTGCCGCACGATCGCCGCACTGTGACCTAATCGAAGGTCGCACGCTTGGAAATCCTGAGCCCTGGTTTGATTACGCTCGCCCGACCTAGTGTGGCGGGTCAGGAATTCGCCCGCATGATCGGCGGGCTCCGTAGCGAA
>CAYUYV010000036.1:30089-35011 GCA_964449455.1 uncultured Alphaproteobacteria bacterium | reverse complement strand
CGCTTTAACCGGTCGTCAGTCCTCGTCCTCATCGGACCCAGCGGCGCCCTCGGCAGCCGCAAGGCCGGCGGCATGGGCATCGAGAACAAGAAATGCCGTGGCTGGGTCAAGGGATCCCCGGTCATGAGCCGGGCCCATCCGGGCCAGGAGGAATGCGGCGAATGTGACGGCCGTGGCCGGATCGGCCTTGGGCCGGCCATGGCGCAAATTGCCATAGAGCCGGGAAAGCGCCTCCAGCCCATCGCGCTCCGCGCCTCCCCAGCCCATGGCGAGCAGGGCAAAGCCGGCGCCGGCCAGACGCCGGTGGGGCACGGGCTGGCCCTTGAGGCCCTGCCGCCAATCCTCCATCAGGCGCACAATGCTGCTCGGTTCCTGGCCGGACGCAAGCAGAACCAGAGCCGTGCGCAGACGATCTGCATAGGATGGAAAGCCCGCATCCTTCAGGAGCTGAACCGCGCGCCGGACCCGTTCGGCAAAGCGTTCCGCGGGCTCCAGGACACCGGACTGGGCCGCGAGCAGGGGTGCCACGTCATGGTAATAGCTGAACCAATGGCGCTGGCGCAGGAGGCGGGCCGGACCATGAATCCGCGTTACGGCCCCGCCGTTCCCTTGCGTCCCCCCATGGGGCAAGAGCGCGATGCGCCTTTTGTGGACAAGAGCGGCCAAAAAGGCATGGGGCTCAACATAACCGGCGCGATCGTCGCGATAGCGCTTGCGCACGTCTTTGCGCAGCGCGAGCGCCTCTTGGGGCGTGATGTGGAAAGCGACGAGAAGAGCGCCGATCGCGATCCGGATTTCCCCGCGCAATCCCACCCAAAAAGGAAGCCCTTTGGCGAAGTCTTCGCCGGCGGCGATCACACGTTCCGCGACGAGGGCGCTGTCTCCCGATAGACCCGTGGCAATTAAGGCCGCCGTGCGCTGCAAGTCCGACGGCGCGCGCAACCAACCCGTCGGCGCGATCATGCGCAAAATGCCCAAATGCCTTTGCGCCACGTCGGCGGCGTCCAGGCCCTTAAGGCCAATGCCCCGTTCCGGATCCACCATCCCCTGCCCTCCTGTGCAGGCACACCACATCGCCTGACCAATCAGACGTTAGTTTTGAAAGGACGATTCCACCAGCCCATGATTGCCATGGCAGCACCTGCGCTGTGCCCGTCACTTGTCCTTGACGTATGGATTGTCGCGCTTGCGCAGGAACAGGCGGATGGGCACGGCGGGCACATCGAAGGTCTCCCGAATGCCATTAATCAGATAACGGACATAGGACTCGGGCAGATCATCGGGGCGGGTCGTGAAGGCGGCAAAGGTGGGGGGCCGGGACTTGACCTGCGTAATATAGCGGATGCGAATGCGTCGCCCGCCCGCAGCCGGCGGTGGATGGCGTTCCTGGGCGCCGTCCAGCCACTGATTAAGGCGCGCGGTCGCAATGCGCCGGTTCCAGATGTCATAGACGTCGAAGGCCGTCGCCATCAGCCGGTCGATGCCCGTGCCCTGCTCGCCGGACAGGGTGACGAGGGGCACGCCGCGCACCTGGGGCAGCAGCCGCTCAAGCCGCTCATGGGCATCGTTCAGGGCCACCTGCCGGTCTTCCACCGTGTCCCATTTGTTGTAGCCGATCACCAGGGCCCGCCCCTCACGGATGATCAAATCGGCGATGGCCAGATCCTGTTTTTCGAAGGGAGTCTGGGCATCAATCAGCAGGATGACCACTTCGGCAAAGCGGATCGAGCGCAAAGTATCGTCCACAGAGAGTTTTTCAACCTTGCCGGTGACCCGCGCCCGTCGGCGCATGCCCGCCGTGTCGAACATGCGCAATGGACGTCCTTCCCAGGACCAGGGCACTGCGATGGCATCTCGGGTAATCCCGGCCTCGGGGCCGGTCAGCAGGCGGTCCTCGCCGATCATGGTGTTGATCAGGGTCGACTTGCCCACATTCGGCCGTCCGCATACGGCAATTCGTAAGGGCCGGTTCGGCCCCAGGGCCGTCGGCTCGCCGGCGCTTTCCCCGTCCTCCGCGTCCTCGGCCGCCGCTTTGGCTGCTTCCGCCGCATCCCGGAACGGGGCCAGAAACGGTTCCATGGCCGCGTACAGATCGCCAAGCCCTTCGCCATGTTCGGCAGAGACTGGCACCGGCTCGCCGAGACCGAGGCCGTAGGCATCATAAAGCCCTGTATCCCCGGCACTGCCTTCACATTTATTGGCAAGCAGAAGGACGGGCGTCGAGGCGCGGCGCAGAAGATCGCCAAAATGCTGGTCGAGTGGGGTCACGCCGGCCCGCGCATCAATGAGGAACAGGCACAGGTCCGCTTCGGCGATCGCCGCTTCGGTCTGGGCGCGCATGCGCGCCTCAAGGGTCGTGCCTTTGGCATCTTCAAGGCCGGCTGTGTCGATAGCGATGAATCTGAGATCGCCGATCCGGGCATCGGCCTCGCGCCGATCCCGGGTCACGCCGGGGCGGTCATCAACGATGGCGATCCGCTTGCCGGACAACCGGTTGAACAGGGTAGACTTGCCCACATTGGGCCGGCCGATAATGGCCACGCGCGGTGTCATGATCTCTTCCTCATGCCACGGCGCATGGGGCCGCCTCAGCGCATGGCAGTGAGGCGGGCTTCGTCCGTGAGCAGATAAATTGTTCCGTCGGCGGCAACGGGCGGAATGAACATTTCGCCCGGCCCCTCAAACGCGACCAGCACCTGGCCGTTCTTGGGGGAGACGAACGCCATCTCGCCCAGAGAATTGACCATGAGAAGCCGGTCGCTCAGCAGCAGAGGCCCCATCCAGAAGATGGGATCGTCGCGATCCTTCGGATCCTTATAACGCTTCAGGCGCGTCAGCCAACGGATCCGGCCATCCCGGGTCGAGATGCACAGCAATTCGCTGTCCACCGTCACCATGAACAGGAACTCGCCCGCCACCCAGGGCGTTTGAACCGCGGCGATGTTCTTGTCCCAGACCCGCTCACCGGTGCGCAGGTCGATCGCCACCATGCGCCCGCTGTGGCTGACCCCATAGGCCCGCCCCTCATGGATCACGGGCCGGGCCGCGATATCGGTGATCCCGGCCATGGCCGTCGCCTTCCGGGTGCGCACCAATGTGTCGGCCCAGATCTCCCGGCCATTCTGCTCCCGATAGGCGACAATCTCACCGGAACTGAAGGGCGCGATCACAAGACCATTGCCGACGGCCGGGCTGACGGCCGACAGAATGCCGGCGGCCTCGGTCATGGCGCGCTCGCTCCAAACGCTTTTGCCGGTGGCGGCATCATAGGCGAGGAGCTGATTATCCGTTGACGTCACATAGATGCGGCCGCCACTGAAGGTCGGTGCGGTGTGGATGGGCACGGGAATGCGCCGCTCCCAAAGGCTCTCACCGGTCGATGGATCAAGCGCCACGACCTGGCCAAATCCGGTGACACCGTAAAGGCGCCCGTCCCCATAGGCGAGGCCGCCGCCGAAACCGACGCGGGGTTTCTCGCCCTCAGGCGTCAGCTCCCGCTCCCAAATCTCTGCGCCATCCTTGCGATCAAAGCCGCGAATGGTGACCCGGGAATCCAGCACGAAAACCCGGCCATCGGCAACGATGGGCGGGGCCGTGAGGGGCGAGTCTTTGCTTGAGCCACGTCCGGCGCGGATGCTCCAGACGGTTTTGGGCCGCGCCTTGTCGTCGCTGCCGATCTCCGGCAGGGCCAAATGGGCAAAGTGGTTCTGGGCCGATCCTCCGGGCTGGGACCAGTTGGCGTTCACCACCGCCGGCGGGACCGTGACTTCAAGATCGGCAATGCGCGGATCGGGCTCCAGCTTGGGCTCCAGTTCCAGGATCGAGATACGCTGGCTTTTCGGCGCGATGTCCTCTCCGGAATCGTCCTTTTTCTTGCCCGCGACACTGTCCAGCACGGCACAGCCGCCGGCGAGCAGCGCCATGAGCAGGCCGCCAGTCACCATCAGACGACGGACCACTGGCCCCTTCGCCACGCGCCGATCCCCCAAGTCACGCCCCATCGTCATCCCCTTCATCCCCAGAAGCCCCCTGATCCCCAGTGTCCGCTTCATCCCCCGGTGCCAAAGCCGGATCAGCCGGCTCCGCGACCGCCTCTACTGTGCCCCCCTCAGCCGGCGCCGCTTCAGCGCCGTCCATGGGCTCTGTCGCGGCCGGAGCGCCCAAATCCTCAAGGCCGGTCTGCGCTTGAGGCGGTGCGAGGGACGCAGCAAGCTGACGGGCGCGGTTGCGCAGACCCGCAGGTGCCGCAGGATCAAGGCTCAACTGGGCGAAAGCGGTCTGGGCGCCGGCGCGATAACCGCGCTCAAGATCGGCGAGGGCCGCAAGTTCCTTAACGAAAGGCAGCCAGACATTGTCGTCGCGCCGCTGGCGCTCAATGCGGGTCGCAAAGGCATCGGGATCCTCACGATCCGCCTGCAGATAACTGGCCTTAAGCGCCGCCAGATCCCGCAGGACCTGATCCGTTGCAGAGTCCCGTGCAATGCGCTCGTAAAGGGCGACGGCCGCATCGATTTCGGCATTTTGGGACAGGAGATTGGCCCGGTGCATGCGCGCCAGCGCACCATAGGCGCCGGATGTCTTTTCCAGACCTTCAAGCTGTATGATGGCATCGGGAGTGGCTGCTGTTTCCAAGCCCTCAAGGGCGGTGACATAGGCCGCAGAGGCATTCGCCTTGGCGTCCGCCTGGCGGTCCTCGTAATAGACATAACCAGCGCTCGCAGCGAGGGCGATCACGATGCCGATCAGCGTCGGAGGGCCATAGGTGCGCCAAAGGTGCACAATGCGATCCTGGCGAAGGTCTTCCTCGACCTCGCGCTCGAACAGCGTGGGATCACTCAACGTTGTTTCTCCACCATCAAAACCGGGCAAAAGCCAAAACCGGGCAAAGTTCAAAACCAGGCAAAGTTCAAAACCAGGCAAAG
>CAYUYV010000036.1:28405-29989 GCA_964449455.1 uncultured Alphaproteobacteria bacterium | reverse complement strand
GGCAAAGTTCAAAACCAGGCAAAGTTCAAAACCAGGCAAAGGCCAAAAAGCAGCAAAGGCCGGTTCATGAGGTCGGGTCTACCCCGCCCAAACCTGGACCTTACCGCGATTTTGACCGCAGCTTAATGACATTCACGGTCCGGCGAAACTCCTGCGGGACCGCTCCGCGTTGCGCCGGCACGCTGATTTATCGACCGGGCTTTGCAGCCTCACGCGCGTCTGGAGCCTTTTCGGTCTCTTCGGCCGGCTCTTCATCGGTCTCCTTGTCGCCAGACTTGCTGTTGCCCGACTCGCTGTTGCCCGACTCGCTGTTGCCCGACTCGCTGTTGCCCGACTCGCTGTTGCCGGACTCGCTGTTTTCAGATTCGTTTTTGTCGGATGGCACTTTGAAGCCGAGTTTGGCCATTGTTTGGGCGATGCGCGGCTCATCGGGGCCCAATTCGAAGGCCTTGGCGAGATCCTCAAGCGCTTTGCTTTTGTCCCGGCGCGCATCGTGGATCAGGCCGCGATAAAAATAGGCCTCCCAAAGCTGCGGCCCATAGCGCACGGCCTTGTCCGCATCGGCAAGCGCGGCTTTGAGATCGTTCTGGGACAGATAGGCGAAGGCGCGACTCGCCAGCGGAACCGGATCCGTGGGCGCAAGATCAATGGCGGTGGTGCAGTCGTCAATCGCCGCCTCAAAGTCCTCGCGCAAGGTGTGGACCCAGCAGCGATTGCTCCAGGCGGTGGGACTTTGGGGATCGAGTTCGATGGCACGGGTGAGATCCGTCAAAGCCAGGGGAAACTGGCCCAGATCCGTATAGGCCGCGCCGCGGTTAGACAGGGTCACCGGGTCATCCGGCACCAGGCCCAGGGCAATGTTGTAGTCATCAATGGCCCGGTGAAACCGGCGCAGGTCGAAAAAAGAATTTCCCCGGTTCGAATATGTGATCGCGAGATTGTCGAGGCTCAGGCCCCCCGCCTCAATCGCCTTGGTGCACAAAACCACACCATCGCTCGGACGCCCGGCGGCGTGGTAGCAGGCCTCCGCCTCATCGGTCCAATCGGGTACTGCCTCAACGGGAGAAGGTGTCCTGGCTGCTTCTGGTAGAGGCACAGGCTGGGGAACCCTGCCCTGCGCCTCATTGGATTGCGCCTGATTGGATTGCGCTTCTTTGGTTTGCGCGTCGTTGGTTTGCGCTTCGTCTTGCGGTTCCTCGGCCGGCTCCTGGCCTAAGGCTGGCGCGGCCATTGCCATCCACGCCAAGGCCGCAAGGCCGCCCAAGCGCAAGCTTGCCCCACGAAATGGCGACCAGCGCGCGGTCTGAGCAGCGCATGCCGTCGTGTTCCTTGTTCTGCCCGACACTCGAATCATGGGCCTCATGCTCACGGTCGTTTCCGACGTTTCCGACGTTTCCGATCCCTTTAAGCGTGAACCCAGTGTAACGGCGCTTCGCAATGGGGGACACACGTAAACTGAGTGAGGGCCGACCATCTCGAAATGGGTCCATGTCAGGCCAAATATGCGTGAGCCAGGCTTGATCACGCTCAAAGCGGGTACCGACTGGCCCGGCATACTGGCCGGCGTACTGGCCGGCGTACTGG
>CAYUYV010000036.1:24744-28305 GCA_964449455.1 uncultured Alphaproteobacteria bacterium | reverse complement strand
TACTGGCCGGCGTACTGGCCGGCGTACTGGGACGAATGGGCGCGCAGCTGTATCGGGAAAGCCAGAGGGACTGATATGATAAAAGGTAGCAACCAAACGTCTTTCACACGCGTGAATGGGATGTGGGCAGGCGTGTCGCGGGGCCTCGTAAGTCTTTCGCTTACCGTCTTCGCCCTGCTCGGGCCCACGGCCCTGGCCGATGACACGGCCAAACCGTCCGCCGAGGATGGGCGCATCATGGCCGAATCCCTGTGCGCGTCGTGCCATGCCGTCGGCCCGGCGGGCGACAGCCCCGTCACCGATGCACCGCCATTCCGGATCTTCGCCACCATGTGGCCGCTTGAGCATCTGGAGGAAGCCCTTGCAGAGGGCATCATGGTTGGCCATCCGTCCTCTGAGATGCCGGTCTTCCAGTTCACACCCACGGAAATTGCCCATCTGATCGCCTATATGGAAACGGTGCAGACGGATTCGCCTGCGCAGTAAGGGCAAGTGGCATTGATCGCCCCATGATGGATAATGGCCGGTGACCGGCTGTCTGCCCCGCCCCATGGTCCCTTGGGGTGACCGGCGGGCCAAAGGCGTGCGTGACAAAAAAATGCGCCTGTGAATAGAGAGGCGGGGGTCACAGTTGGCAGGATCTGCGGGGAGGCGATCATGGGCAAGACGGTCAGAGGGGCCTTTGTGATTTGGGCGATGCTGTTGCTGGAGCTCGCCGCCTTCTTTGCCTGGTATGAGAATTGGGACGGTCCTCTGACTCCGGAGGAAATCGACACTTATTTCGCGCGCGCCGCAGGGCAGGCCAGTGGAAACCATACGGATCCGGAAGGCCTGCGCCGGTTCCTTGAAGCCGATGATGGCCGCAGCTTCCTCATGCTCAACCTGGTCAAGCTGGCCCCGGAGCCCGTGCCCCATCCGGAAACCGGGGTCCCAACGCGGGCAGCTGACCTGCTCGATGGCTACACGGCCCGTTTCCTGACGGCCCTGGCGTGGCGGGCGGGCCATCCCGTTCTTGCCGGACAGCAGGTGGGCGCCCATGTCGACAGTTGGGGTGACCTGCCGGACCCAGGCTGGTCCGTCATCGGATTGATGCGCTATCGCAGCCGGCGGGACATGATGGAGTTGGTCACCGATCCGCAATTCTCCTCGGGCCACGCCTTCAAGATCGCCGCCATCGAACAGACGGCATCCTTTCCCACACAAGTATTGGCGTCCTTCTCCGCCGGTCCGCGCTTGCTTGTGCCGCTGATCAGTATTCTGATCGCCGCGTTCGCCCATATGCACCTGCTGCGCCGCGCCCTTCGGCAGGCCCGGGCTGGGAAGGACTGACCCTATCCCCGGGCTCGGCCCCACACGGACCTAAGAAGCGTCCTTGAGCCCCGTCGCGGGCGAGCAGAGGCCGTGATAAATCCAGACGTGGAACAGGTCTGGATACAGGGACAGGACATGGTGGAATTCGATGCGGACGCCCTGGTGGTCGGCGCCGGTGCGGTGGGTCTGGCCACGGGATATGCCCTGGCGCGCCGGGGACTTGCGCCAATCGTGATCGAGGCCACGACCACCATCGGGCACGGGGTCTCGTCCCGGAACTCCGAAGTCGTCCATGGCGGCCTTTACTATCCGACCGGCTCGCTCAAGGCGCGACTATGCGTGGCCGGGCGCCGGGCCCTCTATGCCTTTTGCGAAAGCCACGGCGTGCCCTATGACCGATGCGGCAAGATCGTCGTGGCCACGGAAAACAGCCATATCGAGCGCCTTGAAGGGATCTTCAAACAGGCGCAGGAAAACGATGTGGAAGGCATGGCCGAAATCACCGCCGCCCAGGCCAAGGCCATGGAACCCGAACTTTATGCGGTCGCAGCGCTCCATTCGCCCCAGAGCGGCATTCTCGACAGCCACAGCTATATGGTGGCGCTTCAGGGCGAGATCGAGGATGTGGGCGGCGCCGTTGTTCTGACCACGCCCTTTGAGGGTGCCGAACCTCTTCCCGGCGGCGGCTTCCGCGTGCGCACGGGCGGCGATGATCCGGGCACGTTGACAGTCCGGTATCTGGTGACCGCCGCGGGGCTCAGCGCGTCGAAGGTCGCCGGCCTCATCGATGGTTTCCCGGCGGAGGACATCCCGCCCATCCATTTCGGCAAGGGCAATTATTTCGTCCTCCAGGGCAAGGCACCCTTTTCCCGGCTGATCTATCCGCCGCCGATTAAAGGGGCCCTTGGCACCCATTATCGGCGGGATCTGGGCGGCCAGGCCCGCTTCGGCCCGGACCTGCATTTTGTGGACGAAGAAAATTATGAGGTGGAGACGGAGCGTCTGCCGCTTTTCTACGACACGATCCGGCGTTTCTGGCCCGGCATCAAGGACGGCAGCCTTTTCCCGGACTATTCCGGCATCCGGCCCAAGCTCCATGGGGAAGGCGAACCCCAGCCCGATTTTCGCATTGATGGGCCCGCGCATCACGGGATCGAAAATCTTGTGACCCTGTTCGGCATTGAAAGTCCGGGCCTGACCTCCTCGCTTGCGATTGGCGAGGAAGTCGTCGCGCGGCTCGATCTCGGCTGAACCGTCGCGCCCCACCAATGGACAGGGGCGAACCAGGCTGCAACAGTCCCGTTCACCTTCGAACCATTGGCAGGGGGATGGACGGACATGATGGGGCGTTTTGGGCTGGCGCTTTTGGGCGTGCTATTGATCTTCGCCGGCGGGTTTGTCGCCGCCAGGGTGCAGACATCGGACGGCGTTGAAATCCGCGATATTCGCATCCCCATCGGCGAGGACAAACTGCTCGCCGGCTATCTCTATGTGCCGCAGACTGCGACACAAGCCACACCGGCTCCCGGCATTCTGGCCGTACACGGCTATATCAACTCCCGAGAGACCCAAAGCGCTTTTGCCATTGAACTGGCCCGGCGCGGCTATGTGGTGCTCGCCATAGATCAGAGCGGCCATGGCTTCAGCACCAATCTGGCCTTTGAGGAAGGCTTTGGTGGCCCGGCGGGCGTGAGCTATCTGCGGGCCCTGCCCTTTGTCGATCCGGACCGGATCGGCCTTGAAGGCCATTCCATGGGCGGATGGACCGCCCTGGCGGCCGCCGATGTCCTGCCGGATGCCTACACCTCCATCGCCCTTGTTGGATCCTCCGTAGGCACCCGGGCCGTGCCTGCGGGCACCCCCGATTGGCCGCGCAATGTGGCGGTGATCTTCAGCCAATATGATGAATTTTCCGAGCTGATGTGGGAGGTGGACAAATCCGCCAATGTGGCCGAGAGCCAAAAACTCCAGACCCTGTTTAACACGGATACCCTTGTGGAGCCCGGTCGGATCTATGGGGACCTCGCCGCGGGCACCGCGCGCCTGCTGACCCAGCCCGCCGCCACCCATCCGGGCGATCACCTGTCCCAGGACGCCATCGGCGACGTCATTGATTGGATGGAAACCACCATCGGCGCGCCGGCGCCAAAGCCGCGCACGGACCAGATCTGGATGTGGAAGGAGGCCGGAACGACGGCGGCCCTAATCGGCGTTGCAGCCCTCGTTCTGGGTCTGCTGGCTGCGGGGCCG
>CAYUYV010000036.1:0-24644 GCA_964449455.1 uncultured Alphaproteobacteria bacterium | reverse complement strand
GCGCCGGGCCAGACAGCGCCGGGCCAAGCCGCAGAAGGCGCAAGCTCAAGGCTGCGCTGGTGGCTGACCCTCGCCGTCAGTGTCATTCTCCCGGCTGCGCTGTTTTTTCCCGCAACCCAGCTCGGCTTGCTCCTGGTGCCCCAGCCCTTCCTCACTCAGAACATCACCACTCAGATCATGACCTGGGCTCTGGTGAATGGGGTCGTGGCCCTCATCGGCATCCTTCTCGCGCCCCGGATCACGGCACGGCCCGCGGGCGTTGGCGTTGTCTTTGGCGCATTGGTCGTAGGCCTTATCGGTGTGGGCCTCGCCTATGGCCTTGTCACCCTGTCAGGCATGGTGTTCCAGAGCGATATGCGGTTCTGGGTCGTGGCTCTGAAGCCCATGGGCGCCCATCACCTGGACCCTTTTCTGATCTATCTGCTGCCCTTCACCTTGTTTTTCATCCTCTCCCACTGGGCGATGGAAAAGTCGCTTCTGTCCTCGGCGAAAGGCGCCTTCGGACAATATGTGACGGGCTGGCTCGCCTCAGCCGGGGGCATGGCGATCCTGATTGGCACAGCCTATAGCGTCCTGTTCGCGACCGGCAGCCTGCCCCCGGGGTTCGATCCCTTGTTCACCATAATTGGGATCCAGTTTGTCCCGGTCCTGACCCTGACGGGTCTGCTGGCCGTCACGGCCTTGCGCCGGACGGGCAGCACACTGCCTGGCGCCGTGGTCTCAGGTGTTCTCATCACCTGGTACATCACGGCGGGACAGGCGATCCACGGCTGACATGGGCCACGGCTGACATGGGCCACGGCTGACATGGGCCACGGCTGACATGGGCCGATGCGCCTTTGTTGGCCCACCTCTTGTAGTTTGGGCCACAAAGGCGTCTGCTTCGGCCCCTTGACCAATGCGTAGCCAGTTGCAGGAGAGCGACGATGAGGCAAACGGGATCGAATTCCCAGTTCGAAAAGGACCGGCGGCACCTGTTGCACCCCTTCACGTCCTTTCCGGATTTTCAGGAGACGGGTTCACGCTTTTTCGAAGGGGGCGAAGGTTCCCATGTGCTGGGGGCGGACGGACGGTCCTATCTCGATGGCGTCGGCGGTTTGTGGTGCGTGAATATCGGCTATGGCCATGAGGAGATGGTGCACGCCATTGCCGACCAGGTCCGCCGCCTGCCCTATTACAACACCTTCGGCGACATGTCCTCCGGCCCCGCGGCCGACCTTGCGGCCCTGGTCGCGGAGTTGGCGCCGGGCAATCTCGACCATGTCTTTTTCAGCACGGGCGGATCGACGGCAGTCGATACGGCCGTCCGCATCGCGCATTATTATTTCCAGGCCCAGGGACGCCCCGAAAAGACCAAAGTCATCGCCCGCGAGAACGGCTATCACGGCAGCACCCTGCTCGCGGCCTCCATGACCGGCATCCGGCGCAATCACAAGCGCTTCCACACCCTGGCCACCGGCCCTGACCCCCTGGTGCACCATGTTTCAGGCCCCAATCTTTATCGCCCCCTGAACAATCTGGCGCCCCAAGCCTATTGCGATGCCCTGATTGACGAGCTTGAGGAAACAATCGCTGGGCTGGGTGCGGACCAGATTGCCTGTTTCATCGCCGAGCCCATCATGGGCGCCGGCGGCATCCTGATGGCGCCCGATGGCTATCATGCCCGCGCGCTGGACGTCTGCCGACGGAACGACATTCTGTATATCTCGGACGAAGTGGTGACAGGCTTTGGTCGTTTGGGACACATGTTCGCCTCCGAACCCGTCTTTGATATTGTCCCGGATATGATCGTCTGTGCCAAGGGTATTACCTCGGGCTATATCCCGCTTGGCGCGACAATCTTCTCGGATCGAATCTATGATGGTATCGCCAACGCCCCGACCGGCGCCGGCATGTTCACCCATGGCTATACCTATTCCGCACACCCCGTTGCCTGTGCCGCGGGCCTGAAGAACATCGAGATCATGGAACGGCTGGAGCTGTGCGCCCATGCCTCGCGCATGGGTCTTCTGTTCCATGAACGTCTGCGCACCCTGGGCCGTTTGGACATGGTGGGCGATGTGCGGGGCTTTGGCCTCATGGCGGGTGTCGAGATCGTGGCGGACAAGGCGACCAAAACACCCTTTGCGCCGGAAATCGGTGTTACCAAGAAGATCGTGGCGGACGCCTATGCGCGCGGCGTCATCATTCGCCCCGCCGGCGACGTGCTGGTGATGTCCCCGCCCCTGATCATCGAAGAACACGAGATCGACACCCTGGTCACCGTGCTCGGCGACTCCATTGAGGCGTTCGCGGCCCCCACCCGATAGACGCTCCGTCATGGCCGTCGCATACTTTGCCTGGCACCAAGACCAGGGAGGCGGCCATGACAATGCGCAAAATCCTTTTGGCAGCTATGGCAGGGCCCCTCGCCCTTGTCATAACCCCCGCAATGGCCGAGCCACGGCAAGTTGACCTGATACTCCATAACGGTCCGGTGTTCACCGCCGAAGCCGATTTCGCCGTGCACAACACGGTGGTGGTGGACGGCGGACGCATCCTGGCCGTCGGCGGCGCAGATCTCAATACCGCCTACACGGCAGAAAAAACCATCGACCTCAACGGGCGTCTGTTGATCCCCGGCTTTAATGATGCGCACACGCATATTTGGGGCAATGCCCGGGGCTGGATCAAACTGTCTGACGTCACCTCTATCGAAGAAATGCAGAACCGCATCCGCAAGGCCATGGAAAAAATTGGCCCCGATGGTTGGGTCACGGGCTATGGCTGGTCCGAGGACCGCCTTGAAGAAAAGCGCAAGCCGACCCGCCAGGATCTCGATGCCGTGGCCCGCGACGTACCAGTCCTGCTCACCCGTGAAGGTGGACATTCCGCAGTCGCCAATTCAAAGGCCCTGGCCATTGCCGGCATCACCGCCGCCACACCCCAGCCCGACGGCGGCACGATTTTTATCGGGCAGGACGGCACCCTGACGGGCGTCATTGCAGAACGCTTCGACCTCGTCGCGAAATTCATTCCAGAACCCAATGCAGCCGATATCGCCGCCTCCCTGGGTGACAATCTGGAAGCCCAGTTTGCCCTGGGCATCACCAGCCTGACCCATGCCAATGCCTCGATCACTGAATTTGAGATCATCTGGAAGACGGCTTATGCGGACACATCGCGCGCCCTACCCCGGGGAACCGTGCAGATCGACCCTCACCTTCAGAATATCGGCCTGAAGAGAGCCATGGCCGCCTTCAACGGTTTTGATGGCGTGAGCGGCCAGGGGGACGCCCGGCTGAAAATCGGTGCCCTGAAAGTATTCGTGGATGGCGGATTTACCGGGCCCGCCGCCTTTACCCGCGAGCCCTATCGCAATGACGTGACGTATTTCGGCGCCCTTGCCTCGCCGCTTGCAGACATCGAGGTTCTGGCCCGGGCAGCCCATGCCAAGGGCTGGCAGTTAGGCTTCCATGCCATTGGCGACGCGGCCATTGAGGAAACGGCGGCCATGTTCGGCCGTATCCTGAAGGATGCCCCGCGCCGCAATCACCGACATTACCTGAACCATTTCACCGTGCCGCCAGTGCCCGAAACCATGGAGCAGATGGCGCGGGACGGCATCGCCATCACCCAGCAGCCCAACTTTACCTATAGCCTGGAGGGCCGCTACCGCACCTATCTGCCCCCAGCCAAACTTGAACGGAACAATCCGGTTGCAACCCCAATCGGCCATGGTGTCTTTGTCGCTTTTTCCTCCGATATCATCCCGATCGGGCCACTTGTGGGCCTCTACGCCGCCGTGACCCGCAAGGGCCAATCGGGCACGGTTTATGGTGCGGATGAGCGGATCCCCGTGGCCGACGCCATTCGCCGCTACACCCATGGCGGCGCCTACATCACCTTTGAAGAGGATCTGAAAGGCACCATCACGCCGGGCAAAGTTGCCGATCTTGTGGTCCTGGACCGGAACATTCTGGAGACAGACCCGAATCAGATCCTGGAGGCCCAGGTCGATCTCACGCTGCTTGAGGGCCAAATCGTCTTTGAGCGGACCGCGCCATGACTGGTTCCGTGGACATGGGCCCAGGCACTGGGCATGGGTTCCAACGCACGCTCGGCCGTTGGGACGTGTTTGTGCTCGCCTTCGGGGCCATGGTCGGCTGGAGCTGGGTGGTGCTGGCCGATGCCTGGGTGTCCGGGGCCGGCATGGCCGGCGCGGCGCTCGCCTTCGGCCTCGGCGGCTTGGCCATGGCCATCATTGGGCTGACTTATGCGGAGCTGGCTTCTGCCCTGCCCTTTGTGGGCGGAGAGCATGTCTATACCCAAAGGGCCTTCGGGCGAGGGCCCGCCTTTGTGGCGGCCTGGGCCATTTTGTTCGGCTATGTCTCTGTGGTGGCCTTCGAGGCCATCGCCTTGCCCGTGGCGATCGCAACCCTTGTGCCGGAGCTGCGCCAGATCAAGCTTTGGACCGTAGCCGGATATGATGTGCATCTGACGGAAGTGCTTCTCGGCGCTGGCGCAGCCTTGCTTGTGACGCTGATCAATATTCGCGGCATCGCGGTGGCGGCCCGGGTCCAGGCCATCATCGTGCTGGTCGTGCTCGTGGCGGGGGTGGTGCTCATTGCCGGCGGCATTATCGGCAATCGAGCGCCAACGGAAGAGGTGGTCTCCTGGACGGGCCTCACCGGGATCATCGGCGTGGTGATCATGGTACCCTTCCTGTTTGTGGGCTTTGACGTCATTCCCCAGTCGGCGGAAGAAATCGGCACACCGGCGCGGGATATCGGGCGCATGCTCATCATCTCCGTGATTGCCGCAGCCCTGTTTTATGCCGGCATCGTGGTGGCGGTCGGCCTTGCGGGCGATGGGCTGAGCGAAGACGGAGCGGGGCTTGTCGCGGCTGACGCGGCGTCGCGGCTGTGGGGCATTCCCGGAATCGGCGCCTTTATCGTGCTCGCCGGCGTTGCCGGCATTTTGTCGAGCTGGAACGCCTTCATTATCGGGGCGAGCCGGGCCCTGTTCGTGCTGGCCGAAGCAGGGGAGCTTCCGCGCGCCCTCGCCGCCCTGCACCCACGCTATGCCACGCCCTGGGCGGCCATCGCCCTGATCGGCGGATTGTCCATGTTCGCGCCCCTGATGGGCCGTCCGGCGCTGGTTTGGATCGTGGACGCGGGCGGCTTTGGCATTGTCATTGCCTATGGTCTCGTGGCCGCGTCCTTCATCGCCCTGCGCAGGCGCGAGCCTGATCTTCCGCGCCCCTACAAAACCCCATATGGCCTCGCTGTGGGTATCCTGGCCCTCGCCCTCTCCATGGGCCTTGGCGTACTTTATCTGCCCGGCTCACCGGCTGCCCTTGTGTGGCCTCAGGAATGGCTCCTGGTTCTGGCCTGGACCGGATTCGGCGCCATTCTCTGGCTCTTCCGCAGCCGGAGGACTTGAGTCCGCGCCATGGCTCATGCCAATCGGCTCCGGATGATTTCGTATGCGCTCGCAAATGATGAAACATGTGCGAGCCACATCCTTGGTCCGCCGCTCTGTTCACGAACTCACATCAAGCACGGGCTGGGTGTCGTGTTCGGCGACAAGGGCCACAAGAAGATTGGAGACGAGGCGGGTACGGGCCTCGGGCGAGGCGTCGATGAGACCCTGGTCGTGGAGGGCCTTTGTGGCCTCGGTGGCAATGGCGACCGCGTTTTCCGTGATGATGCGCCGTGCAGCGACCACCGCCATGGCCTGTTGCCGGCGCAACATGACAGAGGCGATTTCCGAAGCATAGGCGACGCGGGAGAGGCGCGCTTCGGAGATGTCGACACCCGCAACCTCCAGACGCTCCTGGAGCTCTGCCCGCAGAATGTCACCCAAAGTTTCCGGTGATCCGCGCAAGGACGTCTGCTCTGTATCGCTCACGGCCTCATAGGGGAAGCGGTTGGCTAGGGCTCGCAGGGCGGCTTCGGCCTGGGTGTGGACGAAATGGGTGTAGTTTTCGACACCAAGCAAAGCGCGGGCCGCATCGCTCACCCGCCAGACAATAACAGCGGCAATCTCGATCGGGTTGCCATTGGCATCATTGACCTTCAGAAGCGGCGTGGTGTGATTAACATACCGCATGGAAATCTTGCGGCGGCCCGTAAGCGGCAAGGTCCAGCGCAGGCCACTGGTCTTCACCGTCCCGACATAGCTGCCGAAAAAGAGAATGATACTGGCCTCATTGGGCTGCTGTGTGAAGAAGCGGCCCAGGAGAAAAAACACGATCGCGGGGGCGGCGATCAAGGATGCGAGGCCGGCGCCAAGGGGATCGCCATATTCCAAAGCGTCAAGCAACTGTCTCGTGGAGCCGATGCTGACTGTAATCAGTACAATGATTAAAATCAAAGCGGTAATGCCATTGAGATGGAAGACCGATCGGTCCTTCAAGCGTTGCATGGCTGTTCTCCCCTCTACCGATGCCAATGAAAACGGTGATAGGAGGTAAGGGGTGCCAAACAAAATGGGGAATTTTGGGGCTTGGGGCTAGTGTGGCGGGTCAGGCATTCGCCCGCATGATCGGCGAGCTCCGTAGCGAATGCCTGACCCAAGAGCCACACTAGCAATATGTTGTTTCTAGTGTCGTTTTCGGATCAGAAGTCCGCAGACGGACGTGCCGGGACTTCTCATGCGGACTTCTGATCCACGACACTAGTCTGGCGGGTCGGGAATTCGCCCGAATGATCGGCAGGCTCCGCAGCGAAAATGGGCCGGTAATTCCTGTCACAAAAGGCCATACTGCTGATATCATGACATGACTTTGATTTCGCATTCGGCCAGAAAAACGCTTGGATCGCTTGGGCATGCGAATTCAATGGATCGCTGACCCGGTATTGTTGCGAGGACTGGCGCATGACTGCAGGGGTTCGAGCATTCGCGCTGACCTATGGCACTTGGCTGATCCTCGCACCGACCCGCTGGGATTTCCTCCTGCTCGGTCTGCTCGCTGCAGCTTTGGCATCACTGTGGGCCAAACGGCACGCCGCTGCACAAGGCCCGGATGAGCCTGAGGCCGTTCTGGCCAGACCGCTCGCTGCCGCGGCTTACATGCCGGGCGCCCTGTGGCGCGCTCTTCTGGGCGGCGTGGATGTCACGTCCCGTGTCCTGCGCCCAAGACTGCCCATCAAGCCGCTTTTCGTGCGATACGGGTCCGGGGAGGCAACATCACATCCCATGGCGGGCGCTGTCTTCAGCGGCATCATAAGCCTCATGCCGGGAACCCTGGCGGCCGGGCGGGACCGGGACGGGCATCTTTGGGTGCATCTTCTTACCGCCGATGATCAGACTCACGCAGTTCTTGATGCGGAACACCAACGGATTGATCATGTCATCATCCCTCGCCATATTCAGACGAGGGCCTCCCAATGACACTGGTCTACACCGTGGCGGCCACCGTGCTCTTCCTGACCATCCTCGCTGGTCTCTTCCGTGTCGTGTACGGACCTGACCCGGCTGACCGGATGGCGGCGGCGCAACTCATTGGAACCACCGGCATCGCTCTTGCGCTTCTGATCGGCGCGGCGGAGGATGTCGACGGCGCCATTGATGTGGCCATTCTCCTGGCCCTGCTGGCGGCCTTGACCGTGACGGCCTTCACCCGGCTCGCCCTTGCTGAAAGTCTGGATGATCCGGGTCCACAGGATTCATGCGGGCCCCAAGACAAGGCGGGGGCACCATGATCGTGGATGCGGTGTCCACCATTCTCATTGCCGCGGGCTGTGTTCTGTTCATTGCAGGCACCATTGGGCTCCTGCGGTTGCCGGATCTTTTTTCCCGGCTGCATGCTCTCACCAAGGCGGACACGCTGGGCCTTGGGTTCGTGGTTGCAGGGCTCATGCTGCAGGCGACCTCGCCGCGCGAAGCCCTCAAACTGGTCCTGGTCTGGTTCGTGGCCATGGTGTCAGCGACCACTGCCGCCCAGCTTGTCGCCGCACGCCGGCGGCGGGCCCTGCATACGGGCCACCAGGACGATCAGAAAGCGGAGGGACCGGCATGAACGGTTTGCTGATCCTTGATGTGGTTTTGGCGTGCGGAGCGGTGGTCACCGCGGGCCTATCGCTCTTCCATCCGCGGGTCTTTGCCGGCGTGATCCTGTTCGTCGTTTTCGGAGCCCTTCTGGCCCTGATCTGGTTGCGACTTCAGGCACCCGATGTGGCCCTGGCGGAAGCCGCCGTCGGTGCGGGCATCACAGGCATTCTTCTGATGGTAACGCTGGCCCGCCTTGCAGGAGCAGCAAAGCCTGAACAGTCCGGGCTCGGCCCATCCGACAACAAGGCGCAGGAGGGCCAGACCGGACATGGCTGATCGGCTTGACGTCAAAGAACGTTTCGGCGCCGGGGAGGTCCTTGGGGCCGTGGGTGCGGTTGTGGCCTTCGTCCTTTTGGGCCTTGCGGCCCTTGCCCTTCCGGACACGCCATCCGTACTGGGAGCGGCCGTTGACACAGCAAAGCCAGAGACCGGGCTCGGCAACGGGGTCAATGCCGTACTCATGAATTTCCGGGCCTTTGAGACCATGATGGAAAAGGCCGTAGTCCTGCTGGGGCTGATCGGCGTTTTCGTCCTCGCCCCTCATATCGGCTGGACGGCCCGGTCCGGCAACTTCCCGCCCCTGCCCTCGCCCGAGCCCGAACTCGCTCTCCTGCTGCGGGCCTTTGTTCCGCTCTGCGTGCTCATGGCGGTCTATCTGTTCTGGACGGGCGCGGATGATCCGGGCGGCGCATTTCAAGGGGGCACGGTTTTGGCAGCGGCACTCGTGCTGCTGGCCATTTCCGGGGTCTGGTCCGTGCCGGGCCACGGCGCGACCTGGCTGAGATTCATGGCGGCCGGCGGTGTGGGCGTGTTCGGTCTTGCCGGCGCCGCATGCCTCATAATGGGCCGGGGATTCCTTGACTTCCCGCCCGCCTTGGCAAAACCCTTTGTCATTGTCATTGAGGCTGGGCTCCTTGTTTCCGTTGGGGCGCTCCTGTTCCTCCTTGCCGGGGGGACACCGGCGTCATCGCCCCCTCAGGAGACGGCGCCATGAGCCCGGCTGACATCTACGCCCTCACCGGCATGGCCCTCTTTGTTCTGGGTGCGGCGGGCACGGTCCTGCGGGCTCACTTGATCCGCCGGATCCTGGCCCTGAACATTATGGGCAGCGGCGCCTTTGTCGTCCTGGGTGCCCTTGCGGCGCGGGGCGCTGGCGAACCCGGACCCGATCCTGTTCCCCAGGCGCTTGTCATCACCGGAATCGTGGTCACCGTGGCCATGACGGCCCTCGCCCTTGCCCTTCTCGTCAGGCTGCGGACCGAGACGGGCCGGCTCACCATCGATGTGCCGTCTCCTGACGGTGCTGCGAAGGATTGACGCCATGGCCCTGGACATGACTTTCACCGCGGCGCTGGCCCTGCCGGCCGCAGCCATCCTGGTGCCCTTGGCCGGCGCGCTCTTGTCCTTCGTGGTCAGCCCCCGCATTGGCGTTCTTGTGACCATACCCGCTGGCGGCTTTGTCGCTGCCGCGCTCGCCGTCACGGTGGCCCAGACCGGCCCCATTCGCGTGGCGCTCGGCGGCTGGGCGCCGCCCTTGGGCATCGGTCTGCGGGCAGATGGGCCGGCGGCCCTCTTCCTTGTGATGACCGCGATCGTCATGGCGTCAATCGCTCTTTACACGAAGGGGGATGAGACTCTTGGAACCGCCCGGACGGAGGATGGCCGGCGGCGGTCTGCTCTGTTCTGGACTCTGACATTTCTGCTTTGGGCCGGATTGTCGGCTGCATTCCTCACGCACGACCTTTTTAACATGTATGTCGCCCTGGAGCTGACCAGCCTGTCGGGGATTGCGCTTGTGGCCTTTGCCGGCGGGGCCGCGCCTCTGGTCGCGCAAATGCGCTATCTGCTCCAGGCCACATTTGGCTCGCTCTTGTTCCTGATGGGTGTGGCCCTGATCTACGGGGTGGCGGGGGTGCTTGATATGGGTCTGGCGGCTCGGGCACTCAGCCCCTCTCTCCCGGCTGCGGCCGCTGCACTTCTTGTCACGCTGGGCCTGATGATGAAATCGGCGATCTGGCCCCTCCATGCCTGGCTGCCGCCAGCCCATGCCTCGGCCCCGCCGCCGGTCAGCGCCATATTGTCGGCCCTTGTGGTCAAGGCCTCGCTTTATCTGCTCATCCGTTTGTGGGCGGAGACCTTTTCGGGGCTGGCGACCCCCGCCCTGATGGGTCTCCTCGGCCTGTTCGGTGCCGGTGCGATTGTGTGGGGCTCGGTCATGGCCCTGCTCCAGGAGCGCCTTAAGCTGATGATCGCCTATTCCACGGTCGCCCAGCTCGGTTATTCGCTGGTCGCCTTTCCGTTGGCTGCCGTTTCCGGCCTGGGGGCCAGCCTTGCCTGGAGTGCAGCGCTGCTGCATCTCATCTCCCACGGCCTGTCGAAGGCGGCTTTGTTCCTCGCAGCCGGCGCCCTGTCCCAGGCCCTGGGCTCCGACAACCGGTCGGCCTTGATCGGCACCGCGCGCCGCTTTCCCGTGCCGGTTTTCGCCCTTGGCCTTGCGGGCCTGTCCATCATGGCGCTGCCACCCAGTGGCGGTTTTCTCGCCAAATGGCTTTTGCTTGGGCAGGCGCTTGATCAAGGACGCTGGCTTTTGGCCGTGGTCCTCGTGACGGGCGGCTTGCTCGCGGCCGGCTATTTGATGCGCTTCCTCTTGCCGGTTTTCACCCCACCGTCTACTGATGATCGGCCTGCACAGGATTATCGTCCCAGGGCGAAGGATCTTGCCGCCCTGATGCTGGCCTTGACGAGTGTGGCCCTTGGTTTCGCGGCGGCGCCTCTGTTTGATCTCATCGCGGAGGCCGCTCCATGATTCCGGCCTGGACCGCGCCGCTTGCCATTGTGAGCCTGTCGCTCGCACCGGCGGTTATCGTGTTCCTGCTGGGCCGGGACCAGGCGCTGGCCCGAAATACAGTCAATATGGTGGGTGCGGGCCTCAAGCTCCTGGTCGTCGGCCTCCTCCTGCTCGAAGTGGGCGCGGGCGAGCGCTACAGTCTCAGCTTTGATATCGGGCCTGGACTGACAGTCCTTCTGAGGATTGATTCCTTATCCCTTTTATTTGTGACTCTGTCCGCGCTCTTGTGGTTCGTCACGACCCTTTACGCAATCGGCTATCTGGACAAGGACCCTGAGCAGAGGCGCTTTTTCGGCTTTTTCAGCCTGTGCGTTTCTGCAACGGTGGGGATTGCGCTGTCAGGCAATTTGTTCACGTTCTTTATCTTTTATGAGCTGTTGACCCTGTCCACCCTGCCGCTCGTTGCCCATAAGGGCAATGACGAATCCCTGGCCGCGGCAGGGCGCTATCTTCGTTACACGCTTGGCGGCAGTGCCGCGCTTCTGGTCGGCATTCTCTGGCTCCAGGCCTTGACCGGCTCAGGCGATTTCGCGCCCGGCGCGTCGACGGGTCTGAAGCAGCTTGCGCAGACAGCACCGGGCATCGCGACAGTCATTTTTGTACTGATGGTATCCGGGCTCGCCGTGAAGGGCGCCATGATCCCGGTTCATGGGTGGCTGCCTTCGGCCATGGTCGCGCCTGCGCCCGTGTCGGCGCTTCTTCACGCTGTTGCAGTGGTGAAGGCAGGCGCCTTCGGGATTGTCCGTGTCGTGCTTGATGTCTACGGGGTCGATGTCATGGGCGAGCTGGGACTCGGCCTTGGCCTGGCGCTCGCCGCATCGATTACGATCCTGGGAGGCTCCCTCCTCGCGGTGCGCCAGACAGCGATCAAGAAGCGGCTGGCATTTTCCACTGTCAGCCAAGTCTCCTATATCGTGCTAGGCCTGTCACTCCTCTCGCCCCTCGGCCAGGTCGGGGCCCTTGTCCACTTGGTCCATCAGGGCCTCATGAAGATCACCTTGTTCTTCTGTGCCGGGATTTTGGAAAAGACCCTTGGGATCACACAGATCGCCCAGCTCGATGGGGTGGGACGCCGGCTGCCCGTGACCATGCTCGCCTTCAGCATCGCGGCCCTCGGCATGATCGGCCTGCCCCCCATGGCCGGTTTCATCTCCAAATGGCATCTGGGACTTGGCGCGCTTCAGGCGGACATGGACTGGATCATTCTGGTCCTGGCCGGCAGTACACTGCTCAATGCCGCCTATTTTCTGCCTCTGGTCTATCGCTGCTGGTTCCGGGAACCACAAGACACGGATGAGTCCGCCATGCCAAAGCCGGCATCGGTGCTGATTGTGGGGCCGGCCCTGTTCACGGCGTCAGCGGCGCTGATGGTGGGGCTCTTTGCCGGGCTTGGGGCCAGTCCCCTCCAATGGGTGCTCTTCATCATTGAACGCAGATATATGGTGCCAGGATGACAGCGCTGGCCATTCTCACGCCGCTCCTGCCGCTTTTTCTCACTGGACCGGCAATACTGCTCGAAGCGGGTCCATGGCGCCGCATCCTACCCGCGATTGCCGCCTTGCCGGCTTTGCTCTTTGCCCTGACAGCACCGGATGGGTCCTCAGCAACGCTGCCCCCCGTTCTGCTGGGGCTTGATCTGGGGCTTGATCCGCTGCGACGCCCGCTTCTCCTGGTGACGGCCTCGCTGTGGTTCCTGGCGGGGGTCTATGCGGCCGGCTACATGCCACGGGGGCCCCATGCGGCGCGGTTTGCCATTTTTTTCCTGCTGTCCATGGCCGGTAGTCTGGGCCTCGTCATCTGCCTGGATGTGCCTGGCTTCTATTTCTTCTTTGCACTGATGACATTATCATCCTTCATCCTGGTGATCCATGACGAAACGCGGGCGGCCTTCCGTGCCGGGACAGTCTATATCATCCTTTCCATGATTGGGGAAACCATGGTGCTGCTCGGCTTCCTGCGCGCCTGCGCGGCCTCAGGCAGCCGAGAGATAGCGCTCATTCCCGCCGCCATTGCCTCTGATCCTGTAACCATCGCGCTTCTCACGGCGGGCTTTGCCGTCAAGGCCGGACAGGTTCCACTCCATGTCTGGCTGCCGCTGGCGCATCCTGCCGCGCCAACGCCCGCCTCGGCCGTCCTGTCCGGCGCCATGATCAAGGCGGGCATTTTGGGCATGGCGCTGTGTTTGCCCTTGGGCCATGATCTGGCCCCGGATCTGGCCCCGGCCAACATACTGGCACCGGCCATCGGCTTTGTTGGTCTGTTCACGGCCTTTTATGGTGCAGGCGTCGGCATGGTTCAGACCAACCCAAAAGCCGTGTTGGCCTATTCAAGCCTGAGCCAGATGGGCCTCATCGTCTCAGGGATCGGCCTCGGCCTCAGCGCGCCGGATCTTGCAGGCCCCATACTGACCATGGTGGCGGTCTATGCCATGCATCACGGCTTTGCCAAGGCGGCCCTATTCTTCGCCGTCGGCGTTGTGGACCGCTCCGCGGGCATGGCGCGGACAATCGCCTTTGTTGCGGCAGGCCTTTGCGCGGTGTCCATCGCTGGCGCGCCCTTGACTGCTGGGGCATTTGCCAAGGACCTGCTCAAGGATGCGGCCGCATCCGGCAAGGACCTGTGGCTTGGCGGATTGATCTATGGGGCCCTGCCATTCTCGGCGCTCGCCACATCGCTTCTGTTAATCCGCTTCCTCCTCCGGCTGAACATGAAAGCGCCCGGTGCTGGATCGTCGGCGTTGCTGTGGGGTCCATTCCTGGCTGCAGCCGCGTCAGCCCAACTCCTGCCCGGTCTTGGACTGAACGCGCCGGCAGCTTCGCTCACCCTGTCCGGCCTATGGACGTCCCTGTGGCCCCTCCTCGCCGCTGCAGCCTTGGCCGCGGCCTTCGTGATCCGGGCCGAGCGGCGAGGCATTCCTCTGCACAAAGATATTCCTGCGATTCCGGAAGGCGACATCGTGGCCTTGGCCCATCATTTGCCCCGCCTGAAGCAAAGAAAAGCGCTTTATAAAGATGATACAGGGCTCATGGCCCGGTTTGGTAAGCCGCCGTCCGTCCTGTCTTTAATCTCAACGCTTGAAGAGCTGGCCCGCGAACGAAATGGCGCCGCCTTCCTGTTCGCCTTTGCAGCGCTTGCCTTGGCCCTCGTCTTCGTTCTTGGGTGAGGGCCCTCAAAACGCCTCCCCTTCTCCCCGTGCCCATCACAGGCCGGCCGGCACGGTTTGGCTGGCTTCGATCGCCTTGATAGCTTTTGAGCATCACTGAGCTATGCTGAGAGCTATTGAGCTAGGTCAAGGGCATTTTGGCGGCGTCAGATATCAATGAACCCATCTGGAGACAGTTGGTCATGCTCAGCAAGCCGTTCATGACGACCCACGAAGTTGCAGAACTTCTGAAAGTCAGTGAGCCAACCGTGCGCACTTGGATTCACGGCCAGGAACTAAGGGCCGTGAAGCTGGGGCGGGAATTCCGTGTCGCGGTCAAGGACCTGGAGGCCTTCGTCAACGAACGGGCGACCTGCGCGCCCAGTTGGGAGCCCCCGTCCGAGCGTGGCTCGTGAAGCGGCTCTGACGCGCAAGTCCCAACCACGGGGCCCAAGGGGCACGCAACGGGTCGGTCCGTCACGACCGCCGCGCGGCGGTCGGACGCTGTTTCATGGTTGATGTCGAGTACGGAGAGCGTCGACGATGGCTTCTAAAGACTCCGGCGAAACGGGACCGGCCTGGCACAGCGAGACTGTCGCCGCGGTCCTGGAGCGCCTTGAGACGACAATACACGGCCTCGATAAGGCAGCGGTCGCGGCCAGTCGCGAGCGTTACGGCCCGAACCGCATGCCGGAGGCGGCAAGACCCACTGCCTTGATGCGTTTCCTGCGCCAGTTCGACAGCCTGCTGATCTATGTCCTGCTCGGCGCCGCAGCCCTGACGGCCCTGATGGGCCATTATGTGGACACCGGCGTTATCCTGGCCGTCGTGGTGGTCAATGCCGTGATCGGCTTTATCCAGGAAGGCAAAGCGGAAGGCGCCCTTGCCGCAATCCGCGACATGCTGGCCCCGGAGGCAACGGTGCTGAGAGACGGCCGGCGCCAGGCCATCGCGAGCGAGGATGTGGTTCCGGGGGACTTGGTCATTCTAGAGGCCGGGGACCGGGTCCCGGCGGATTTGCGCATGGCGGAGACCCGGGGTCTGCGGATCAATGAGGCCATCCTCACGGGCGAGTCCCTGCCGGTCGAAAAAACGCCCGATCCCATGCCTGGGGCGGCGGTGCTGGGCGACCGGCGGTCCATGGCCTTCAGCGGAACCATCGTCAGCGCCGGCCAGGGTCGCGGCATTGCCGTGGGGACCGGCGCGGCGACCGAGATTGGTAAAATCAGCAAACTGATTGACTCCGTGAGCCTGATCGAGACGCCTCTGTTGCGCCAGATGGCCGAGTTCAGCAAATGGCTCACCGGCTTCATCTTGATCGTCAGCCTATTGATTGTCCTTTACGGGCTGACCCTGGGGGGCTTTGCCTTCACCGAGATCTTCATGATCGTGGTCGGCCTCGCGGTTGCGGCAATCCCGGAAGGCCTGCCCGCCATTCTGACGGTCACGCTGGCGATCGGGGTGGAGGCCATGGCCCGCCGCCATGCTATTGTGCGCCGGCTGCCCGCCATTGAGGCCCTGGGCTCGGTGTCGGTCATTTGTTCGGACAAGACCGGAACCTTGACCCGCAATGAGATGATGGCGGCGTCCGTCGTGACGGCGGCACGGTTCTTCACCGTGAGCGGCAGCGGATATACCCCCGATGGCGCGGTTTTCTTGGAGGACGACGAGTGCAGCCCGGCGGACTATCCCCTGCTGATGACCCTCGCCACGGCCTCTGTTCTGTGCAATGAGGCGGACCTGGTGCCGTCCGGGGACGGGCGATGGTCCGTACGCGGCGATCCCATGGAGGCCGCCCTTCTGGCCCTGGGGCACAAGATGGACCTGGCGCCGGAAGAACTGCGGGGCATTCTGCCGCGCACGGACACGATCCCCTTCGACTCGGCCAACCGGTTCATGGCGACCCTGCACCATGATCACGACGGGCACGGTGTCATCTATGTCAAGGGCGCACCGGAAAAGATCCTGGCCATGTGCCAGTATCAGATCGGCGAGACCGGGGATGAAAGCCGGCTCGACCCGGACTATTGGCGGGAGGAGGCCTCGCGGATCGCAGCGCGCGGCGAGCGTGTCCTGGCTTTTGCCATGCGCGGTGTGCCGGCTGACCACACAACCTTGTCCTTCCGGGATCTGGAGGACGGCCTGACTCTGGTCGGCCTCGCCGGCCTCATCGATCCGCCCCGTGAAGAGGCCATCAAGGCCGTCGCGGAGTGCCGCGCCGCCGGCATCCGCATCAAGATGATCACCGGGGACCATGCCGGAACGGCCAGTGCCATCGCCCGCCAGTTGGGGCTGGAGAATCCGAACGCCATTCTCGAAGGCGCCGACATCGACCAGCTCGACGACGCGGCCCTGCGCAGGCGGATCGAAAGCGTGGATGTCTTCGCGCGGACCAGTCCCGAACACAAGCTGCGCCTCGTGACGGCGCTTCAGGCCAATGGCGCCGTGGTCGCCATGACCGGAGACGGCGTCAATGATGCGCCGGCCCTGAAGCGGGCCGATATCGGCGTGGCCATGGGGGGCAAGGGCACGGAGGCGGCCAAGGAAGCCGCCGAGATCGTCCTTGCCGACGACAATTTCGTGACCGTGGCAGCCGCCGTGCGCGCCGGGCGGGTCGTCTATGACAATCTCAAAAAGGCGATCACGTTCCTGCTGCCGGTCAATGGCGGAGAGTCTGCCAGTCTGGTTCTGGCGATCCTCCTGGGGCTGACTCTTCCCGTCACGCCGGTGCAGATCCTCTGGGTCAATATGGTCAGTTCGGTCCTGCTGGCCATGACGTTGGCCTTTGAGCCGGCCGAGCACGACATCATGCGCCGCCCACCAAGGCCGAGCGACGAGCCGATCCTGTCCGGCCTCGTCCTGTGGCGGGTCACCTTGGTATCGGTGCTGTTCTGCGCCGGTATATTCGGCAAATTCGCCCTTGCCCAGGCCCAGGGCGCCAGTGTCGAGCAGGCCCGCACGGTGGCCGTCAACACCCTTGTGGTGATGGAGATCTTCTATCTGTTTTCCGTGCGCTATCTGAACAATTCTTCCCTGACCTTGACGGGCGTGCTGGGCACACGGCCCGTGCTTCTGGCCATCCTGGCCGTCAGCATCCTGCAACTGCTCTTCACCTATGCGCCATTCATGGAAGCCTTTTTCGACACAAGGCCGCTGAGCCTTGCCGATGCGCTTCAGATTTTCGCGGTCGGTGTCGGGTTCTTCATGATCCTCGAAACGGAAAAGCGCGTGCGCCGCCACCTCTCCATGCGGTTCGCCAGGCCTCTCATCGACAGGACCGGGATCCAATCCTGATGAATGCAGCCATTGACAGCTATATTTTCTACGAGGTCGCAGCCCTCCTCGTTCTGGCATCGACCATCGGCTTTGTGGGTCTCATCCTGCGTCAGCCCCTGATCGTCAGTTTCATCGTTGTCGGGATCATTGCTGGTCCCTCAGGCCTTGACGTGGCCCGTTCCGACGAGGCCATTGATCTCTTGGCCGAGCTTGGAATCGCGATCCTGTTGTTCCTGGTCGGCCTCAAGCTGGACCTCACCCTGGTGCGCACCCTCGGGCCCGTCGCATTGATGACCGGGCTCGGACAGGTCGCCTTCACCACGCTGTTCGGTTTCTTGATCGGTCTGGGTCTTGGCCTTGATATGGTCTCGAGCCTCTATGTGGCCGTCGCTCTGACCTTTTCCTCGACGATCATAATCGTTAAGCTGCTGACGGATAAACGGGAAATCGACTCCCTCCATGGACGCATCGCCCTTGGCTTCCTCATTGTGCAGGACATTGTTGTCGTCCTGGCCATGATTGTGCTCTCGGCTATCGGTGTCGGCAGTGAAGAGAACACAGCCTATACGGATATATTGGCGGTCTTTGTCTATGGCATCTTGTGCCTTCTGGCGGTCGGGCTGTTCATCCGATATCTGGCCAACCCCCTGGTGGAGCGCCTTGCGCGGGCTCCGGAGCTTCTCGTCTCCTTTGCCATCGGCCTTGCCGCCCTTCTGGCGGCAGTGGGCCATTATCTGGGCTTTGGCAAGGAACTTGGCGGCCTCCTGGCCGGGGTCTGTCTGGCATCGACCCCCTTTCGCGAGGCGATCGCGGCACGCCTTGCCTCCTTGCGGGATTTCCTGCTCCTCTTCTTCTTCATCGCCCTTGGTGCCTCCCTTGACCTTTCTGTCCTGGGACAGAGCGTTGGCCCGGCGCTGGTTCTCTCCCTCTTTGTCCTGATTGGCAATCCGCTCATCGTCCTGGTGATTATGCTCAGCCTGGGATATCATCAGCGTACGGGCTTTCTGGCCGGCCTTACGGTCGCGCAAATCAGTGAATTCTCCCTCATTTTCATGGCCATGGGCGTTTCCATCGGCCATGTGGACGAAACAGGCCTCGGCCTTGTCACCCTTGTGGGTCTGATCACGATTGCGGCCTCCACCTATATGATCACCTATTCCCACCATCTTTATGCGTGGATTGAGCCTGCACTTGCCATGGTCCTGCCGCGCGGCGCCGGCGAGCGCCATGAAGAAGATCCCGGAGCACTGGCAACCACCCATGACATCATCCTATTCGGCCTCGGCCGTTATGGTCTTGCGATTGCTCACGCGCTGAAAAGCCGGGGCTGGTCGATCCTGGGTGTGGATTTTGATCCACTGGCCGTCCGCTATGCCCGCATGCGTGGCTTCGATGCCCTTTATGGAGACGCAACGGACCCGGAATTTGTCGCTCATTTACGTCTTGAGGGCATGGTCTGGGCCGTATCGACGGTGCCCCACCATGACACAGGGCTCTCCCATGACGACCCACGCCGATCCCTGATCGGAGCGCTTAAAGATGCAGGATTTTCAGGGCGCATTGCCGTCGCCGCCCATTCCGATGACGCGGCCGGATTGTGCCACACGGCCGGAGCGGATCTTGTGCTGATGCCGTTTCACGATGCGGCCGCCCAGGCGGCGCGCCTTATCGCCGACAGTGGTCATCCGCCTGCGAACAGGCGCCCTGCCACCGACCCCCTTGGCCAGAAGGAGCTACCCGCGTGAGTACAAGCATGACTGATCACGGCGGCGAAGCTGTCAAGCCGTTGCGCAGCATCCTCGCCGCCTGCAGCGCGCAAGAGACCAGTCGCGAAACCATCGAAGCCGCCCTGACACTGGCCGACTATTGGCACTCGGAGCTTCAAGTGCTGACCGTGATCGAAATGCCGGCTGAACTTGACCGGTTGCCTGAAGTGACCGGGATTGGGCGCGCCGAGGGGGAAAGACGGCTCATGGCCGCGGAACAGGCGAGGCTCAAAGGGCTTGTAACGTCCATTGCTCCTGACCGGGACATTGCGGTTCATGTGCGCGTGGGAAAACGCTTTCTGGAGATCATCCGCCATGTCCTGGCCCATGATATCGACATGGTCGTCAAAACCGCCGAAGACATTGGCGGATCACTGCGCTTCCTCTTCGCAAGCACCGATCAGCATTTGATGCGAAAATGTCCGTGTCCGCTCTGGCTACGGCTTTCGGCCCAACCCCGTGCCCTGCCCCAGGACACGAAACTGGGGCGGACCATTCTGGCGGCCGTAGATGTGGACGCCTCCCTGACCGATGAGCCGGAGACGCAAAGGGCGCTCAATGAGGCCATCCTGAAAACCGCCGCGGCCATGGCGGCCGTGGATGGGGCCACAATCATGGTGCTTCATGTGTGGGACGCCCCCAATGAAGGTCTTATCCGTCTGTGGTCGCCCGATACGTCTGACCACGCGACAGTCGATCGCTATGTCCATTATCTGCAGACCACGCACCGGCGCGCCCTTGATGACTTGATCCAGCATGCCGAGGCCTGGATCGGGGAGGCGCTGAGCAGTCGGATCGTGTATGCTCCGATGCTCCGGCGCGGCATGGCGCGCAAAGTCATTCCTGATGAGGTCACCGCGTCCCAGGCCGACCTGCTCATTATGGGAACGATTGCCCGTACAGGTGTGCCCGGCTTCATCATCGGCAACACGGCGGAGGACGTTCTCAACAGCGTGGACTGCCCCGTCGTCACCGTGAAACCTCCCGGCTATGTCAGCCCTGTCAAGACTTGGCCGACCCTGTGACACAGCATGCTGAAGGATTCTCGCAAGCATGCCGCCCAAACCGGGCCGACGACAGACCTTCGTTCAGTATGGCCTGGGCGACATGGAAAGAGACCGAGAAAGGAAGGTCAATCAACCATACTCTCTGTCGGCAGACCGCTTCTTTACAGACTTTTTAGTTTGCACTCGGACAGGCTCACACCCTCAAGCGAAGCTGGCACGCCCTCGCAAATCCGCTGCCCCGCCATTTTCTGGATGCCCCCTTTTTTTGAGCGCCCCCTCAGGATATGAAAACCATCACGGCTATAGGGCCTTAAGAACATTTGGGGCAAATGACAAACGGGGACAGCCCATGTGGATCGCCTATATGTGCGTCGCCTCGCTCATCGCGCTTTTGGTGAGCACGCCGGCCCAGTCCTGCGATAACGATGACACCGATGGGCTGGATGTCGGCCTGGTTCTGAGCGGCGGCGGCGCCTATGCCAGCACCCATGTCGGGGCGCTCCAAATCGTCGAGGAAATGAACATCCCTGTTCACTGCGTTGTCGGGACCAGCATGGGGGCTGTCATCGCAAGCCTCTATGCCAGTGGCTACACGTCCGCCGAACTGGAACGCATCTTTAAGGACAATGACTGGGGCGCCATCTTCCGGGGTGACACCAGCCGCCGTGACAAACCCTTTCTGCAGAAAGAGCGTGAAGACGACTATTTCAGCAATTACATCGCCGGTTTCGATGATGGCATTCGCTTGCCCGGCGGCTTTGTCTCGATGCAAGGTCTACGGAGCTTTTACAGGTCTCTTCTCTTTCACATTCCGCTGGATGCGAACTTCGATCACCTTGCGATCCCCTATCGCGCCATTGTCACGGACCTGTCGACCGGACAAGCGCGGGCCATAGGCCAGGGCGATATTGTGCAGGCAATCCTGGCAAGCATGGCCGTTCCCGGAGCGTTCGCCCCGCGGGAGATTGACGGCCGCCTTTATGTGGATGGCGGACTGTCCCAACAGCTTCCCGTGCAGGCCGCAAGAGCCCTTGGCGCCGACATCATTATCGCCATTGATACCACGGTCGAAGCCCCGGAGATGAAACAGGGCGCCTCCGTTGCGGATGTCACCCAACAACTCATCAGGCTGACGGTAGAGCAGAACTGGCGCGTCTCCGTGTCTCTCCTGACCGATGCCGATGTTCTGATCCGGCCGAACCTGGATGATTTGAGCGTGTCTGCCTTCGAAAAGGCGGCGACCGGCATCCAGTCCGGCCGAATTGAGGCAACCCGTTTCGCGAATGCCCTTCTTGACATCAAGGCCAGAGCGGCGCCGGAAAACCGGCAGATGATTGACCGGACGGCAAGGCACGATCCAACACTGCCCATCAGGGTAGAGAACACGTCGCGGCTTGATGATGACTTGGTTAGCGCACGGTTTGATCTGCCCCGGGACAAAGGTCTCGATCGGCAGGACCTCCACCACCGTTTTCACGAGATGATGGCGTTCGGCGGGCTCGGCGAAGTGGATTTCGCCCGGAGCACAGACTCTTATGTGCTCGCAGCGGAGCCACAAGGGCTTGGCCGCAATCTGCTCCAAATGGGTCTGGCCGCCTCCAACAATTTCGATGGCGACTCACGCTTTTCCATTCGTGGCCGCCTGTCCCGAAGACCGCTCAGTGGACGGGGCGGTGAAATTGCCTTGGCCTTTGAAGTGGGCACCAATAACGGGGTCGGATTCAAGCTCTACCAGCCGCTTGGCAAGAGTGGCCGCTTTTTCTTTGAACCGGATGTGTTTTACAGGTCCGAGGAAGTGGTCTTCGACGTTTTGGATGTGCGTTTGGGCGAATTTCAGCAACGCCAGGCCGGTGGCCGGGTTCGGTTCGGCCGGGAGCTCGGGTCCTGGGGGGTTTTTGGTTTAGACGGGAGTTTGTTGACCGGAGAACTGGAAGCGGAAATTCAGATCATTGATCAGTTTATTCCCATGCAAGGTGATGCAAGCGATATCGAATATTCATTCGGCGGACCGGGCCTGGTTTTCGGCATTGACACGCTGGACCGGGGAGACTGGCCAAGGGACGGCTTGCGATTTGTGGCGCGTGGGCAACGTCTTTTTGCATTGGATAATAATTTTACGACGGACAAATATTTTCTTGGGGGGCTGACGGCATTCGGCGCTGGCAATTTTGGGCTCACGGTCAGCGGCCGCTATGAGGCCGTGGACAATGAAGAAGACGATCCGGTGGATCTGCTCCAGATTGGAGGCTTTCGCAGGCTTTCGGCCTATCCGGAGTTCTCGATTCCGACCAATGAATATGTCTATAGCGCTGCAGAACTCTTCAGACAGCTGACCTCAACCGAAGGCATCGTGACCTTCCCGGTTTATGCCGGTCTTGTTGCAGAATATGCCGAAGCCAAATTCGACTTTGTCATTCCCGGAGCAGAAGACACCTTCTTTTCCGCCGGCTTCTATCTGGGTGCCGAGACGCCCGTTGGCCCCCTCTTTGTCGGCGCGGCACTGGGCGATAGCGGCAATTCCGCCATTTTCCTCCATATCGGACAACGATTTTAAACCGGTGCGTGTGCGCACGACCCGCACACACTGATCAGACCAGCACTGCCCTTCCCCACGGTTCCATGCGCCATGGTCGATCAAGCGATCATTTGGTAGGAATGCGTTGGCGTGGCGGCGCCGTTGACAACACCTGACCAAGTGGTCATGGCCACTCTGAGCGGTGGGGCAAAACGGACACGAGGCATGGGTAAATTGCGAATTGGACCTTTGGCGCTTTTGGCGCTGTGCTTGGCAGGATGTTCCACACTGTCCATTGAGCAGGGCCATGAGGCATGGCGGCAAAGCTTATGCCGTGATAATCCCTACAACCCTTGTCCGGAAACAGAAGATCCCATCTCAAAGGACGATCGCCGCGCCGCATATTGAGCCAGTTCACCGAGCGCCTCAATGCTCATTATCCGGACTTCTGCGGGATCAGACCGTTGCCGCACGCGTCTTGCTTGATCCGAGTGCACCGAAGGACAGAGCCGCATTCTGCCATGTGTAAGAGCCAATCCGTTCGGGTCTCATCTGCACGGTACACTGAACAAGGCCAGGGAGAAAACCCATGACTGCTGCCGGAAAGGCGGTCCTGCATGCCAGTGAAACGGTCAAGCGGCTCCTGGAGGCGCCATTTCAGTCGGTGCCGCCCCTAAAGAACAGCGACACGGATCAACGGGCACACCGCGCCCTTGAGGCGGAGGAACTCGCCGGGTTGCGCCTTGCCGCGCGGGGACGAGCCTATTTCCTCACGGCAACGGCCGTTCTCCTGTGTTTCATTGGCAGCTTTCCAAGCAATTTTTACTATTTTGCTTGGATCACGTTCTTTATTGGGCTCGAATATCTGCGGTTGTGGGGCTACGGACAAAGCTGGAGGCGGGACTGGCACGCCTATGCCATCATCGCGTCCGAATTCATCTGTGTCGTGTATATCCTGCTCGGGCCCAATCCATTCTTTCAGATCGACTATATACGACCCATTTCGCTGCGGTTTGAGATCGTCGCCTATGTCTATGTCCTTCTGATCAGCCTGACATTCTGCTTCAGGCCGGCCCTTGTGTTGTGGGGCGGGTTTGTTGCCGCTTTGTCCTGGGCCGGAGGGGTTTACTGGCTGTCGCTGCAGCCATACACGACTGTAATTCCCCTGAATGACCCTGACGCCCAGCGGGAATTTGCGCAATTCGGCGATCCGAATACGATTGATCTGGGTGTCGCGGCCCAAAATTGTTTCTTGCTCCTGCTTCTCGGCGCCCTGCTCGCCGGTGTCGTGAAGCGGTCCCGGGATCTGGTGTTGCGCCATGCGCAGTCAGAACGTCAGCGCTCCAATCTTGCCCGCTATTTCTCGCCCGCGACCGTTGACCGTCTGGCCAATCGCACCTCTACCTTGGGAGAGATCCGGGAGCAGAATGTCGCGGTCCTGTTTGTTGACTTGCGGGGGTTTACAACGTGGTCGGAGCGCCACACGCCGGTGCAGGTGATCGAATTGCTGCGCAATGTCCATGCCCGGCTTGAGCAGACTGTCTTTGCCCATGGCGGCGCGCTCGACAAGTTTATCGGCGACGGGATGATGGCGACCTTTGGCACGCCCGAACCGTCCCCGCGCGATGTTTCGAACGCCATCGCCTGCCTCACACAGATTCTTGATGATTTCGCGGATGGTGTTGCGCCGTCTGCGGATGATAGCGGCTCAACGCTGACCATTTCGGCCGGCCTCCACTGTGGCCCTGTGGTCGTTGGGGACATCGGCACCGAACGGCGCCTCGAACTTGCTGTGCTCGGCGATACGGTCAATGTGGCGAGCCGCCTGGAAGCCCTGACGCGCACCCTGGGCACCCGCGCCGCCATGAGCGCAGCCTGCCTGCGAGCGGCCCAGCGCGAGGATCCCGCTGGCGCAGATCGGGTCCTGGTGCGCGCCGCGCCGCTTGGACCTCAGACCCTCAAGGGCCGCGATGAACCCGTGGAAGTCTGGGGGTTCCGCTAACAGGCTGTTGAAGAAGTCGCTGGTTTGGGCGGTGCGAACATGATTCCGTTG
>CAYUYV010000035.1:0-35038 GCA_964449455.1 uncultured Alphaproteobacteria bacterium | reverse complement strand
GCTACGGAGCCCGCCGATCATGCGGGCGAATTCCTGACCCGCCACACTAGAGCGAGCCGTTGGTCTTATCGGATGGTTTTTCGATGTCCCGGGCGAACCAGACTTTCCCCTCTCGCCATTTTTCGATCAGATTTTTCAGATCGCTATAGACGTGATCGTCGGGAGGCGGATCGTCTTCCCCGCGCGCTCTTGCCTGATTCCTCAGGTCCTCCTTGTTCTTTTCGATCTGCTCATCCATCAGTGGTCTGACCTTAGCAACGAACTGGTAGATGATGTTACCCATGGTCAGTTCTATGATTTTCTGATTGATGACACCGGTACGAATTCCCGTGGCCACAAACTCATAGTAGTTGAGCAGGAACAGGATTGAGTCATGGACGGGTGCCCGATCGGGTAGCGGCCCAGTGTGGGGCTTGTATTTGAATCGCTCCTTCTGGCTGCGAATTTTATGGTGCGTTTTGGGATCCATCCGAACGCCGGGCGGTAAGACAGAATGCAAGTTGGCGCGGTGCCAGTTCAGTGTGTGATCGGATCTGGCTTCCAGGACCAGCGTGAGGGTGAACTCTCGCGTTTGATCCTGTCTGCTACTTTTCTCGCGCCTCGACTGCTCGAAAATATTCGTTTCTATATTGACGATCATCTGGGAGAGAAAATAGATCGCCGCGAACAGCCCCAAGACAGCCGATCCGATCAGCTCCGGGTTCGAGACCTCAAGACTGAAAATGATCAAGTAGAATTCCGCAAGAATAACGATGAATATAATCAAAAAAGCGAAAAGATAGGTCAGCCGCTTGATGTAATAGAGAAAGATGAATGTCAGCACAAAAAGGACCAGGACATTGGTGCCGTTTTGGATCCAGGTCATAGGCGGTGCATTTTCGATGCGATGGAAAATCTTTTCCCTCAAGGCGGAGGCGCGTTGCTCACTGCCGGGCTGACTCTCCAGATGTTGCCCGTTCCGATCCTGACCGTCTGGCCGATCCTGACTGTCTGGCCGATCCTGACTGTCTGGCCGATCCTGACTGTCTGACGCTTGCGTCCCGCCCTCTCCGCTACCCTGATCCTGGCACTGCCTGAGTTCTCTAATCTCCGTATCCGTGCAGGTGTCGAGATTGAAAATCGGGTCCAATGCGATGGTGATGGTGTAAACCATCATGGCAAAGACGACGAGGCCAAGGGGGATCGCAACGACCTGACGCACCGGTCTCACTTCTCCGTCGAGACCATTGATCTCGCCGAAGTTGGAATCCTTGGCCGCCATTGCTGTGCCCCCTCTGCCCTCAAGAAAGATCCCCTCCGACAACCACGTCACCTCAATGCCCACCCACGCCGTGTCATGGGCGGCATGTCGCCTGCCCTGACTGCCAAAGATCAACAGCATGCAGACGCAGGGTGTCTCGGGAGGCGGCGAAGGATCGTATTCCGTCAACCGTATCCGCGCTGATTGTCCGGAAATGAGACAGTAACCAGATCCAAGGCCTGTTGGGCGACGAAAACGAACTAGCTCAAAGGGAGTGCCTCATTATAGGCGTGAATCTTTGCTTTCTGGACGGATTATTGAGACGAGTCCGGGTGGGCACATCCATCACGCCACCACTGCAACTTTTGAATGTGAACTGGAGTATTCTTCAGCGAGCAGAGAGGGCGAGATCGAAAAAAAAAGAGCGGACATTTCAGCCCGCTCTTTCACATGGGTAGTCACTTTGTGATCTCTTAAATACGCAATTAGGCGGTAAGCGCATCACCCTGCTCTCCACCGACCATGGCATTGAATGAAATATCTCCAGCACCGGCCGGATCAGCGAAAAAAACAGTGTGCATTTGAGAATCCCTCTCCTAGAAGCTGAACGTACAAAGCACACTCTATATGGTGCTTCGATATGGATGCAAGAAATTGCATAAAAATAATCACAATTGCAACGATTTAATCCGAGTAAACGTATTTTGGCCGAATTTTCATGATCCATCCAAGGAGCGGAGTAACAAAATTTGTCATAGAAGTGTCGCGCTGAAATTTTCGAAGCCGACTGGTGCGAGCAATCGGCCAGTCGGACATCTCGACGATGAACTGCACAAGGTCCAACCGAAGGACGGTAAACTGAATCGGGTGATTGGGCCGAAAATGGGGCAGTCAGGGGGGGCTTCAGGCTGGAAGCTGTCCCCGGCCGCGGGCCGAAGACGGCTCCTTGTGTTGGTCACTCCGCCGCGCGTGCGATGTCGAGCGCGAAGGCGAGGGGCATTTCGGGGGCGGTGTAGGCGTTGATGACTTCGATGGGAAGGGCTGTGAGGGCGGACGGGTTTTGGAGCGCCGTCAGCTGCACGGTGATGGTGCTGTCCGCCGGCACGGTGAAGACGCGGCCATGGCCGACAAAGCCCTGCTCGCTTGTCACCCGGATGGTGAAGGGGATGGGGGCGGCATTGCTGATGGTCAGGGGAAAGACGGAAGACGGCCCGGTGAATGAGCGAATGGGTTTGCCCAGGCTGGCATCAAGAGCCCCATCCACGATGGCTATGAGAGGCGCCTCCCGGCCATAAAGGGTTCGGGACATCAAGGCAACGGTTTCCCGGGCCTCAAGGGCCGTCTTGATGTCCCAGGTGGAGACCTCCTGCGTGAGCACCAGCGTGACCGTTCGGTGGCCTGGCGCCTCATCATCCTTGTAAAGACCATTTCTTGCGTCCTGGTAGTCATAGGCAATAAGGCCATGAATGTCCGATACGCCGAGAACTGCCAGATTGTGGTCAAGTGCAATCTGAAACGCATCCTCAGAGAAGTAACGGCCACTCCCAACCTCGATCCCATGGATGAGGCCTTTTTCAATCATTGTACGGTGAAAATCGGTCAGGCGCGCAACGCCGCTCAGCACCTGTCCGGTCCAGGAGGGGTGATTGATGAACACGAACCCGCCTTGCGCGTTCGCGGCTTCGATGCTTGCCCGGGCGCTCACCAGATTCTCAGGGGAGTTCTTCTCAAAGCGCTCGAAAAGCTCCATGCCCGTGCGGGCCGAGACTGCTTCAGGCATAAGCGGGTTCACGTCCTTCAGAAAGATCGCATTGACGTGACCCACCGGTTGTCCGCGCGTGATCTCGGCACCGTTGACGACAATCACCCCGGCGCGCTTTGCGGCCATGGCCGCCACCTCAAAGGCACGATTGCGGTTTGTGTGCGGAATATCGTCAAGATGGGGCTGCCATTCCAGGTGATCCGTAATGGCGATAAGCGCCAGGCCATCCCGGCGGGCTTCCTCCACCCGCATGGTGGGCCAGACCGACCCATCACTGAAGACCGTGTGGGTGTGCAGATCAACGGCCAAAGTCTTGCGGCCGTCCGCAGCGTCGGGAAAGGCCACAGGATGGGGTGAATCATGGGCCCATGTGGGAGACAGTGTGGAAGTGGGAAACAGTGCGCAAAAGGCCAGTACAAGGGCCAGGGTCCAACGCAAGCGGCCATCCCAATTCATCGCCAAATCTCCCTGCCAGATACACGCCGATATGCTAAACGCCCTTTGTGACACTGTTACAGCACTCTGCGCCATGCCCGGTCCGAAGGCGGGCCGGTCAGCAATTGGCATCCCGCTTTCTTTCCCTTCATTCAGCTTCGAGGGAGACAAGATCGCCGGCCTGCACGGGACCGGGCGTCAGGACCGCCGCATAGACCCCAACGCAAGGCAGTTTTTCGCCCTCAACGGGCAATGAATTCACACCGGCAATTATACGCATGATGCGAGGGTCCGCAGGCAGATCATCCGTTGCCAGTGTGACCATCACGCAGCGGGGGTCCGGCATGACCACACTGAGCCGCAATGCATCGCCGATCCGCAGCGTGCGGCCGATCCAGGCATTTTCCACAAAGCCGTCTTCGAACGAATCGACGATCAGGTTCATGCGGAAGCGGGAGTCCTCGAACTGGCCGTCCGGCCGAGCAGCCCGCAAAGCATCAAGCGTTGCCGTGGTCATCACGGAAACGGGGAACGCATCCACATGGCCCGTGCTCTGGCTCGCCGAGAGGCCGTAAAGCTCTACCGGGATACCGAAATGGTGCGAGAGCGCCGCTTCCGCATTGGCCGCGTCCGACAGCACCTGCCTCCCGTCGGGAAAGGTGATGCGCGCAGGCGGGAGGGGGGCGCCGGCCTCGGGCTCTGACGACAGATGTGCCCGAAAGCCCATCAGGCCGGGAAATCGCTTGACCATTTTTGCACTGACGATCTGTCCCTTTTCAGTATCGACCAGGGCCCAAGCCCGATCACCGGGCAGGCCGCCGGGGAACACCGCCGTGGCTTCAATCTGTTCTCCGGCCATGGATTTCACGGGAAAGCGCCAGATGCGCGCAATATGGCCAATTGGATCCGTCATGGGGCGGAAAACTCCTTATGGGTCCTGAACCAGAAGCTCAGCGACCGCGGCGAAGGGGCCCTTGCCCCCGGCTCCGCCGATGAACCGGTGTGCTCCCAAGGCAAAACCTGTGCTTTGCACAAAGTGCCGCAAGGCGTGTTCTGGAGCGGCGGCAAAATCGAGCCCGAAGCCCATCTTCTCACCCGTCGCCTCCAGCATCTTTTTGGTTGTGCCCCGGTTGACCGTGGCGAGCAAGCGGGCCCCGTAAAGATCGGCGAGGATCACGCTGCCTGGTGCAGACAGGGACTGAAGCGCTGCCAATGTGTCGCGTACGTCCCATTCGCTCAAATAGAGGGTCACACCTTCCCACAGGAAGAGTGTTTGTGCCGTGGGATCGAAACCCGCATCAAGGAGCCTTTGCGCCCAGGAGCCGTCCTCGAAATTGACTTCGACAAAATGCACATGGTCCTGGTCGATCCCGGCCCGGGCAAGGCTTTCCCGCTTCAGCCGCTGCTCCGCTTCCTGATCGAGTTCGAAGAGCTTCAACCCGCTTTTTGCCAGGGGGCCATAGCAACGTGTGTCAAGACCGGCGCCCAGCACCACAAACTGGCTCATCGTGCCGCGGTGCTTCCCGATCAACTGGTCGAACGCGAAGGTCCGCACCGTGATGAGGTCGGCGATATTTTCCGTACCCGGCTCCGGAATGCGAGGATAGATGAGATGGCGACCCGTCACCTTATGGAGCAGATAGAGGGGAAACAACACAACCCATAGGGCGAGCACGGAATTATTCGGCAGGACTCGGCCAAGGCGCAGGGCTGCTTGATCCTGATACATCCCAAAGGCCGCCATGGCCCATCGGCCATTGAACGCCTCGATCATGGTCTGGGACAGGCCCAGCTTCCGGCTCACCCAAAGCTGCTTGTAGGACATCCACAGGATTGCGAGTATGGCCACAGGCAACAGGAGGATCTGAATGACGATATAGAATGTTATGGCGATCCGGTTCACCGGTGCGTCCCCTATCGCGTAGACCCGCGACAGAACGGGCCTTTTCCTGTTGGGCACCCTAAGCACACCGAGCGTGGTCGTCCACGGGCACGACACGTGGATCGCGCGGATGATTGCGGCCTGACGATGGGCATCGATACAAAACGATAACCGGCCCGAACTACCCAGTCGGGAGTGCCTCACTTGCGTCGATTTTGGTCGATTGGCAGCTGGTCACGCTGTGTTAAGAAAGATTGATGACAATTTAGACAGGTGCCAAAGGTAAAGGCGTTGTTGGTGCGAACTTTGGATATGGTTAATCAAAGTAAATTCGCTGCTGGGCACCACGGCCTGAAACACTATAAAAAGACCGTCCAGGACAGTCCTGAACGGTCTCAATCCAAGATCATCGTCTTGGCGTCGTCACCGCGAGTGGTGGTTAAGGATTTGGATCAGCAGATCGATCAGTTGTAATAGTAACTGTGCGATCTGAATGATCAGGTGTATTGCTGCCACCTCAATCACCTCCTTCCGGGGTCGGTGGTTATGGGCCAGGGGGGGCGAGCGGATCTGTTGGCGCAGAGCTCGCCCCTTCTGTATCTGTCATATTCGCCATATAGGCAAGCAAACCCCTTGTCCTCAACCGGGACACTTCGCAGTCAGAGCGACATAACGCTTTGATTTAACGTTACTTTCCAGGCTTTGGAAAAATCGGATATGGTTGCTAGGGCAATTTTGCCAGGGTGATCCGTACTGAGAATTGTCGCCCGTGTTCCAAGAGTGAACAGTGGTGTTCCGTTTTCGGACGGGTTTCTCAAGCGGTCCACAAGCAACACGGTCGTGATCGGGGTTGGTCCCGTCCGCCTACGGTGCGTCACGCATCTTGTGAATGGGTTTGACGCAGTTTCCCCAAAACATGTCCTATAGTCGGACCGGTTCATATAGTCGGACCGGTTCATAGGGGCCATCTTTTGTGCCCAAGGTGACTTAGGGACAAATACATCATGGCAGGACCGTCTGACACGCCCGAAAAGCCTGCTGTTGAAGGCCTGGACAGCGCCGCAGTGCTTCAGGTCCGGACGGATGTCCAGGCGGTGTCCTATAGCGTGGGTCTTGGGGCGCTGCTCCAGGTGCTGGCCTTTGGTGTGTTCATGAACGCGTTTCTGGACAATCGGGCTCTGCTCAATGCCGATCCGCTCTTGCTGCCCCACGCGCTCTACACCCTGGGATCGATTATTGCCGTCACCTATATCCAGATGACGGTGCTGCCAATCCTGCGCTGGCCCCTGGCCTTTTCGGATCTTGCCATTCTGTTTCTGGCGGCAGTCGGGCAGGTGGCGGCGGCCCGCCTGATGCTGGATCCGCAGGCCTGGTGGCTGGCGATCGCCGTCCTTCACATGGCGGCGACACTGGCCTTTGCCCATGCCTGGCTTCGGCTGCGACAGCACCATTTGGGCTCTGAGGCAAACCTTTATCGCCAGTTCCGGGCCGGGGTGCCGTTTCTCGCCCTGATCCACGGTGTCGTTTTCCTTGCCGCGATGGCCTGCGCCTTCCACCTGCCCAAAACGGGCTTTTGGACCTGGACGGCCATGGAGATCATCACCCTCGCGACCATCATCGCCCAGATCATCCAGGAGCGTTGGCTGTCCCGTCTCTATCAGGCTTTCGGTCTCAAACGCTTTGGCTGGGGGTGACACCTCTTAGAAAAAAGCCCGCCCAGGAGAAGGGGCATCAAGGATATGCCACTGGCATGATCGCGGTTTTTGTCCGGGCAAAATCGTCCTAAACTCAAGTTATGGCACAACTGGCATCTGATCATCCGGCCCTCCTCGCACCCGAGCCGGGGCCGGCAGCGGAGCGGGGACTTTGCACGGACTGCGGCGTGTCCCGTATGGCGGAACCCGAGGCCTGCGGTCGGGCCTGCCAATTCATCAAGCCCGATTATCCTCGATTGGAAGCCCAGGTTCATGGTCGCCAGCGCGATGCTGCCCGGCCTGATGAACTGCATTTCGGGCCCTTCAAGCGCATGGTCCAGGCACGCCTGAACACGCCCAAATCGGGCGCCCAATGGACAGGGATCACCACCCGCATTGCCGAGCGGCTGCTCGAGACCGGCGCCGTGGATGCGGTGGCCACCATGGCGCCCGACGCTGGCGACCGCTGGAAGCCCGTTCCGGTGCTGGTCACCGAGGCGTCCGGCCTCGCCGACTGCCGCGGCATGCGCATGGGCTATGCGCCGCTGCTCTCGCTCCTGGAGCCGGCGAAGGCGCGAGGTTTCAAGCGCATCGCGGTTATCGGTATCCCGTGCCAGGTCTATGCGCTGCGGGCCCTTGAGGCGGAACTTGGCTTTGAGCGGCTCTATGTCATCGGAACGCCGTGCTCTGACAATACGACAACGGAGCGCTTCCACGACTTCCTGGCCCTGCTCTCAGACCAGCCCGAAACGATCACCTATCTGGAGTTCCGGGCGGATTTCCAGGTGGAACTGCGTTTCACCGATGGCCGGCGCAAGGAAATCCCCTTTCTCCATCTGCCCATCTCGAAACTGCCGCCGGACTTTTTCCCGCTCACCTGCCGCACCTGTGTGGACTACACCAATGTGCTGGCTGACCTCACCGTGGGCTATATGGGCGGGCAGGGGGACCAATGGCTGCTGGTGCGCAATGATCGGGGTGAGGAGCTTGTGGACCTGTTGGGCAAGGAGGTGACGCTTGTCGCGCCCGGCTCGAAAGGCAAGCGGGCGGCCCATGTCCAGGCCTTTATTAAGAACACGGAGCGGGCGGCCGGCGGCTTGCCGCTGCGGTCCATGCCCGGCTGGCTGCGGCCCTTGGTGGCGTGGCTCATGCCCAAGCTTGGGCCCAAGGGGCTCGAATTCGCGCGCACCCGTGTGGAAATGAAGGCTGCGGAAACTGTGCTCCACCTGCGCCGCCAGGCGCCCCGGCGCATGAAAAACATGGTGCCGGCCCATGTCTGGCGCCTTGTCGCGCCCTACGGGATCGGCCCCGAGGGCGATGAGGCGCGGCGCGACGTCCACTGACTGTTCTTCCTTCCTTGGTGATCCTTTTTTCGCTCCCTTGTGTCCGGCGGCACAGGGGTGGGCGCGGCTGTGGGGCATGCTCCTCTTGTCGGCGGCCATGGGCTGGCTGACCTCAGAACCCCCGGAAGGAGAAAAAGCGCCAGGACACCCCATAGGACCGCTCACGGGTGGTCCGCCAGGAGGATCGCTCAAGAAAGGAGCCCGCCATGTTCAGAACGTTCTTCACGGCCGCCGTGCTTTTCCTGGCGGCCCTGGCTGTCGAGCCCGCCTTCGCTGCGAAGGCCGGCCAGCCGCAAATGACTGGTCAGGTTCTCAATGTGGGCCTGATCGCTGAGAACAACACCGTCGCCATGGGCGTCGGTGCCAAGGCCCGCACCCGCGCCGGCGGCGTGCAGAATGGCCGCTTCAACGGCGATCTGACCAATATTGGTCTGATCGGTGAGAACAATACGGTTGCCCTTGGTATTGGCGCCGATGCAAGAAGTGACGCCGGTATGGTGTATGACGCGAGAATACACGGCTCGCTGACAAATATCGGCCTGATGGGTGAGAACAATACCATCGCACTCGGCATGGGGACCAAGGCCTGGTCAGCCGTTGGAACCACCGGACAGGATTGATCCGTATCGGTCTTAAAGAAAAGCAGCGCCGCGCCGGGCAGTCACCGGCGCGGCATTTTTTTCATCAGGCTGATTATCAGCACGACACCAAGCGCCCCTTGAGCGTCAGGCCGACAGGGCCCAAAGGTCCCATCAGAACGTGGTCGTGACGCCGATCATGCCGAAATGGTGGCGCCCGCTCTGGCCATCGAATTCCTTGGATCGGACCACGATGGCGTAAGAAATCTCCAGATGCCCCACCTGAATGGCAAAGCCGGCGGTGATGTCATGGACCCAGGGACGAATGTCGAGATCTGGGGTTCCGCTGAAGCTGTTGCCCTCAATAAACAGGTTCCGCCGGACAAGGCGCAGCTGAGTCCCTGCAAACACCGACCAGGTCACCAAACGGTCCTTGCGGTTGAGGAATCCGGTAAAGGGCGCGGCCGGCCCCAGGCGGGGTGCACCGAATGTGCCGGGAAGGTCGTTGCCGATACGGATCTCCGTTCCCAGGCTGCCATTGATGAAAGCATTCCCCAGATTGACTTCCGTCACCGGACGAATGCCCATGTCGAAGCCAAAGGCCCCCAGTCTCACGTCTTCAAACAGGTTGTAGGACTTCCACTTGCGTTGCCAGACGGCCTGGACGATCGGTTCATTGTTGATTTGATTGTCCCAGCCTTGCGGATCCGCATCCTCGATCAGATTGTGCCAGGCCCGTTGCAACTGCTTGCCCTGGGCGGCGGGACCCACGAGGCCGAGGGAGATCTGTGCACTGTCGATCACAGTGCCGTGCTGGGCCACAAGGTCATAGGTGCCGCGCAGCCAGCCCGCATAGGGGTGATCGTCAGGCTGGGGCTCGGCGATGCTGATGTCTTCTGGCGTGAAAAAGCTGTGGGCAACGCTGAAGACTTCCGTGACGCGCATGCCGCCCGGACCGAAGACATCGTCCGTGTCCTCAAATTGCGGGTCGCCGAAGAGGCGTGAGGCCAGCTTCTTGGAGAACCGTGCGACGTCTTCTTCGTTGCGGCGGAAACTCAGCGCAAACCCATTCGAGTAATAGCGGTCCTTGATGTCGCCGCGCGCCACGCCGAAAAAATCATTCTCGATGAAAAAGCCGACCCCGACCTCGGCCTGCACGGGCGCGGCGCAGACTATCCAGGCGAGGAGCGCAAAAAGACACGCCGATCCCTGCCGGCCGCCCGACCTAAGCTTGTACCTGCTCCGCCCCGCCATCAAATCCCCCGCCTGCCCGTGCCGGTGTCCGACCCACTCCCCTTTTACCTTAACCCGATCATGGCCTTAGCGGGGAGGCCGAATGTGGCCTTTGCCTGCGACGGCGCTTTGCCGCGCGTTTCAGGTGGGGCAGGGCAAAGAGGTAAATGCCGGTCGCCCACATGATGAACAGCAGCACACCCGTGGGCAGAAAGAGACCAAGTTTCACCCAGGGGCCGAAATAGGATCCATCATGGATGGCCTCGATGATATCGGAGCGGCGATAGGCAACCCGGAGAACGCTCGCCGTGTGGGTGTCGACCTGAACTTCCCAATTTGTGACCGAGACAAATTTGGCGATGCCCTTGCCGGGTTTGACGTCAACCCGCGCCAGATCGGGCCATGAGGTGATTCCCGCCTGCTCGACGGATCGGGCGGCTTCGAACAGGGCGTCGAAGCCCGCCATCGGGACAGCATCCGGTTTGACGCCCGTGACCGAAGGGGGCTGGATCCAGGCGCTCTCCTTTTTGAGCATCAGGAGAACGCCTGCACCAATCATGATCAGCAGGGGGACCGCAAGCACCACCGATGACCAGTGGTGAACCTGGCGCAGCACGACGCGAAGTCTCATCGCTGCACCAGGTCTTTAGCCAACAAGAAGCACTCCGTCCTTTATTGGGCCGGCGGGATAGCGGCGCCGTCCACGTAAGGTGCGCCCGCTTCCATCAGGGCCATTTCGAAGGCCGGGATTGCCTCGGTCTTCAGGGCGTTGAGACGGGTCCGGATTTCCGCGAACTCCTCCTCCACGATTTCCATCGCCCGAAGATGGGTCGGGGTCGGACCATAGGTGGAGAGGGAAACGCCCGTGTCGACGGCGCCCAGGCGACCGCTGATGGTCTTGCGTTTCAGTTCGCCGATGGGTTCCTTCGACTGCTTGCCGTCGAGCATTTCCTCAAGAATGAAGAGCTCATCGCGCAGGGCCTGCCATTTGGCGTCCCAACCCGTCTCCTCCGTCGCCGGAGCGGTTGAGGAAAAAGCAATTGCGGTCTTCAGGTCACCAAGCTTGCCCTCAAGGTCGCGAATGGTCTGGCCCGCCGCGGAGACGGCCCGTTCCATGCGCGCCAGGCGCTTCCAGAAGGCCACCACGACTTCGGGCTCGGCGCCTTCAAGGGCACCTGTACGCATGCGGACCACATCGAAGGGCTTGGCCGCGACGAGTTCCGTGGTCTGTGCGCGCACGCGCTTTGACAGGCTCACTGTGTAAGTGCCGGGGGTCGCTAAAAAGCCGCTGGGCGAGCGCTCGGCGTTTTGCAGGCGGCCGGCGCGGGCTTGGATCGGCGGATAGCGCAGATCCCAGGCAATGCGGTGGAAGCCCTTTTTGGTCGAGCCCTTCAGGCGGCGTACCACATTGCCGTCCCGGTCGCGCACGGTCAGCCAGATCTCAGGCTCGGTTTCCCGAAGCTCCGTCTCCAGAACGTCAAAGCCGGGGAAGGGTGTGTCCTCGCCTTCCTTGACCTTTGGCTTTTCCGCCTCCTGACGCTGTTTCTCCAGAGTCTGAAGATCGTCCTTCAGATAGTAGGTGAAGACGGCGCCGAAGGGCGGATTGGGGGCCACATAGAAGCCGTCGCCCTGGCGCGCCTTGGGATCACCGCCACCCAGGGGGCGTTGTTCGATATACCACCAGGCTTTGCGGCCCGGGAAGAGAAGGGCCTCCTGCTCCAGGCTCTCTTCCGTGACCTCCCGCAAGGGCGAGTAGTCGTCGAGGATGAAGAAGCCGCGCCCAAAGGTGGCGCCAACGAGATCGTTCTCCCGGCGCTGGATCGCCAGATCCCGGAAGGCAATGGTCGGGGCGCCGCCCGTCAGCTCGATCCATTTGTTCCCGCCATCGACCGTGAAGAATACGCCGAATTCTGTCGCGGCGAATAGAAGTTGAGCGTTTTCGTGGTCCTGGACCAGGCGCCAGACCAGGTGCTTTTCGGGCAGATCACCGGCAATCGAGGTCCAGGTCTTGCCCCGATCCGTGCTCTTGTAAAGATAGGGTTTGAAGTCGCCATATTTGTGATTGTCGAGGGCGACATAGACCGTATCCACATCGAACAGGTCCGCCTTCACATCATTCACGAAGGCATGCTCGGGAACGCCCGGCAGGGAGGAGGCCATGATCTTGCGCCAGGTCTCGCCGCCATTCTCCGTCACCTGAAGAATACCGTCATCGGTACCCGCATAGAGCAGGCTCTCGTCGATCGGGGACTCCGCCAGGGACGTGATGGTGTTGTATTTGGACATGGCGAGCAGGTCCCACGGCGCGTCCCAGGACCATTGCCGACCCATGATCGGCAGCTTCAGCCGATCCTCATTGCGGGTCAGGTCACCCGAGAGGGCCCGCCATGTATCGCCGCGATCATCCGAGCGCCACACGCGCTGGGAGGCGTGGTATAGCCGCTTCGGGTCGTGGCTCGAAACCAGGATGGGGGCATCCCAGTTGAAGCGCTCCGGCGCATCGCCCGGCTCCGGCTGGGGCTGAATATAGACAATCTCGCCCGTGGTCCGGTCGACCCGCACCAGATTCCCCTGCTGCCACTGGGCATACATGATGTCCGGATTGCCCGGCGTCGTGGCGGACTGGTGTCCATCGGCGAACAGGGTGATGAACCAGTCGGAATTGCGGATGCCGTTGATATTGTCCGTGCGCGACGGGCCGCCCTGGCTGTTGTTGTCCTGGGTGCCGCCATAGACATTGTAGAAGGGCTCCGCGTCGTCCACGGCCACCTTATAGAACTGGGTGACCGGCAGATTGTCGATGAAGCGCCAGCTCTTTTCCAGGTCATAGCTCTCATAAAGGCCGCCATCGCTGCCGAAGAGCAGATAGTCCGGATCATCGGGCCGGAAGGCAATCGCGTGGTCGTCCACATGCTTACGCTGATTGTTCAAGGAGCGGAAAGTCTTGCCGCCGTCCTCTGAGACCCGGGTGTAGTTGTTGACCAGATAGAGGCGGTCGAATTTGTGGGGGCTCGCATAGAGTTCCTGGTAGTAGTGCGGACCCGTACCGCCGGCCACGGTGTCAGACATTTTCGTCCAGGACGCGCCGCGGCTCTCGGAGCGCCAGATGCCGCCCGTGCGCCGATCAAGCTCGATGGCCGCATACACCACATCCGGTTTCATTGGGGAGACCGCAAGGCCAATCTTGCCCAGATTGCCCGTGGGCAGACCCTTTGTGAGTTTGGTCCAGGTTGCCCCGCCATCTTCGGACATGTGCAGGCCGGACTCAGGACCGCCGCCCATATAGGCCGCGACCGTGCGGTGCCGCTGCCAGGTTGCGGCGTAGAGCCGGTCCGGATTGCGCGGGTCCATCACGATGTCCGTGACACCGGTCCATTCGCCGGCGGACAAAATATTGGTCCAGGTCTTGCCGCCATCGGTGGTCTTGAACAGGCCGCGCTCGCCGCCTTTGCTCCAAAGCGGGCCCTGGGCCGCCACGAAGACCGTATTGGACTCCTCCGGATGGACGATGATCTTGGAAATGCGCTCGGATTTGGCGAGGCCCATATTCTCCCAGGACGCGCCGCCGTCGAGGCTGCGATAAAGACCATCACCATAGCCGACATGACGCCCACCGACATTCTCACCCGTGCCGACCCAGACCGCGCTGGGGTTTGACGGATCAAGGGCGATAGCGCCGATGGAATAGACATCCTGCTTGTCAAAGACAGGGGTCCAGGTCGTGCCGGCGTTCATGGTCTTCCAGACACCGCCGGAGCCGACACCCACATACCACGTGGCCGGATCATCGGGCACGATGGCGATGTCGGCGATGCGCCCGGACATCAGAGCCGGGCCGATATTGCGCATCTTGAAGGCGGAAAAAGTGCCGCTGGAGAGTGGTCCTTTGTCTTCCTCTTCGCCCTTGCCTTCGTGGCCGTCGGCCAGAGCGGCAAACGGCGCCACGGCAATGAGCAGCACCGCGAGAATCCATGAACGCATGACAGCCCCCTATTGGCTTATCCGGATGGTCTGTTTTTTACCGTGACACAAGCGAAGCGGCCCTGGCAATGCACGCCCGGGCCGCCTTGCGGATCCCTCTCGCTCAGCGGGAGACGAGGTCCTTTTGAAGGTGTCGTCCCGCCAGGAAGAACATGAGACCCGAAAGCGCGTAGAGGGATGCGGTCAGGGTCATGGCAAAACGCAGACCTTGGGCGTTTGCACTGCGACAGGTCTGCACAATCGCTGGCTCAAGGCCACTCAGATCGCCCTTGCACACGAAGCGGTCCAGCGTGTCGGCATAGGCCGTCCCATTCAACACCATATCAATGGCCGTATCACTGACACCGCCCACAAAGAGCGGCCCAAGACCGTAACCGATCAAATTGATGATGAAGAGCAGAATGGCGATGGCGGTGGCGCGGGTCCGCATCCCCACAACCCCCTGTCCGATTGTATATTGCGAGGTCAGATACCCATATTTGGACAGGCCCGCCAGGGCGAGCGCCGCCAGCGCGATATAGCGATCATCCGTATTGAAACCAAGGAAATAGAGCGGCACTGAAGCCGTCAGTCCCAGGGCCGGAAGCCAGGCGATGGCATTGGGATGGCGCGGCGTGATCTTCTCGACAATGAAGCCAAGCATGACGGTGCCAAAGGCGGAGGCGAGGGCGATCGGCACGTTGAACTGGATCGCCGCCTCGCCGACGCTCAAACCCAGATTGCGCTGCAGATAGGGGCTTTGGAAATTCCCAACACCATAGCCGCAAAAGGCGGCAATAGTGGCCCCGGCGGTCATGTACCAGTAGCTGGCTTTCGAGCCGAGTTCCCTGAGCGCTTCGCCAAGACCAGCCTTCGGCGCCATATGGGCCGGCTTTGTCGGCGTGGCTTCCTCAAAAGGCTCATCGCCATTGACCGGACGTGGATTGTCCGTGAAGCCCCGGGGCGGCTCCTTGATCGTCAGTTTGATGACGGCTGCCAGGATAACGCCGGGAAGCCCAAGATAGATGAAGGCCTCCCGCCAGGAGAGGGCGTCCGCAATCGGGCCGCCAAACAGGTTCGCCAGCACGCTGCCCAAGGTCACGCCCATGGCGTAAACACCAAGCGCGGCGGCCCGGGCCCTTGGAATGAAATAATCCGCAATGAGCGAATTGGCCGGCGGCGTACAGCCCGCCTCACCAACGCCGACTCCGATCCGGAAAACAAGCAGCATAAGGAAGCTGTTGGCGAGGCCACACAGCGCCGTCATGGCCGACCACAGCGCGACGCAAATGGCGATGATGGTGACCCGGTTATAGGTCTCGGCCGCCCGGGCAATGGGAATGCCGAGAATGGTGTAGAGCAGGGCGAAACCGAAGCCGGACAGCAATCCGAACTGCCAGTCCTGGAGCTGGAACTCCCGAATAAGGGGTTCAGCGACCACACCGATCAACACGCGATCGATGAAATTGAACGTGTAGACCATCAGGAGGGAGATGAGGACATAGGTCCGATAACCGGATGTCCCATAGCCGGTTTCCGGGCTGCCGAAGCCCGTGGCTCCGCCCGGAGCGATGGTCTGGTTCATGGCACTTCCTTCCCGCTGGTCCGCCGCCTTGGGCGGCCCGTTCTCATGGTCTCGCGCCATCATCGAACGCATGGCTGACATGCACAAGGCCCCCAGCCGGGGGCTCGCCCCCAGGGGCGTGTTGATCCTGATGGACCGGGTGAGCCGCGTCAGTAGACCAGCGGGTAGACAAGGTGGGTCTGGAAGATGAAATCCCGGTGTTCGCGCAGAAGCGGGTCAAAGGCAGCTTTCACCGGGTCCGGCGCACTCGCATACATCTGGCGCAGGAAGGAGGGCATGGGATTGACCTCGTCAGGGAGCGGCTCCACAAGCTGGGAAAAGCTTGCCCAATAGATGTCGGCACAGGTGAGCTCGTCACCCACGAGATAGGGCCGGCCAGTGAGCTTCTGGCTCCAAAGCCGGGCCGACAAGTGGCGCATGATGGCAACACAGCGCTCGGTAGAGGCTTCGCCGCCCATGTCCCAGAAGCCATAGGCATTGCGCATGGTGCTGAAGGCTTCGCCCAGGGCTTCGTCGGACACGGAGCGGTCCGGGAACATGAAATTGCGCCGGCACCAGCCGAAACCCGCCTCGCCGCACAGCTCATTGGAAAGGCCGATGGTCTGCATGCGCAGCTCAAGATCCGCCGGCAGCAGGGAAGGCTCCGGGGCCAGACGTTCCGCAAGCATCAGGATTTCCAGCCAGCCGGCGCGAGGCGCCTCGTCATTATAGACAGCCACAGGGGCGTTCCGGTGGCCGGTCCAGGCCACGAGATCCTCATTGGCACCGCCGCCATATTGCGCAACCGGAGTGAAGGGAATGCCCTTCACATGGAAAACGGACTTGGCGGATTCGCTCCACGGGCCGGGCACGCCTTTTGTCAGCGCGAGGCGCAAGCCAGCCATTTTGCGGGCGTCTGCCGCTTCCACATAGTCCATATCGTCCTCCCCAGGATTGTTTTGTCACGCGATGCGCTGGCCGTTGTGCCGGGGCGCTGCCATCGCGCGCCTGTCTTCAACAGGGCTTGGCGAAAGCATGCTCCGTTTGTCAGTAGACCAGCGGATAGACCAGATGTGTTTGAAAAATGAAGTCCCTGTGCTCCCGCAAGAGGGGATCGAAGGCGGCCTTGATGGGTTCTGGAGAGGTGGAGAACATCTGGCGCACCGCCGAGGGCATGGGATTGACGTCCTCGGGCAGCGGTTCAACGAGCTGCGAAAAGCTCGCCCAGTAAATGTCTGCGCAGGTCAGCCTATCGCCCACGAGATAGCGCCGGCCACGGAGTTTCTGGCTCCAGAGCCGGGCCGACAGGTGGCGCATGACCGTAATGCAGCGCTGCGCCCGCGCCTCACCGCTCAAGTCCCAATAGCCATAGGCATTGCGCAATGTGCTGAGGCCCGCGCCGATGGCGTCGTCGGAAACGGAACGGTCCGGGAACATGAAGGTCCGCCGGCACCAGCCAAAGCCCGCCTCACCGCACAGCGCGTCGGACAGGCCGATGGTCTGCATGCGCAGGTCGAGGTCATCGGGCAGAAGGGGCGAGCCGGGCGCCAGGCGTTCCGCGAGCATCAGGATTTCCAGCCAACCCGCCCGCGGGGCTTCGTCATTGTAAACGGCCACGGGCGCGTTGCGGTGGCCCGTCCAGGCGATGAGGTCTTCATTGGTGCCGCCGCCATATTGGGCAACCGCGGTGTAGGGAATGCCTTTCACATGGAAGATTGATTTGGCGGACTCGCTCCAGGGCCCTGGAACGCCTTTTGTCAGGGCCAGGCGCAACCCATCCATGTCACGGGCTTGAGCGACCTCAACATAATCCATGCCGTCTTCCCCAGGACTGTTCTATCGAGCGATGCTGCCGTGCCTTACCTCATGGACCGGGCAACGGCACCCGCGAATTCAACCGCGCCCGGAGCGCCTTCATTGGTGGCGCCAAGCCGAACCACCACAAGGCGTTCCCGGGGCATGATGAAGATGAACTGACCCTGAAAGCCCCAGGCATAGACGGTGCCTTGCGGCAGCCGGCGCTGGTCGGCGGCCCGGTTATCGCCGAGCCAGAAGCCCGCGCCATAGCCCCGGTCACCCGAAGCGGGCGTGTGACGGGTCACAAGGGCAATCCAATTGGCGCTGAGCAGCTGTTGATCCCCCACCATGCCATCATCAAGGTAGAGCTGGCCGAGCCGGGCCCAATCCCGCGCGCCTGCCAGCATGAAGGAGCTGCCGACAAAGGTGCCCGCCTGGTCCGGCTCAATGACGGCGGTTGTCATGCCGAGGGGACGGAACAGGGCATCCCGGATGAATTCGAACGCACCCGGAAGGCCGCCCCCCACCGCTTCCTGGACCCGGGCCATGGCGAGGACGGTGTTGCCGCTCATATATTCGTGGTGATCTCCGACCGGATATGCCAAAGGCTGGGCCGCCGCATAGGCCGTTGCATCGGGCTGGATGAACAGCAGGCGGGAATTTTCGTCAAAACCGTCATTGCGTTCGGTGAGTTTAAGGCCGCTCGTCATCCGCAACAGGTGGTCCAGAGTAATGGCCGACCGCGGATCATCCGTATCGCGCCAGCGCGCAATCGCTCCAGCCTCGTCCACGCTGAGCCTGCCCTGGTCCACGAGAATGCCCGCCAAGGTCGCCGTCACGCTCTTGGTCATGGACCAGCCGGGCAGGGGCGTGTCCGCCGCAATCCCGTCGGCATAGCGTTCGGCCACGAGGATCCCGTCATGGAGGACGAGCGCCGCCAGGGTGTTGCGCGGCGGCGCGCCTGCCGCCGTCGTGAAAACCTCATCAAAGGCCCGCTCCAGGGCCTCAGGGTCGAATATCAAGTCCCTGTGGGCCTGGTCGACGGTTTCGTCCATGGGGGTTGGCCAGTCATCCCGGCTCTGCCCAGCCAGATCCGCCGGGGTCGGTTCCATGGCACTGGCCGTGTCACGTTTGAGCGTGCAGCCCAGATGGGGCCGATGGACGGCCTTGGCCGCATAAAAGCCGGCAATCGAGACGGTGACGGAAGGTTCGCCCCGGTCGACGGACATCCGGGCAAACTGTCCCGCAGGGCCCAGCAGAGGACCGACATAAAGATCCCAGGCCCTTTTGGGTTCAAACTTGGACACAAAGACGAGGGAGCAGGTCTGTTTCGCGGCAATGCCAGCGCCGGTGGGCAGCTGGGATTGGCCGATGGGCGAGAAGTGAACGGCTGCACCAGAGCCAAAGACCAGCACCGCGAGGGCGATCACGATGCTCAAGAACCGAGCCATGGGGGGCCTCCCGCCACTAAAGAGAAAGCGTGTTGCGCCAGGAGACTAGGTCATCACCTGCCAAAGTGCATCCAAATTCGCATGAACGTGAATGGCGTAAGCGTGAGACCATTCGTGTCGAGCCATTTCCGAAGCAGGGCTGCTTTTTGTTAAATCATTGATTCGAATGATAAATTTTCACGGCGCGATCAACGGTCCGGGCGTTGCCGGAAAAGGGGCAGTCATTCGCGATTTACCAGTCCGTCAGGATCACAGTGTCTCACAAGCGCAAGGGACAGGCCCTGTTCCAAAGATCTGTTTTATTGTGCAGGCAAAGACACGATCGATGTAATCAGCGTAATGACCGGCTGCACGCAAGTGCATGCGGATCGGTATTCCGACACGGGCACAGGCGGATTGATACTCAAAGACGACAGCGCGAAACCGCGGATCGTAAAGCCCGGCCGTCGCGGAGCGCTTTGCGGTGTCTTTGAACTGTAGTGTAGCGAGACCCTTAAGGCTTGATTGGCCCGGTGACACGGCCAATGCGGGAGCGCATTGGCCGCCCTGAACAACGCCGGTCTACAGAGCGAAAACGGCGCCGTTGGAGACCCCGGCACCGGTTGTCGCGAACCGATTTTGGCCTGCCTTGAATTGGCACCGGGCCCAAGGCATCACGGTGTCGCCGCCAATCCCCAGTTCCCTCTCAAGTCTTTGATCCTGGTCTTGCGTCATGCCTCTGTCATACTGATCGGCGGCGCATGGCTCGTGTGCCTGACTGCAGAGCATCACCAGCCAAGATCGGGGCGATTACCCGACGGGGCGGAACGGGAGGAGGCGGACATGGCCGAAGCACTTGGGACACGGATGACGGGCAAGGTCGCCCTGGTGACGGGCGCCGCGAGCGGGCTCGGTCTTGGCGCGGCCATCGCGCTCGCCCAGCAAGGGGCAACAGTTGTGATGACCGATGTGGCGCAGACGGACGGCCGTGACGCTGCCCAGGCGATTGCCCAAGCCGGCGGGTCTGCCGAGTTCCATTCCCAGGATGTCACCCAGGAGGATGTTTGGGCCGATCTCATTGCTCTCATTGAGCGTCGCCACGGGACACTCCATGTGCTGGTCAACAATGCCGGGATCGCGCTCAACTACACGACCCTCGATATGAGTCTGGAGGACTGGCGCCGCCAAATGGCCGTGAATGTGGACGGCGTGTTCCTTGGCTGCAAACACGGCATCCCGCTCATCGCGCGCTCCGGTGGTGGCTCGGTGATCAATATTTCATCCGTTGCCGGACTGCGCGGGGCGGCGGGTCTTGCAGGATATTGCGCCAGCAAGGGGGCCGTGCGCCTGTTCACCAAGGCCCTGGCCCTTGAATGCGCGGCGGCTGGCAACAGGGTGCGCGTGAATTCGGTCCATCCGGGCATTATCGAGACGCCGATCTGGAGCCGGATGGAGAATGTCCAGGGCAATCTGCGCGAAGCGATGACCCCTGCGGAAGGGGCCAACACCGTTGATGTCCAGATGCTGGCGCCGCTTGTTCCCGTGGGAACCGTCGGAACGCCGGCGGATATCGCCGCCGGGATCCTCTATCTTGCCAGCGATGACAGCCGCTATGTGACGGGTACGGAGCTTGTCATCGATGGCGGCATGACCGCCGGGAGCTGACGGGGCACCGGTTCAGTCCTCCGGATCGGTCAGATTGCCGGCTTCATCCCGGATTTCCGGGCCCAGAACCCGCGCGCGCCCGTCGCCAAATTTGGCGTCTCGGGCACGCAGGGTGGCCTTCAGGCCATTCTCGGCGACGGATGCGCGGAAGCCGTCGGCGGCGGCCGTATTGTGTCCGCGGACATCATTCTCGCAGGCAAGGCGCTGGAGCGTGCGCGCCCCCATCAGCTCCAATCCGAGATTGACGATGCGTTTGTTGGCGCTCAGAAGATCCGGGTCGATGAGCGCCAGGCGGTCCGCAAGCTGCTCCACCTCGGTTTCCAGATGCTCAGCCGGCACTGCTTTCATCACGAGGCCGATAATCTGGGCCTCCGCACCCGTCACCGTATCGCCCGTCAGCAGCAGACGCTTGGCCCATTGGGGCCCCACATTGTAAAGCCACAGATTGGTGGGCAGGGCGCCCAGGTCCCGCGCCGGCGGAAAGCCGAATGTCGCGTCGCTGGCGGCGATCACCATATCGCTTAACAGAGCGATATCCGTGCCCCCAGCCAGGCAATAGCCGTGGACCTGGGCAATGACCGGCTTGTGCATATCAAAGAGGGCCATGCGAAAGCGCTGCTGGCGTTCAAGCTGCCAGGCATCATCGTCCAGACGGCGGGCCCCCCGATAGCGGTTCTCCGCAGACTGAACACGGCTGACCGGCACATCACCATCCGCGCCCGACAGGTCATAGCCCGCGCAAAAGGCCCGGCCAGCACCCTTCAAAATCACGCAATGGATGTCGAGATTGTTATCCGCCTCCCATAGGGCCTCGCACAGCTCCGCCTGCATTTTGACAGACAAGGCATTGAGCTTGTCCGGTCTGTTAAGCGTGATCCGCGCGCGTCCGTTCTCAACCTCGTAAATGAGTGTTTCAAAAGCGTCCATCAGCTCCTCCCTGGAAGGCCACCGGCCACAGATGAGACCGGATCCCCCTTGTTTTGCCGCCAATGCTAGCATTGAGACGGCCTGGTTCGCCATGACGGGCGTGAAAGTGATTTACCATGACGTTTGGTATCGGTCAGCGCAGCCCGAATTCCTTGAAGGCACGGTCCTGCTTCTTCAGCCACCAGCCGAATTCCGGCGGCCAGAGCACCAAACCCAGATCGACACGTGGGGTGCTGATCACCGTGTCTGGGTTTTGAGGAGCCGGCGTGGCAATTCCAGTTATTTTCAATCTTGACAAATATTTTTTAAAAATGAGAAATATCCCTATCGGTTGAAAAAAGGGAAAAACCGCCATGAGCGATCTTCAACGCCCCAAAGGACTGTCAAGTGCGGTGTCCTATTTGGACCCGAAAGCCGCCTATCGCTGGCTTGAAGATGCCTTCGGGTTCGAGCCTTTGATGGTCATTCTTGATACGGATGGCAACCTTGCCCACTCGGAAATGACCTTTGGCCATTCAGTGATCATGGTCGGCAGCGAATGGGGCGGTGATCGCAAGAGCCCCAAATCGATCGAGGGCAAGAACACCCAGACGGTCCATGTTCAGCTGGCCGAGGGTGAGGATATCGACGCCCATTGTGAACACGCGCGAAAGGTGGGTGCAGAAATCATCCAGGAACCCTCCACCGAGTTCTATGGCGACCGCACCTATCGTGCCCGTGACCCGGAAGGCCATATCTGGACCTTTGGCGTGACGATCACGAAAATGGAGCCGGATGCCTGGGACAAGGCCGGCGGCATGATCACGAAGAAGCGCCTCGATTGACTGCGGCCGTCGATCGGACCCTGGCAGCCCTCGCCGACCCCGCGCGGCGCCGGGCCGTGGAACTGCTCGGCGAGCGGCCGAGGCGGGCAGGGGAACTGGCGCAGGCGCTCGATCTTGCGGCGCCTGCCATGTCGCGGCATCTGCGGGCCCTGAAGGAAGGAGGCCTCGTTGAGGAGACCCACGCGGATTATGATGCCCGTGTGCGGATTTATGCGTTGAGGCATGGTGCCATGGATGACCTGAAAGCCTGGCTGGCAAATGCCGAGCGTCTGTGGACGGACCAGCTCGCCGCCTTCAAAGCCCATGTGGAAAAGGATCTGTCATGACCTCGGCTGTGATCGTTTCCCTGCGAGTCAAGGCAACGCCGGCCCGGGCTTTCGAGGTCTTCACGCAGGAGATTGATGCCTGGTGGCAGGCGAGCGCATTCTTTCCACTCACGCCGCGAGGGGATGGGACTTTACGCTTCGAGCCCGGTGAGGGCGGGCGCCTTGTGACCACACTGCCCAATGGCAAGGAATTCGAGATCGGACGGATCCTCATTTGGGCGCCGGGCGAAAAACTGGTGTTCACCTGGCGGCAGGCGCCTTTTCCCCCTGATCTTTATACGGAAGTCGAGGTCCTTTTCGAAACCGTTGGTGAGGAAACACGCGTGTCCATTGAGCATCGGGGCTGGGATCGTGTGCCCCAGGACCATGCCGCGCGCCACGGCTTCCCGCTCGAAATCTTCCAGCGGCGCTTTGCTGAACGTCTTCAGCGGCTCCTCAAGGCCTTGCGGGACCATCTGGCAAGGCGACCCGGCCATGAAAAGGCGCAGTCCCCGTCCGGGGACCGCACCCTTAAATCGTAACGCCCTCTGGTCTGCGGATCAGAAGCGCATGGCGATGCGGGCGCTGTAGTAGCGCCCCGCGCCGGTCCATTCGAAAGGCATGATCGCTTTCCCTTGAAGAAGGGCCCCGGAAGGCTGCGTTCCGGGGCCGTGTCCCGTTGGTCCGAGCGCCGCGGCACCCCCTATTGCGGGTGCTCTGTTGCAGTCGCCACATGACGCCAAGGACACAGAAAGCGTGCAGTGCACAACGGTCTCGTGACTGATTTACGAAGCTTTTGTGAATGCCGGGGAGAGCCGGTCCTGAAGGGGCGCGGAGCGGCTTCACGATCGCGTCATAAAGGCCTCGATCCGCTCGCGCATGTCCGGGCCAACGCCCTCATTCTCCAGCACTTCCCATTGCAGGCCCGCATCCATGGCCCGGGCATCGGTGGCGTCTAGCAGGCGCTTATTGGCCCGGTGGCTGAAGGGGGAATTGGCGGCAATGCCCGCGGCCAGCTCCATCACGGACACGAAGAAATCCGCATCCGGAAAAACCGCTTCGGCAAGCCCGATATGCAGGGCCTCCTCCGCATGGACCGTCCGGGCCGTGAACATCAGATATTTTGCCTTCGCCGCGCCGACCCGCCGGGGCAGGCGCTGGCTCATGCCCCAAATCGGGGTCAAAGCGAAGCGGGAATGGGTATCGGCAAACCGCGCGCCTTCGGCGGCCACGATGAAATCGGCGGCGAGGGCCACCTCAAGGGCGCCCGTATAACAATGCCCGTGCACGGCGGCGATCACAGGTTGGGGCAAGCGCTCCATCATGCGCAAGGTTTCCGAGTGCCAGCCCCGCGACGGCACAGCCTCACCCGCGGCGATGTCCCCGAGGTCGTGGCCCGCCGAAAAACACCGGCCGGCACCGCGCAGAACGACACAGTGCACGGATGAGTCCCGGGCAAGATCGCTCACATGGCTCCGCAATTCGGCAAACAGGGCCACGGTGAGGGCATTAAGCTTGTCCGGACGGTTCAGGGTGAGGACGGCAACGCCGCCCTCATCCTCGCGCAGTACAAGGGCGTCGCTCATGCTTGCGTTCCCAATTCCACCTTCAGTTCCCGGATGGCATGGACAAAGCTGTTTGGCGCAATGTCGACTTCACCAGTCCAGGCGATGTCCGGGAAGCGGGCCAGGATCTGTCTGTAGGCGGCCTCAAGCTGCATATTGGCCACCCGCTGGCCCAGGCACACATGGGGCCCGAGGCCAAAGGCGAGATGGTCTTTGGCGTTTGTCCGGGTGACATCGAAACGGTCCGGATCGGGAAAGACCGACGGGTCCCGGTTGGCCGCGCCGTAATACATGATGACCTTCTCGCCCTCGCCGACGGGCTGGTCTCCAATCATGGCGTCCTTTGTTGCCGTGCGGCGCATATAGATGACGGGCGAGACCATGCGAATGGCTTCATGCACCATATTGCCGATGAGCTCGGGCTTTTCGATCAGCTTGCGCTTTTCCTGGGGAAACTCCGTGAGCAGCTTCATCGTGCCGGACAGGGAATTGCGGGTCGTGTCGTTCCCGGCAAAGACGATCAACAGCCAGGAACCATCGAGATATTCATCAGGCAGAAGATCGCCATCAATGCGGGCATTCGCGATGGCCGAAAGAAGGTCGGCGCGGGGCTCCGCACGGCGCTGCTTCAGCGTGGCCTGGCCGAAGTCGAACATTTCCTGAATGGAGCCAAGGAATTTGCCCAGGAAATCCTGATCAATCTCGCCAAGCTCCCTCTGCTGGAAGATGTAGCCGGCAATCTCCAAGAAATGCATCCATTCGATCAGTTTGGGCCGGTCCGCCTGGTCCACGCCCAGGATCTCACACAAGGTGAAAAGGGGCAGCTCGGCGGAGAAATTCTCCACCATGTCAACCCGCGGCCCTTTGGCTGCCATGCCATCAAGCAGTTCGCCCACCTTCACATCCACCTTGCGGCGCAGATCCTCCACATAACCGGGCGTGAAGAAGGGCATATGCTCCCGGCGCAAAGGAATATGGTGGGGCTGGTCGAGGCAGATCATCGTGTCGAGGGACGAGCGGTGCAGGAGCGGGTGACGCCGGTCCTCCCGTCCATAGGTCATCAGGATACCGCCCTTCTGTGAGGAGAAGGTCTCGGTGTCGAGTTCCACCTTGCGGATATCGTCATAGCGGGTCAACGCCCAGAATCCGGGGCCCTCCGGCATGGAGTGCCACATGACGGGCGCGCGTTCGCGCATCTCCCGGAATGCTCCGAAGGGCTGCCCCTGGGTAAAGACGAAATTGTCATAAAGGACCACGGGCGGGTCCAGGGGGTTGGTCGGCGCTGTCTTGGGCCCCCGGGCGTTCAGATCCTCTTCGTATGTCTCGCTGACTGGTTGAAGCATCGCCGATATCTCCCCTGATCCGTGCCGGTCGGAACGCCGGTTTCATGCCAAGGCCAGTCTAGCGCATCGTTCCAATTGCACCAGCGGCGCACGCGGCGATGCGTGCACCCCTTTGTCGATCATGGGCGGTGATGATTGGCGCCCTTAGCGCACGGTCGCGTCGATGCGGTCGATTCGCGGGGATTCTGTCAGGCGTGGCAGCCAATCGGTGCTGTCGAACCAGTAGGCCCGGGTCTTTTCCAGGAACCGGTCCATGGTCCGTGCCAGGATCCAGGCATCGAAAAAGGCCAGCAGGTCCGGATTGCCGCCGCGAATGCCAAAGGCAAGCGCAGTTTCCGACAGAGGCTCGCCAAGCGGCAGCCGGAACCGGTCCGGCGACTGGGCCACCAATACTTCAGGGAAGGGGGAGGTGGCGAGGAGCAGGGCCACCTTGTCCTCAAGCAAGGCGGCTTTGGCGGTCTGGACCTCGGGAAAGCGGATCAGCTCCGCCTGGGGCAGGTATTCAAGGGCGCTCCGCTCGCCAGGTGTTCCCCGGGCCACGGCGACACGCACGGTCTCGCGATTGTAATCTGCCAGCTCGCGGCCCCGCGGTGCGCCCCGGGTCGCGGCAATCAGATGGACGAAGCGGCTGCCATAGGGGCGGGTGAAGGTGACTTGCACGGCCCGAGTCGGGGTCACCGCATAGGCGGCGATGATGACGTCGATGGCTCGGCGCTGTAGGGCATTTACCAGTTCCTCTTCCGAGAGCGGAACGATTTCAACCTCGACCCCCAAATCGCCGCCAAGGGCAAGGGCAATGTCGATCTCATGGCCAATCAGGGTACCCGCCGCATCCCGCATGGCGTAGGGCGCGAACAGCACAGTACCCACCCTTAAGGTTCCCCGGTTCAATATGGTGTCGAGATCATCGCCGGTGTCCCGCGCGGCCCGGCGCGTGGTCTCGCCGTCCGTGGCCTGGGCGATGCGAACAGGCGCGCGTGCCTCGCCGGTCGTGGTGTCAAAGACGAAGCCACCCAGGTCGTCCTCGCCATAAGGACGGGGCACGGGGCGCGGCGGCTTGATGCCGGCGGGATCTGTGGCCAATGGACCGGTCTGCGGGGCCGCTTCGACATTGGCGTCTCGGGTGAGCTGGTTGATCAGAGAGTCCGATCGGCTCGCCTCGCCTTGCTCAGCCATGGCGCCGGTCGGCACCACCATCAGGGCCGTGACGGCCGCGGCCCGGACGAGATCAAGGGTCAGGAAACGGCGCCGTGCCAGACTTGCACGCTGGACAAGACTGGCACACTGGACAAGACCGGCACACTGGATAAGACCGGCACACTGGACAAGACCGGACCATGGGGAAAACTGCGAAAGGTGGACGCGAAACGACGGCAAGCGCATGACCAGACAATCCTTGCTACACGGAACGAGCGGCGCCCGGCCGGCGGCCCCGGGCTTGTGGCTTATCTCGGGGCGGGACAGTAAGACGGTTGCTTAAACATTTGAACCACGCTCGCTTATCCCCATCGAACTACATCCAATGCCTTGAGCGCGGGTGTAGAACAGTGTGATGACCTTGCCGCAGGTTGGCGGCACAGTGACTCAAAACAGATAAACCACGAGTCGGGTTTATGCGTTTGGTGGAGCTTATGCATGGCAATGACAAGGCAGAAGGGCGGTCCGGATGCGGGGCGGCCGGCGGCTCCGGGCGGGCACGGGGATCGGGCGGAACGAAGCGAGAGTATAGGTGGCGTGATGATGGGTTGGTGGGAAACGCGCAAGCGGGCCGGAGAGTGGGTCCGGGCAAGCGCGGTTGTTGCGGCGGCGGCATGGCTGAGTGGCTGTGGCGCGGGCTCTTGGATCGGCCTTGGTGAGCCGGGAGCTCGTGGTGACGGGGCCCGGCGCGCCGAGGGGGGGGATCTGGTGATCCGCTGCGAGTCCCGGGATGGGTCCTATCAGACTTGTGAGGCCGAGACCGGTGGCGGTGTGAGGCTTGTGCGTCAGCTCAGCAGCATTCGATGCGAGGAAAATCGTAGTTGGGGCATCGAAGACGGCCAGATCTGGGTCGATTTCGGATGTGGCGGGGATTTCCAGTTGGTTGGTACCGCGCCGCCCGAAGCGCCCGCCACAGCCGCGGCACCGGCCCTGGCTGAACCGGCGGGCACCGCACTGGCGCTGCAATTTGGTTCATCTGCGCGGGATGAGGCCGTGCGGGCCTGCGCCACCTATGCGGATTTCAAGGTGCGTGATGCCGGTGCCGACAGCGGCCAGCCCGATCGGGTCGTTTATCTGCGCCGGGTCGACGAGCGGCATTATCAGGTCCAGGCCTATATCCGCGTGGCCTATTCGCAGGATTTTCTTCGCCAGATTGAGCGGGAGCAAAAACCTCAGCCTCGGGACGTCTTTTACATCGATTGCGAGACGCTGCGCGGCCAGGTCATCCATTTCGAGTACAACAACTTCCTCTGAAGGCGACTCCAGCGCCACCGGCATTGAGCGGCGGCGCGTCCTGGTGCATGCGGATGTAACATGACCCGCACCAGGATGCGCCGCCGTTTTTCATTCCCCATCGCCCCACCACAAGACGCGGGTTGCGGCAGGCTTGCCTCCCGCGAACCGTTGAGCCCATCTGCGTTCAATCCTTGTACGGAGAGGATTGTCCAGACCTGCCTTCCAGGCAACCGCCGCGTCATCGGGCCGCGCCAGACCATGCGTTCTGATGATTTGTCAGTTAGCGAATCGCATCCATTTGTATGGTGACAATCTGTCAGTTTGTCCCCGAAACACTGGGTTCCCGGGAAGATCCTATTTTTCGATAGGGTTTGCTGCGCAGCAGCATAGTTTCTCTATTCACGGATCATTCACGGCAATGCTAGGCTCGCGTGAACACCTGAATATCCACGGTCCTCGGGGGAGTTGAGACGATGCGCTTTGGGCGAATACAAACAGTTGCCGGTTGGACAGCGCTTGGCACCATCATGTCCCTCGCACCGGCCACGGCCTGGGCTCAGGATGCGGATAGTCCGACAGTGGTGCGCGATACCGGTCGCATCGAGCGCATGACCGTGACGGCCCAGAGGACCGAACAGTCCCTGCTGGACGTGCCGATCGCCGTGACATCTCTCGATGCGGATGCCCTTGATGCGCGCCAGATTGAGACCTTTTCGGACATCCAGTTCAACACCCCGAACCTGAGCTTCACAAAGGGCAACTTCACAGGCTCGAATCTGCAGATCCGCGGCATCGGTTCAACGCTGGTAGCGACCTCTGCCGATACGGGCGCCAGTATTCACGTCAACAACGTTTTCTTGCAGAGCCCGCGTCTGTTCGAGACCGAATTCTACGATGTTCAGCGGGCAGAAGTTCTGCGTGGTCCCCAGGGAACCCTGTTCGGCCGAAACGCGACGGGCGGCGTGGTCAATATCATCACGGCCCGTCCGGAGCTCGATGCCTTCGGCGGCAGCGTGAATGTCGAGTACGGAAATTTCGACCATGTCCGGGTAAATGGCCATGTGAATATTCCGATTATCGAGAATGAGCTCGGGATCCGGGTGGCTGGTATCTATCTGAACCGGGACGGTTACTCCGAGAATATTTTCTCCGGTGAGAATATCGACGGGCGCAACTCATATGCCATCCGCGGATCGATCCGCTGGACGCCCACGGAGCGCACGACTCTTGATGTGATCGGCTCCTTCTTCAAAGAGGACAGCGATCGGGTCCGTTCCGCCAAACAGCTGTGTAACCGGGACCCGAGTGCCGTGCTCGGCTGTCTGCCGGATACGCTGGAGTTCGAGACCACCAATGGCAATGCGACCTTGGGCGGCCTGCTCAGTTCCGACCTGATTTTGGGTCCCCTTGGCCTTGCACCCTTTTTCGGGCCCGGCGGTAATGTCAATGCCTTCAACCCGTCCGATCTGCGCCAGGTCAATCTGGACTTCGATCCGGTCTATGAGTCCGATGAGACATTCGTGATGGTGTCCTTCACCCAGGACCTGACGGACAGCCTGACCTTCTTCCTGGAAGGGGGCTATCAGGACACCATGGTTCTGTCCCAGCAGGACTACAACTCGATCTTCAGCAATGAGCCATATGTCCAGCCGGACCTGCTTGCCGAACTGTTTCCCGAGACGGCCGGTGTTCTGTTCAATGATGGTCTGATCCCGATTTCCGCGATTGATGCCTCCAATACGGGCGTGATCGGGGGGAATGTGCTGAGCCGTGATGCCTTCCTCGAAGGTTATGACCAGTCCGACGTGGAAGCCGAGCAGTTCAGCATTGAAGCGCGCATCCAGTCGAACTTTGATGGCCCTCTCAATTTCCTTGTGGGCGCCTACTATCTCAATTTCGAGACGGCCACGAACTATTATGTGGTTGCAAACCAGCTTGATTATTTTGCGGCCGTCGGTTCTGGCGTGGACGGGATCGGCCTCGTCGCTCCGTACTTCAACAGTGAGACGGACCTTTTTGAACTCCAGTCCACCGCCTTTTTCGGCGAGGCCTATTACGATCTAACCGAGACCATCAAGCTGACCGGTGGTATCCGCTACACGATCGACGAGAAGAGCCTGCGGGACCGCCAGGTCCTTTTCGATACGGCTGTGCCCCTGGGAACTCCTGACGCGACCGCCGCGTTGGCGGGCGTCGACAAGGACCCGCTTACCGATGGTGTCCAGGAGTTCCGGGAAGCAGATGTGACCTTCCAGGAAGTAACGGGCCGTTTCGTGGTGCAGTGGACACCGGATGTTCCGTTTACGGACCTGACCAATATCTATTTCTCATACTCCCGCGGCTTCAAGAGCGGCGGCATCAACCCGCCGATCGATCCGGCCCTGTTCCCGGGCACGGAAGCGAATTTCGCCCCCGAATTCGTCAATGCCTATGAAATCGGTACACGGAATGAACTCTTGGACGGGCGTCTCCAGGCCAGCCTGACCGGTTTCTACTACGACTACACGGGCCTCCAGGTCTCTCGGATCGTCAACCGCACCTCGGTCAACGACAATATTGACGCGCGGATCTGGGGTCTTGAGGCGGAATTCCTGGCCCAGCCCACGGATTCTCTCCAGTTCAACTTGGCGATGTCCTACTTGAACACGAGCATTATCGACTCGGCGATTGTCGACGGCCGGGATCCGACCAACGGGTCCGATGATGTCACGTTGATCAAGGACATCTCGAACACGGCCAACTGCGTGGTGGAACATAATGGCGGCGGCGATCTGCTCTCCTCCGGCGCCGCGGCGGCCTTGGATGCCGCGGGGATTCCCTTCATTCCGGCCGAGACACCGGGCATCGCCTTCGCTGGCTTCGGGATCTGTGAGGCCCTGGCTGCCGGCTTTGATGCCTTGCGCGAACAGGGTCTCGACTTCCCCCATACGGTCAGTGACGGTGTGCCTGCTGATCTTGATGGCAACGAGCTGCAGAACTCGCCGAATTTCACCTTGAATGTCGGTGCTCAGCACACCCATGAGTTCGACATCAACGGCTACAATCTGTTCCTGGAGTCCCGGATCGACTACTACTACCAGACAAGCTTCTTTGCACGGATCTACAATCGACCCATTGACGAGATCGATTCCTACGGGAACGTCAACCTGCAGATGACCCTCTACGGGCCGGAGCGGGAGTGGTTCGTACGCGGTTTTGTCCAGAACCTCTTCAACAATGATCAGATCACGGGCCACTACTTCACGGACCCGTCCTCCGGTAACTTCACGAATGTGTTTGTGCTGGATCCGCGTTTGTTCGGTGCGGAAATCGGCTACCGGTTCTGATCCCTGGCGTCCGGTCCTGGAGGCCGTACGGACAGCTTCACCGAATGAAAACCCCCGTGCCATGATCTGCACGGGGTTTTTTCATGGCTCTGGGGCTGTTCATGGCGCTCAAGGGCCCTGCGGACCCGTATATGTCCTTAAAAACACGAGGTTCTCGAAGTCAGAGGCCTGGTTCCGCCGCGGATTCCACCGGGCCGGCGGTTTCCACCACGCCATTAGGCCCCACGCCCCAGGAAAAACATGATTGACGGTTGGTATGACACGCAGGACCGGTCTGATCCACGCTGAGGAGAAGCGTGTCGGCGTCACAATCCAGATGGAACGCGCATAAGCGCTGGATATGCCCTGAGCTTTCGCCCTTGCGCCATGGCGTGTTGCGGGAGCGGGACCAGTAACAGACCCGGCCCGTTTCCAGGGTTTCGCGCACGGCGGCCGCGTTCATCCAGGCCATCATCAGAACGTCGCCGGTCTCAGCATCCTGGGCAATGGCGGGTATGAGGCCTGCCTCGTTGAAGGCCAGCTGGTTGAGCACGTCCTTGATGGCCAGCTCGGAAGGTGGAGTCCAGGTCATTCGGCTACTCCTTTACGCAAAAAGGGGTATTTCGGTCCGATCCTTGCTGCAAGATAGGACCGGAGCAATCTGTCTCCTGCAAGGGCCAAGCGCCGCGGGCACCTCTCCGCGCCGCGGTGCTACGGTCTCGATCCTGGCGGAACAGGACACTTGGCTGAAGAGATTGGATTAAAGAGATTGGGCCAATGGGGTTGGGTCCAAGAAGCTGGGCCAAAGAAACAGGTGACGGGGCATTGGTGGAAGGGGCCGCGCCAGCCGGTCTGGCGTCTCGACGGCCCGGTCGCTTGCGTGGTATGGCCACCGTTCAGGGGTTTAGAGAAGGCGTTGGGCAGTGATTATTTCACACAAATACCAGTTCATCTTCATCCGAACCCGCAAGACTGCTGGCACCAGTGTCGAAATCACACTGTCCCGGTATTGCGGCCCGAACGATGTCGTCACGCCCCTCGGCCCTGAAGAAGAATTTGTCCGCCGGGATCTGGAAATCTACCCCCGGAACTATGCGCGCTGGCCTTTCAGCATGGTGGTTGGCAATGGGATCAACCTGCACCGCTATCCCATGCGCACGGGGCGGGTTGTCTCGGCCTTGGGCGGACAGCGCTTTTCCCCCTTCATGTCGGCGCGCGACATCAAGGACGCCGTACGGCCCGATATCTGGTCCAACTATTTCAAATTCACCATCGAGCGGGACCCTTTGGACAGGCTGATGTCCATCTATTACAGCGAGCTGTCGGCGGACCGGGTGCGGACCATCGACCAATTCATGGACCGCCCCGCGCTCGAGTCCAATTTCGACCTTTACGCCATTGATGGGGACGTTGCGGTTGACCGGGTGATCCGGTTCGACCGGCTGCGGGAAGACCTGCACCGGGTGTGTGCCGAGATTGGCCTGTCCTTTGACGGCTGGGTGCCGCGCGCCCGGGCGAGCAACCGGCGCAACAAGCGGGACTGGCGGGACCTGCTCGACGCCCAACAGATCGATCGGGTGCGGACCGAATGCATGCGCGAATACCACGTCCTGCAGTCCCTTGGAGCCCCGATTCCGGATGCTGTGCTGCCTCTGCCCGATATCTATCGGCCGCGGAGCGGTCTGACTCCTTCGGCCGGTCTCGATACCCTCCATGCCGGGGCGGAGCATCAGGAGGAAGTATTCGGTCATGCCGATGCCGCCCATGAACAGTTCGAGCCCTATTACGAGGAGGCCAGTGTTCCGGGCGGGGGTATTCCGCAAATGGCGGCCGGGCAGGAAGACTGGCGCGCGGCCTATGGGGCCGAGGCGGCTCAGATGCGGGCCGACGCGGCTGCGTCTTTGCGTCAGGACGCCATGAACCTCGCCGAGGAAGACGACGGCTTTGAGCCCGCGGGCGCCTATGGCGGCGCGGCCAGTTCGGCTGCCTCGCCGGTCGATCCGTTGGCGGATGTGCTTGCGGAAATCCGGGCTGGCCTTGCGCGTGACGAGGATGGCGCCGCTCCCGCCGCAGCGGCTGGCAGTTACGAGGCCGAACCGGTGGCTGCCGACGCCGCACCATCCGGCCACGCCGGGTATGATCCGCACGCCTATGATCCGCAGCAGGATGCGGCCCACGGCGCTGATGCCTATGCCGATGGCGCTCATCACCCTGAGCATGGTGACGCGCCATCTTGGGGGGCCGCGCAAGATCAGCACGTTGCGGACCATCCTGGCCATGACGACACCGCTGGGCTGCCCCCGGCTGACCAGGGATACAACGCCGCCGCATATCATGGCGATGCCGGGCAGTCTGTACCAGAGGCCGCCTATCAATCCGCTCCGATGGGGGCGAATGATCCCGCGACTGGCTTTGAACCCGCCGCTGCACAAGCCCCCGCCGCTGCACAGGCCCCCGCCGCTCCGGTGACCCCGAGGGTGTCGCCCGCGGAAGGTCTTGATGCGCGCGAATTGCTCAGCTCCCTGCGCACCATTCGGGCAGCCCGCGCCCATGGGGTCGCGGCACCCGTCTCCATTTCGCCGTCCACGATTTCGTCGGCGCCGATCCCGGCCGGCCTCGGAATGCCTGTGGTGGACATGCCGGCGCCCGCTGCTATTCCGGCCGATGCGGTTGTCAGTGCCGAAGCGCCCATGGTTGCCGCCGCGCCGATCCATCAGGCGGCCCAGCCCATGGAGACAGACATCGACCATGCGCCCGCGCCGGTGGCCGCTGCCGTGGATGTCCCCACCGCGAGCACCGTTCAGCTCACTGACCCCCTGCCATCGGTGGAAGCTTCCGCTCCGGCCGCCCCAACCTTGCCTCTCGATGGGCCGTCCCAAGCAGCGCCTGCCATCGCGGCAGCGCTCAAGGCCGGCTTTAAGGGCAATTCGGCATTCCATTCCCAGCTTAAGGCGGCGATTGAACGGTCCTTGCGGGGCGCCCTGACCGAGGCCCTGGCGGCGCGCCGCATCGGGAAGACCCAGCCAGAGGATGGTGTTGAGAGTGGGAGTGACGCCGAAAACGGGCGCGGCGTTGAAAGCGGGCCCGCTCCTGAAAGCGTGCCCAGTCCTGAAAGCGGGCCCAGTCCTGAAAACGGGCCCAGTCCGGAAAACGGGGCACGTGTTGAGACTGTCAGTGGTCTTGCAAATGAAAGCGGCGCCGAACATGAAAGGCGTGCTGAAGAACCAGTGCCCCCAGCCACAGAACCTGTCGCCAAGCCCAGTCCCCTCGACGCGGTCCGGGCCCTGGTCGAGCAGCATGACCTTGCCGGTGCGGCCCGCAAGCCAAGACTCTCGACAGCGGATGTGGTGAAGGCTCTGACAACGCCCGATAGCGTTTCCGTGCCAACAGTCGAACCGGGCCTTGATGATCAGACCACCACATCCACGGGGCAGAGTGCCAGCACCTCCACGGAACCGGCGCCCGCTCATGGAACGACCGGTGTCAATGGTGCGGTGGCTCACACTGGCATCAACGGGCACCACCGGGATCCGGCGGCTGCCGGGGGGCAAGCCGGCGACCAGCCGGCCAATGGTCCTGCGCTCATGGAACCCCCGGCCTGGCTCGATGATGACGACTGGAGCTGGTTGCCCAAATCCGGAACGGCTGGGGAAGGGACCGGCACGACAGGCCCCAAACCCGTTTGATCCAAACCCGTTTGATCCAAGCCCGTCGCATGGATGGCTCGCAGGCGGAGGGTTTGCAGGCGGAGGG
>CAYUYV010000034.1:14820-35700 GCA_964449455.1 uncultured Alphaproteobacteria bacterium | reverse complement strand
TCGCTACGGAGCCCGCCGATCATGCGGGCGAATTCCTGACCCGCCACACTAGGGTATCCGTTGTGATCAAGCGTTGTTTTTGGTGTTGCGAAGCGGGGAGAGCCTGTCAAGGGTGGAACCGCTTCGCGGCGCCTTTGGCGCCCTTGACAGGCTCTGCCCACTTGAGAGCGTGCTTGGGAAGGCCTTAAAGCGGGATCCGCCTTAAGGCCGTTCCGGAGCAAATGCGATTTAATTGACCGTATGCGGCCCATCTGCGTCCGTCCCTCAGGAGGGCATTGGCGAGGATGAGCAGCTTTCGCATGACGGCGGTGATGGCGACCTTGGGCGGTTTTCCGGCCGCCGTCAGGGCTTGATACTTGGCTTTCAGATCCGCGTTGAACCGGCAGGCCACCAGCGCCGGCATGTAAAGTGCCTGGCGCGCGTCGGCTCGGCCGCCGCTGTGCGGTGCGTTGGCCCGCACCCGCAGCGGATCCTTTGTGCCTGATCACAGGGAAAAGTCATAAGACAAGCCCTTTCGGTCGCAACGGAAACGGCCCTAACACTCCCAAGGCCTCAGCTCTTAGGCCGTAACGCGCTCAGGCCGTAACGCGCTCGGGGAAAGACCGGACCCGGAAAAAGGCTTCAGGGCCCCTGCCTTGAGCTTTGAGCGCCTTGAGCTTTGAGCGCTTCTCCGGGCGCTCGACAGGCATCGTGATCCTGACTGCGCGCCAGATCCCACACCAGGCCTTATGGTGAGGCACTCTTCGGCCCATCATCATTGCGAGCGCAACGGCGCAATCCAAACAATCGGGTTCGGATCAAGCGCCTCGTGCTATGCACGACTTCGCTGGGCTTGCGATGACGTTGGGTCTGCGTCAATGACCGTTGGTGTCAGTTGGCAGCGCATCGGAAGCCAAAAACCGCCCATCCTTTTTTGGATGCGCTTTTGCGCCACCAGCCCGCCCCGCCAAAAACCGCTCCGCGCCCATACTCGCGATTGACCCGTACCCACGAAAAAAAAGAGGCGGTCCGAAGACCGCCTCTCAAAAACTCAGTCTGCGCTCGCGCTTGGATCAGGCAGTCTTGCCAACCTTACCGCGCTGCAGCTGCATGCCGATCAGGCCAAAACCAACGATCATCATGATCCAGGTTGCGGGCTCGGGGACCGGCAGCTGAGCAACTTCAAAGTCGGCGAAGGACACGCTCTGGCCATCGATGAAGTCGAGCGAACCAGTGCCGAAGTCGAAGAAGTCGTTGGTGGCGAACAGATCCAGAGCAGTGCTCAGGGTCGCATCGCTGATCACATCGCCATCGGCAGCCAGGAAGGTCAGATCGAAACCAGTGATCGTCTGGCCAGCGAAGGACGTGGAGTCAGGCGTATCGATCGGGTTCAGAACGAAGCGATCCCGGAACGTGGACGGCAGGTCGAGCAGATTACCGGCCGGGGAGTTCAGGGGGTTGATGGTGAAGGTTTCACCGCCAACAGTGACTTCAAAGTCTGTCAGATCGAAGTTGTTCCGCGTCCGGTTGCCGAGATCGACAATGTCGGCCTGGGTATCTTCGATGGAGAACTTGAAGGTCGCCGTAGAGATATTGTCGTTCAGGATGCCGGTGAAATCGCCAGAGAAGGACGAGTTCGCCGTAATCTCGAACGAACGCTGAACAGCTTCAGCGCCAGTCGACATAAGGCCGACAAAGCCGACGACGCCGGCTGCGACGGTCCGAAGAATAAGCTGCTTCATCGAAGCCTCCTGGTTGATCAGTCTATAGAACATTTTTCCGAACTCTCCAGCCGCATGGCGCTTCGGAGAATTTCTTGGGGAGCCATCCACCACAGAACAGCTCCCTTAAGTCAAAAAACCAAGCCTTGTCCCCTAACCCCCGGCATTCCCGACTTACGCGATTCCTTCGCGTAACGCATCCGCGAGAAGCCGAACGTTCGGCCTGAGTTAAGTTGGTCTCAACACACCGGCCTGACTATACCGCCACATTCGCCAATGTCCACCTGATTTCGCCCATTGCCGTTTATATAATGGCACAGATTTCACCACTTTGACGGCGCCTCCTGCCGTCATTGTCCCCCAAGCTGCGACGCACTGGTAGAACGCGTAGCTGGCTCACCATTCTACACCGGGTTGCCAATTAATCACCACTGCGGGCACGAAAAAAAACGCACACTCCGAACGCTGAACTGAGACATGACAAGGATGGGTCAGGGAAGACGCCGCCATTCCGTTGGCCAACAGCCCGCCCAGTTGCCCCGTTAAGCGTGTACAGCAAATGCCATGCCAACCGGAAGAAAGAAAGGGGGAGCGGCCAGACAGCCAGTCCCCACCAATTCTGAAATAGATCACCAGTTGACGTTTCAGCCGACGATCTCTTCGTCAGAAAAGAAGAACTTGATCTCTTCGGCGGCCGTCTCGGGCGAATCAGACCCATGGACGGAGTTGCGCTCGATGTTCTCGGCGAACTCCTTACGGATTGTGCCCTCGGCGGCTTCTTCGGGATTGGTGGCGCCCATCACGTCGCGATTCTTGGTGATGGCGTCCTCGCCCTCCAGGACCTGGACGACCACGGGGCCAGACGTCATGAAGCTGACGAGGTCATTATAGAAGGGACGTTCCTTGTGGACCTCATAGAACGTCTCCGCCTGTTCCTTGCTCAGGCGAATGCGCTTCTGGGCCACGATCCGCAGATCGTTGGTCTCGAATTTCTTGATGATGTGGCCGGTGATGTTCCGCTCAGTGGCGTCCGGCTTGATGATAGAAAGCGTGCGCTCGATGGCCATGGTTTCGTGCCCCAGGGGTTGGCCATGGCTCCGATCCGGCCAGCATGGGCGCTGGCCGATGGGAAACCATAGGCGGTTGATAGACGCGCGCCTTATAGCGGCCCACGCGGGCACAGAGCAAGGCCGCCCCTCAGCCCGCCGCCGGGCATGCCCCTGAAAGGAAATCCGCCCGGAAAGGGGCCAGCTCGGGATGCCAGGCAATGACTGCGTTGAGCACTGTGCAGCGTTGGTCCTGGGTTTCGAGCCGCGCATCGGATTCCAGGCGCTTAAGCACACTGGCCACCCTTTCGCGCCCTTCAACCATGCGCATGCCACCATCCGCGGGCGAGTCGAAGACCATGACGCGGCCGCTGCCATAGGCCGGCCAGTCGGGCAAAGCACTATCGGGGCCCTGCTCTCCATCAGGGGATGGATTACCGGTATGGGCAAAGCGGCCCCAGGCGTCACCCATGGCCGCCGAGACCGCATCGCGGCCGGGCTTGTTGTCCTTGGTGAAGAAGAAGCTGTCCCCGGCCCCGCCGAAAAACTGATAGCGATTGAAAACAAAGGGGATTTCGATGGCGTGAGCAGCACCAACCAGTTTCGAGAAATCCGTGAACAGGAAACGCGATTGCTCGTCCCAGTCGAAGCGATAGCCGTAAAGCGCCTCATGGCCGGCATTCGCGAAGCGCTCAAAGGCGTCGTCCACGGCACGCACCCGCCAAACCACGCTCTGATAGTCGGAAATCACGTCATAGAGCAGCGGATCCTTGGCCCAATAGACGAGGCCGAACAGGGAGCTCACATAATCCGGGTTCAGGAAGTTGAACAGCTTGGTCTCATCCCGATTCGTCCCGCTCATAATGGGCACGGCATTGAAACCACCCGGCGTGCCGGTGGCCTCCATAAGGCCCTCCATGGGAATGACGATCCCGTCATTGATCACGCGGGGAATGTTAATGAGACCGGACGCACCGGCCTGGTAGGGCGCGAAGACGGTCTCCAGGGAAAGCGCCTGGAGCATCCGGATAAGGGTGTCGTCTTCATAATCATCATCCGCCCCCGCCCCGAGACTCAACATCTTGCGCACCATCGGCCGGGCGGCACCGGGCCGCGAACCGGAAACCCCTTCGGCCACATCGAGGGGCACAGAGCGGAAGCTGCCGCTTTGCAGGATGGCCCTGTGAAACAGACCTTCCGCCCGCGGCGAGCCGATCAGGGACGCCACATTGTGACCGCCCGCGCTTTCACCGAACACGGTCACGCGCGAGGGGTCGCCGCCAAAAATGCCGATCTGATCGCGCACCCATTCCAGGCTGGCGATGATGTCGAGCGTGCCGAAATTGGCGCTGAGATCATCCTGTGTTTCCCCTGTGCCCCGAAGCGCGCCATGGGCCAGCCAGCCAAGAGGGCCAAGCCGGTATTGGATCGTCACCACAACGACCTTCTGATCCGCGGCAAGGCGGGTGCCGTCAAATTGGGACGCCCGGCCCCAGACATTGCCGCCGCCATGGATCCACAGCATGACCGGCCAGGGGCCCGTGCCGTCATCGGCAGGGGTGTAGATGTTCAGTGTCAGGCAGTCTTCCGAGCCGACAAGCTCGCCCGGCGCCAAACCCTCTCCCTGGTCCAGGGCATTGGTGATTTGCGGACAGCGCGGACCAAAATCGAGCGCGTCGAGCCGGCCGCCCCAGGGCTCTGCCGGCCGCGGCGCCCTCCAACGCAGCTCTCCCTTGGGCGCTTTCGCAAAGGGAATGCCGCGCCAGATCCGCACGCCGTCTTCACCGATAAAGCCAATCAACTCGCCCTGGGGCGTGGTGCGAACCGTGGAAACATCCGCAACGACCGCCTCCACGGGAACCGGTTCGGAACGACACCCGGCAATGAGCGTCAGAGCGGTCACACTGAGGGCAGCAAGGCCCGTTGAAATAATGTGGCGAGTATTCATGGCGTTATCCCGCTTTCGTCGCTTTGGCGTCCACTGAGCGGACAATCGGCTCGACCTTCCTGCGAAAGGATGGCACAGGACCGCTGTCAGTATAAGGCGCGTGTGGTTTACACAGGCTAGCTTTGCCGCCGCCCCGTGCCGGATCAAGAGGGGGCAGGAATGCCAAAACCACCACTGTCGCGGTTACAGCCCTTGGGGCGCTTCGCCATCACCATTTTCGGCGCAGTCCTGGCCCTTCAGGCGCCAGCCGCCATGGCGCAAGGTGCCGCCAGCGCTCCGGCCGGGGATCCTTGTGTGCTCGCGGCCCAGCGCGCCTCGGTCGGTGTCTTCAAGTCGCTTGAACAGGGCCGCCTGCCAGGCACGCCGCTCAACATCGAGGCCAGCCAATGGATTGAGCGCAATCTCTGGCGCGAGCCCGACACCCTGATCCTGCGCTTCTTCGCCGATGGGAATGCCACGGAGCCATTTTTGACCATCACGGAAGATCTCACCGAAACCGGCATGATCGTCACCACCACATCCGATGAGGGCACGACGCGCGAGGCACAGGTGTTCACCTATGACTGCGCCTTTGACGAGGCCAGCGGCGCCTATCGCTTCGACATGTATTACGAGAATGATTTCGGCGGTGTGCCCCACGATTTCATGAATCAGATCGAGGGGCATGGCGAACTGCTCAGTCTTGTCCGTCTCGCCCGGCCCAAGGGCAGCACGGGCCCCTATCGGTGGATCTCCACCCTCTCGGCGGCCCGCATGGACACGCCGGACTAACCCCGGGAAACACCACGTCGCGAAACCGGCATGGGCAAACTGGCGTGACGGTCCGGTCTGCGCTACCCCTTTGCCCATGCTGCACATCAACGACCTCACCTATCGCATCGAAGGGCGACTGATCCTGGACCAGGCCACGGCCGCGATCCCGGCCGGGCACAAGGTGGGCCTTGTCGGGCGCAATGGCGCGGGCAAGTCCACCCTGCTGAAGCTCATCCAGGGCGAAATCGGGCCCGAGGGCGGCACCATCGGCCTGCCCCGCAATGCCCGCATGGGCTCGGTGGCCCAAGAAGCGCCGGGCACGGAAGACAGCCTGCTTGATACGGTGCTGGCAGCCGATACGGAACGCTCCAGCCTGCTCCAAGAGGCCGAGACCGCAAGCGATCCCCACCGCATTGCCGAGATCCAGACCCGGCTCGCCGATATCGATGCCCATAGTGCGCCGGCCCGGGCCGGCGCCATTCTCTCCGGCCTTGGCTTTGACGAAGCGGTGCAGGCCCGTCCGTGTTCCGCCTTTTCCGGCGGCTGGCGCATGCGGGTGGCCCTGGCAGCGGTGCTGTTCTCCGCCCCCGACCTTTTGCTGCTCGACGAGCCCACCAACTATCTCGACCTGGAGGGCGTGATCTGGCTTGAGACCTATTTGCGCAGCTATCCCTATACGGTGCTTCTGGTCAGTCACGACCGGGACCTTTTAAACCGCGCCGTGGGGGCAATCCTGCATCTGGAGCGGGGCCGCCTCACGCTCTATTCGGGCACCTATGACCAGTTCGAAGCCCAGCGCCGGGCCCGCTTTGAGCAACAGCTCGCCATGAAGAAGAAGCAGGAGGCCCACCGGCGCCACATTGAAAGCTTCGTGGAACGCTTCCGCGCCAAGGCCTCCAAGGCCCGCCAGGCCCAAAGCCGGCTCAAGGCCCTGGAAAAGATGCAGCCCATTGCGGCCATGGTAGAGGACCGCCTGCCCCCCTTCACCTTCCCTGATCCCGAACCGCTCAGCCCACCCATCATCACCATGGAAGAGGCGAGCGTCGGCTATGAACCGGAAAAGCCGATCCTGCGGCGGCTCACCTTGCGCATCGACAATGACGACCGCATCGCTCTGCTCGGCGCCAATGGCAATGGCAAATCCACTTTTGCCAAGCTGATTGCCGGTAAGCTGAAAGTCAGTATGGGGCGCTTGCGACGCTCACCCACCTTGGGCATCGGTTATTTCGCCCAGCACCAGCTTGATGAGCTGAACCCACGGGAAAGCCCTTACGAGATGTATGAGCGGCTGCTCCCGGACGCGACGGAAGCCCAGCGCCGCGCTCGCCTGGGCGCCCTTGGCTTCACGGCCGGGAAGGCCGACACCAAGATCGGCGATCTGTCGGGCGGCGAAAAGGCGCGCATCATGTTGGCCCTGGCCACCTGGTCAAAGCCCCATCTGCTGATCCTTGATGAGCCTACGAACCATCTGGACGTGGACAGCCGCGAGGCTCTGATCCACGCCCTGAACACCTATCAAGGTGCAGTGATCCTGATCAGCCACGACCGCCATCTGGTGGAAGCCTGCGCCGACCGCCTCTGGCTGGTCAATGACGGCACGGTTGCGCCTTATGAGGATGATCTCGACACCTACCGCCAATGGCTTTTGTCAAGGGCCAGCGGCAAGACGGCCAAAAAGGACACGGACAAGGCGGATACCGCCAGCGTGAAAACGGCGCGCACCGATGAACGCCGCGCCTCCGCCACCCGCCGCGCCCAACTCGCCCCTTTAAAGAAGGAGGCGGAGAAATGGGAAAAACTCGTCGCCGAGTTGACCGCAAAGCGTGAAAAGGCCCAGGCAAAACTGGGGGATCCCAAGATCTACACGGACCACCCGGAAAAGGCCGCCGAACTTGCCCGCATCGAAGGCCAACTTGAAAAGAAAATCGCCGACGCGGAGGAAAAATGGATCGAAGCGCTGGAGGCTTATGAAGGGGCCCAGCGCGAGCCCGGTTAGGTTGGCGTCCCAGTGATTCGGCCGAACCATTTCCCCCCCACTCGCGACCCACTCATTGGCTCACCGGGTCGGGCGCGATCGCGTCAAATACAATCCGAAGCAAGTCAAGGTGACCCAGATCTTTTCAGACCGAGCCACCTTCGACCTTTTCTTCAGACTTTCACGACCGCCGTGCTCGCGATACGTGTTTGGCGACGTTCTTTTGACGGCTCTTTTCGCGGCTTTGTCGCGGCGCCTCTCAGGCCGCATGATCCCTCACTGCCGCAGGAAGAAAAAGTCTCCGGTCTCATGGCCGGTGTGGCGCATGGGGCCATATTGGGGGACCTGTTCGAAATTGTGACGGCTGGCGCGGGCATTCACGAGCTCCGCCGTCTGACGATAGAGCTCATAGCCTTCAAGAATGCCATCATTGCCGCGCAGGGCTTCAAACAGCGCCTTGGCGAAGATGGAATTGCGCCCCCCGCCCCCATCCAGCACCGGCTTGAGGCCGCCGGAGGAGAAAGCCACCCGCACCCGCCGCTCGGCCATTTCCTTCAGCCACTGGCGCCGGCTTTCATCGGACATGCCGGGGCGCAAACCCTTCAGCCCACTGCGGGTGAGGATTCCCGAATAGCAGGAATCCGATATCACCATGGCGTGGCGCACACTCATGATATTGAGGTGATCGGAAATCTCGACATCCGACAGCCAGTTCGCCGGATTGTCCGGGTCCGCATCGACAGGCAGCCAGTGGCCCCTTTGGTTCACCGTGTCGAGTTCGCCATGGCCGGCATAATAGATGAGAAAATTGTCCCGCTCCGTCAGGGAACGGCGATAGTCGTTGATGGCGGTGAGAATCTCCGTCCGCGTCGCATTGGTCAACACGCGAACCTTGAACCCATAGTCCTGCTCCAGAATGCTTGCCATGTCTTGGGCGTCGCGGATCGCAGTGCGCAGGCTTGCATTGTGTTTATGATCGTTATTGCCGATGACGAGGGCGTGATATGTCCCGAACACCTGCTGGGCTATGGCCCGTAGGCGGCTGAGACTGTCATCTTGGGGATGCCCCGAGGCCGCACTTCCGGCCATCTTGAAAAGGGCGGTTTCGCCTGAGCGCAGCCCCCGCGCAACCTCGGCTCGCAGGCCATCGACCGTGCCCTGGAGACCGGCGATCTCCACCTGCTTTTCGGACAGAACCTCATCCTTGCGTTTGAGTTCCGCACGCAGATCATCCTGAACGCGGCGATTGGCATTGAGGGCACCGGTCAGGCCGTCGAGGCGCGCCGCAAGCGTGGCCCGCTCCCGGGTCAACCGGTCCATGGCCTGTTGGGCCTCGGCTTCCCGGCGCTGGGCATCACGCAGCCTGGCTTGCGCGGCCGACACCGCCCCTTGGGCTTCGGCAAGAGCCCGGCGCAACGCGTCATCCTGAGCGTCCGCACCGCTCTTGCCTTGCTCAAGGGCCGTAAGGGCCTGGGTCAGGCGGGCTGCTGACTCGGCCTGGGCCGTGGCAAGGGATGCCCGCAAACGGGCTATCTGCCGGTCCCGCTCGGCAAGAAGGGCGCGACTGTCGGCAAGATCAGTCTCAAGACTTTGCGCGGCAGGCTCTGTGCGAGCCTCCAAATCGCGGATGCGCGCACGCAATCCCTCCACGGATGACCGAGCGGCATCAAGTTCGGCATCGGCCCGCTCCAAATCACGGGTCTGGGCCGCGAGCGCGGCGCGGGCCTCGGCGAGGGCCTGAGAGCTTTGCCGCACCCTGGAGCGGCCCTTGGCCGGGGCGGCAGGATCGAGCCCGGCCGCGAGGGCATAGAGGCGACGGGCTTCGTCCGGATCCAGCGGTACGCCGAGGCCCCGCTCATGGAGCGAGGCCAGGTTGAACCGGGCCCGGGCATAGCCTTGCTTTGCAGCCCGGCGATACCACAGGGCGGCCAGGTCATAATCAGGCTGTCCGTCTACGCCCTTTTCATGGAGCTCGCCAAGGGATGTCTGGGCTTCCGGATCACCGTCCCGCGCCTTGGGGCGCCAGATCTCCAGATTTTTCTGCGTAGGCCAGACAAGGGCGAGGACATACTCCCCGCCCCGCTTTTCACAGTCCCGGATCGTCGTCTTGATGGGCTCACGGGCGGCAAGATAGGTCGTGCGCCCACCAAGCCGGCGGAGCTGAGCCGGCAAGAGGCAGTCAACGACCCGTAATTCATCAGCCCGTAATTCATCGACCCGATCCGCCGCGCCAACCGTCGGCACGACCGGAACCGCAAGGAAAATCCCGGTGACAAGGCAGACCATGGCAGCGCAGCGAAACATCATGGCAGTGCTCAGCCCCTTCTCAATCGGCCCTCAAAAGGCCTTGCGCATGCCCAGGGTGATCCGGTTGGCCGAGAAATCCTCAAGGCCCACAAGGGTACTGAAATCGGCAAACCCGCTGAAGCCCTTTGGAAGGGTCGTGCTCACGGCTGCGCCGGCAACGAAATAATTCGCGTCCTGTTCAACAGGTGTGAGGGTGTATTGGGAAATGGGCTGGCCGGTCGGCGAAGACGTTATGTCATTGGCGAAGGACACGGTGATCCCCTCTTCATCCTTGAACTCGTGAATATAGGCGCCATAGACCTGGGGCACCACCACACCGAAGCTGCGGCTCACGGGCCGGGCAACCTGGGTCGACAACCGGGTCGTCAGGGAGCTGATGGCCTGCTCTCCATAGGCAAGGTTGAGGCCTTGCGCCCCGGTCTCCTCGTAGTCGTCAATATCTGCCCGGAAATAATTAGCATGCGCTGCGACGGTGACATTCACTCTGTTGATTGGGATGTCCTTACCCACGCCGCCGCTCGCCATGACCTGGCGGCTATTGAAATCCGACACGGCGGTCTCGTTCTCGCCGCTGGCAAAGCCCGGCTCACTGGAGATCACGATGCGGCGGGTCTGATCAAAGCCGGTCCTGGCGATGCCGGCGCTGCCCTCCAGATAGACCTGTCCGGGCAGACCATAGGTCGCATAACCGATCAAGCCGAAGGTGCGGCCTTCGATCTCCTGGCCGCCATCGCTCACGCTGGTGGAGTCGAATTCGGTCCGGTCACGGGAGGCATAAAAGGCGGCACCAGCCACCAAACGATCATTGAACCGATAATCGGCACCTGCCGTCACACCAATACGCCGGTGATCGAAGGGGGAGATTTCTTCCGTACCGTCCTGATCTCCAAACTGATAATTGACATCGCCAAACACGCTGACAGGACCGATAGCGACGGCGCCTCCGGCCCCCTCGCTCAGACTGCGCGGATAGGCGGCACGCTCGTCGGTGCTGGCGACCTGCACGGGACGGGGCGCGGCCCCCAGGATTCGCTGACCGCGAATGGAACTTCGCAGAACCGCAAGACGGTTCGACACACCATTGGGCAGCCCTTGGCGGCGGACCAGAACCGTCCGCGGCGCCAGCGCCTCGTCACCCGCCACCCTTTGAAGGGTGTTGAGCAATTCATCCCTAGTCAGACCATATCCAGAGGTATCGTCCGAGAAGGTTGAATTCACGGTGCGGGTACAGATCTCGAGCAGATCCTGGGTGCCGGCGGAAAACTCCGTACTGCCGCTCAACGCGTCAAGCTCCGGACAGCTGTTCGAAATGGCAAATCCTGCCCCCAATTGGCTGGCCGGTGGCGGCGGTGTGGGCTCTCCCCCGGGGGTCTGGGATTGCGGCGGCGTCAGGATGAATTCTTCGAACGCGAGGGACGCTTCCTCAACGGATTGGGCGAGGACACAGGACGTATGCGCCAGAACGATCAGCGCGGTGCCGGCCGCGGCGAGCGATCTGCAATGGCAGCTCCAGCGCGTGTGCGCCGTGCTCGCGATCATGGTGTCAGTTGCCATGGAAACCCACCCAGTTCATGGAACTTCGTTCGATGCCCAAGCATGACTTGCTGATATTGGCCGGCTTTGGGCGGAAATTATTGTGATCAGAAGCACTGAAATCTTTATCTCATCACAGCTCTCTTCAAAACACGTCGGTTTTTGAAAGAACAGCTCAGAATCATGACTGAATTTTAATAGGCCTGATCAGAAGTCCGGCCGGTGAACCTCTGTTTGGCGGCGGTCGCCCAACATCCCCGGTTTCATTGACCGGTTTGGCATCAGCAAGACGAGTTCGCGCCGCACCCGGTTGCTTGTGCGTTCGCCAGGGCAACAGTCCCGTGTCGTGGTGATGCAATCCAGGTACCCCTCCCATGACCATCCATCGCAGGCCGACTTTTCCGGCGGCGCAACGCAGCCCCTTGACACAAAAGAGCGGCGGGCATCTTGCGCTATTGTGCGCCCACTGCTGACATGTTACAAAAATATCAACAGTGAATGAACCTTCAGGGAGGCAGAGCATGGGCGTTAGCCTGAGTCGGGGGCTCCTGGGCCTCATCGCAATCAGCTTTGTAATGACGGGCTTTTACATCTTCTTCGCCCCCCAGCACTTCTATGCCCTTGTGCCCGGCCTCGCCGCCATGGGACCGTTCAGTGTGCATTTCATTCGGGATGTTGCATTGGCTTATTTTGCCAGTGGCCTGATCATCGGCTGGGGGACTGTAACGGACAGCAGAACCCTCACCTTGGCGGGCACCGCATGGCCGGTCTTCCACGCACTGTTCCATGTCCAGATCTGGGGCCATCGGGGCTTTCCGTTCGACGGCATCTTCTTTTTTGATCTTGGGGCTGTGATGCTGCCAGCTCTTGCAGCCCTGGCGCTGGCCACGACCCTTGGGAGGTCTTCTGCATCATGACACTGACCATCCGCCCCCCACAGCGTAGCGAAGAGGCCCAATGGCGCCGGCTTTGGACCGGCTATCTTGACTTTTACGAAGCCACCGTGGCGCAAGACATTTATCAGACTACCTTTGACCGGCTCTTTCTCGATGACCCTTTTGAGCCGCGCTGCTTCCTCGCCTTTCAAGGGGACCGGGCGGTCGGCCTCGTCCATTACATCTATCACCGGCATTGCTGGCGGCGGGAGAATGTCTGCTATCTGAACGACCTGTTTGCCGAACCGACCGAGCGCGGCACCGGCGTGGGACGGGCCCTGATCGAGGCCGTCTATGCCGCGGCCGATGCCGACGGTGCGCCCACGGTCTATTGGCTCACGGCGGACTCAAATCACACGGCCCGGCAGCTCTATGACCGGATTGCCGTTTTGACGCCCTTCATCAAATACCAAAGGGACGTGCCGCGATGAGCGCGGAGACATTTTTCAAGCTGGCCTGGCTTGCACTTGCCGGCGTCCATGTCCTGCCGGCCCTCGTGCTCTTCATGCCCTCCCTCGCCGCCAGGCTCTATGGGGTAGACCCTGCGGGCGATGTGGGTGTGCTGATCGTCCATCGGGGTGCATTATTTCTGGCGATTGTGGTGTTGTGCCTCTTCGCCGCCGTTGATCCCGTGGCCCGGCGCGCAACCTCCCTCGCCGTTGCGATCAGTGTGGTCGCCTATCTGATCCTATATGTCTGGTCCGGACAGCCGCAGGGATCCTTGCGCACCGTTGCCCTTGTGGACCTTGTGGCCCTGGTTCCCCTCGGCTTCGTCCTGTTTGGAGCCTGGCGTCCATCGTGAGCACAGACGCCCGCCAGAGCGATACGGCCTATGACAGGCTCAAGGCCGAGATCATTCTGGGCCGGATGCCGCCGGGGTCGGAACATACGGAGACCGGCCTTGCCGAGCGCTTCGGCCTGGGCCGCGCGGCCATCCGTGTGGCGCTGATCCGGCTCAGCGAAATTGGGCTTGTGTCCTCCGTCCCCAGACGGGGCTTTGTCGTGGCGCCAGTCACGGCCCGGTCGGTCAAGGATCTGTTTGAGACCCGCCTTGTCATCGAGCCGAAAGCGGCTGCGCTTGCGACGGGCCGGGTTGATCCTGAGCATCTGGCGCGCCTCAATGACCCATTTCCGCTGCAGGCAAGCGCGCAGGACCGCTTGGCCTTTCTGGAGGCCAACCGCGCCTTTCACCTCGCCATCGCCGAGGCCACGGGCAATCGCAAGCTCACCCGCATGGTGGGCGACCTGCTTGATGAAATGAGCCGTCTGCTGAATGTAGGCCTGTTCGGCCCCGGAGATGGCCTATCCTCCCGCCAGCCTGCCCATGGTGAGGCGCAGGGCCATCACGACCAGCTCATTGCAGCCTTTCGTCGGCAAGACGCGGCCGGCGCTGAAGCCATTGCGACCGCTCATATTCAGCATGCCTATGACCTGGCCAAGGCTGGGATCCTTGAGGGTGCCTTTTCCGTGGTGTTGTGACCCAGAGGCACAGGCCGTGTGCCCATTGCTCCAGAGAGCGCCGCCATGCGCGCAAGGATGACACGGAGGCTTATGGGCGGGCAGACCTCATGCCTTCTTTTCCCACTTGCCGGCGGGGCTTTGCTGCCAATAGGAGAGGTCTGCGCCCGTGTCTTTCAGGGTTTTCCAGGCGCCCCGCGCCTCGGCCAGGGCCTCCAGATCCCGCCCGTCGAACAGCACAACAACCCGCTCATACGGATCCAACCCGGCCCCGTCCGGAAAGGCGGCCCGGTCCACGAGGAACAGGGCCTTGGCGCCATTCACATTGGCCTCATCCGTGGTCAGAAGAACGGGCTGATCGCCAGCATTGGGCAGATTGGCCGTGCCATGGGGCAGGAAGCTGTCATCCGCATAGGTCCATAAGTGGCTGTCGAGTGTCTTGCAGCGTTCCTCCGAGCCCACCCGGACCAGCGCCCGCCAGCCCCGGGACAGGGTCTTGGTCAGAAGGTCCGGCAGAACCGCTTCTAGGGGGGAGCGCTCCAGATGGTAAAACCAGATATCGGCCATGGCGGTGCGGGGCTTACCCGTAATTGCGCGCCACAAAGGCGTCGAGCAGGCGCGCGCCATACCCCGTCGCCCAGGCCGGAGAGGTCTCTTTCGGCTTCGGGATCCAGGCCGTGGAGGCGATGTCCAGATGGGCCCAGATCGCGCCATTGGTATGGCGTTTGAGGAACTGGGCGGCCGTAATCGACTGGCCCGGGCGCCCGGAGCTGTTTTTCATATCGGCGAAGGTGCTGTCGATCATTCGGTCATAGGGCTCGCCCATGGGCAGGCGCCACAGCGGTTCACCGCAATCAAGGCCCGCGGCAAGAAGCTGCTCAGCCAGGGTGTCGTGATCCGTGAACAGACCGGCATATTCATGGCCCAGCGCCGCGATGATCCCGCCCGTGAGGGTGGCAAGGTCGATCATGACCGCCGGCTTGAAGCGATCCTGGGTGTACCAGAGGGCATCGGCGAGCACGAGGCGGCCTTCCGCATCTGTATTGATGATCTCCACGGTCTGGCCTGACAGGCTGGTGATAATGTCGGAAGGCCGCATGGCGTTGCCGTCCGGCATGTTCTCAACGAGGCCGACAACCCCGATCACATGGGCCTTGGCCTTGCGCGTCGCGATGGCATGCATGGCACCGACCACGGCGGCGGCTCCGCCCATATCGCCCTTCATGTCTTCCATGCCCAATGCCGGCTTGATGGAAAGGCCGCCGCTGTCAAAACAGACGCCCTTGCCGACTAGGGCCACCGGCGCAGCGGCCTCCTTGGCTGTCCCTTTCTTGCGCGCCCCGCGGCCGGCGGATTTCGGCGCCGCGCCCGTGCCATCCCAATGCATGATCACGAGCTGGGATTCGGCCGTGCTGCCCTGGCCCACGCCCAGCAGGGTGTGCATGCCGAGCTTTGCCATCTCTTTTTCGCCCAGCACTTCGACGGTGACGCCGAGCTTGCTCAACGCCTTGCACCGGGCCGCGAACGCCTTCGGGTTGAGCACATTCGGGGGCTCAGAGACCAGATCACGGGCGAGTTTCGTGCCCTCAGCAGCCGCGGCCATATCCTTGAACAGCGCCCGCGCCTTGGCGGCCTCCCCCCCCATGATGGTGACTCTTACGGGGTCTGGGAGAGTCTCCTTGTCGGCCTGGGTCCGATATTTGTCGAATCGGTAGTCCCTCAGGGTGAGCCCCATGGCGAGGCGAGCGGCAAAGTCTTCCTCGCGCAACGCACAGGACTTGGGCGGCTCGGCAAGAACAGCAGCCGCCGTCGCGCGTCCCTCCAGAAGATGGGCCATCAGCCGGCCACCGGCCTGTTCGGCTCCCTGGGCGTCGAGCGTTTCCGCCTTGCCCACGCCCATAAGAATGACCCGATCCGGCGCGGGGGCCGCTGGCGCCAGAATCTCGATCATCTGGCCGCGCTTGCCCTTGAAACGGGCCGCAGCCATGGCTTTTTTCAAGGCGCCACCCAAAGCCTTGTCCAGGTCGGCGCCGGGCCCTTTAAGGTCGGCGCCCTCAACGAGCGGAAGGACCAGGGCCCCCGTTTTGGGGATGGCATATTTGGCAAAGCTCACGGTCATGGGACTGCCCCGGTCTTGAGATGAAGTAACGCCCGGCGGGAGGAGCCGGATCCCGGTCTGCGATCCGGAGTCTGCGATCCGGAGTCTGTGCACCGGATCTATGGTCACGGGACAGGCACGATCGACCGGCTTGCCGTGGGCAAATCCGCACAGGAGCGTAGGTGATCCTACTTTGCGCTGAGTCTCGTCAAGCGATGCAACGGGTGGCGCCTGGCATCAGCGCCACAGGGCAGGAGACGATCCATGCGTTGGCAGGGCCAACAGCCGAAATGTGCATTGCATTCGCCCGGCGACCCATGGTGTCTGAGGGGTCGATGATTGGGCCACGGCGCGCGCCGGTGTGGGGGCGCCAGTTCTAGGGATCCCATGAGCGTTCTGTTCAAATATATGTTCCGTCAGGTCAGTATGCCGTTCCTGTTTTTCACGGGCATCTTGACCATGATGATCTGGCTCACCCAGTCGCTGGGCATGTTGGACCTGATCATCAATGGTGGGCAGTCCTTTGCCACCTTTTTCTATCTCGTGATCCTGGTCCTGCCGAGCATGCTGACGGTGATTCTTCCCGTGGCCCTGTTCTGCGGCATCCTGTACGGCCTCAACCGGTTCTATTCCGACAGCGAGATTGTCGTCATGTGGTCCTCGGGGATCAGCCGCTGGCGGCTGCTGGCCCCGGTCCTGGCGGTGGCGGTTCTCGTCACCCTGGCCAATTTCGCCATGTCCTTGTGGCTCATGCCTCTTGGCTACCGGAACATGAAGGACCGGATTTACGAGATCCGCAGCGACCTTGCCGCGAGCTTCATTCGGGAAGGCGAGTTCACCAGCAAGATCAAAGGGCTGACGGTCTATATCGCGACGGCTCCGTCCGGCGGCGATCTGGAAGGGATCCTGGTCCATGACTCCCGTCGGCCCGATCGCCCCCGCACCTATCTCGCCGAGCGCGGCGTGTTCCTGCGCACGCCGGAGGGCCCGCGCCTGGTGATGCACAAGGGCGAGGTCCAGGAAATGGCGGATCGGGACGGACGGCTCCAGGTCCTGCGGTTTGACAGCACGATCCTTGACCTTGGGGAGTTCGAGACAGCCTCTGGCACGGCCCGGGTGCGCAAGGACCTGAGCGAGCTCTATCTGACCGAGCTGTTTTTTCCCAAGGAAGCGGGAAAATTGGACACCAACACCTTGACCCGTTTCCTTGCTGAGGGTCACAGCCGCCTTGCGACACCGCTTTTTTGCGTCTGTTTTGCGCTGATTGCGTTCATTGCCGTGATCTGCGGGACCTTCACCCGGCGCGGATACGCCGCCCGCATCGTGGCGGCCATGGCCATGGTGGTGGCCTTGCGCATGCTGGGCTTTGCCGCCCAAAGCGTGGCCTCGACCACACCAGCTCTCAATGCACTCCAATATGCCGTGCCCATGGGGATCATTGCGCTCTGTGCCATGATGATCGCGCAAGTACCGCCCTTTGACCGGACAGGGAGTATTCTGCCGCCCATACCGCCCCTCAAGGACCTGTTCCAACGGCTCCCCGGGCGCCGGACCTCAATGGGAGGCGTGTGACGGCCTTGAGCGGACTTTCCATCACCCTGATGCGCTATTTCGGGCGCCAGTTCCTTATGGGCATCGGCCTTGTGGCATCGGTGGTCGCGGTGCTGATCTTCATGGTCGATTCCATTGAGATGCTGCGTCACCACGCTTCCCGGGACACGGTGAGCGCGGCGACAGCGATCGGCCTCAGCTTGCTGAAGCTGCCGAACATCTTTGAGATCGCCTTTCCCTTCACCTTCCTGTTCGGGGCCATGTGGACCTTTACACGCTTGTCCCGGTCGAATGAGCTTGTGGTTGCACGGGCGAGCGGGGTCTCGGTCTGGCAGTTCCTGGCGCCGGCGCTGATCATTTCCGTCTGTATGGGCATTTTTATCATCGTGTTTTTCAATGCCGCCTCCGCAACCATGCTGGCCCGCTACAAGGTGCTGGAGCGCACCCTGCTGCGCGGTGAGCAGAGCACCCTCCAGCTCGGCCAGAGCGGACTTTGGTTGCGCGAGGTGATCGACGGGGACCACCGGGTGGTCCATGCCCGGAACATCTCCGATGCTGGCAACGATGATGACCTGTCGCTCTACACCGTGATCATTCTGGAATTCGACGGCAGCAACCGATTCGCCCGGCGCATTGACGCTCAGGATGCCGTGCTGCGCGATACAACCTGGCATCTGGGAGAAGCCTGGGTGAACCCGGCGGACGGTCAGGCGGCCTATCACGAGACCCTGATCCTGCCCACGACCTTGAGCCCCAAGCGCATCCAGGAGAGCTTCGCCAAACCGGCGACACTGACCATTTGGGAGCTGACGGAATTCATTTCGGCAGCACGGGATGCGGGCTTTGCGGTGAACCGACACCGTTTCCACTGGCATGCCTTGATTTCGAAACCCTTTTTCCTCGCTGCCATGGTGTTCGTCGCCGCGACCTTTTCCTTGCGCCTGAGCCGAATGGGCGGGGTTGTCCATCTCGTGATGGCTGGTGTGGTGGCGGCATTCGCCCTGTTCTTCATTTCGGACGTGACCGGCGCGCTGGGTCAGTCCGGCGTCGTGCCCCCGGCGCTGGCGGCCTGGGCGCCAACAGTGGTCAGTGCGCTTGTCGGGATGGCCATGCTGTTCCACCTGGAGGACGGTTGATGGCCGCACCATATGCGGGCCTTCCCGCAGCCCGGCGATCGGCCGGAGCGACCGCACGGGCTGTCCTGCGATGGGTGGATCCGTTTCCAAAATGGCCGATTGCGCGGGCCGCCCTCGCGATCCTGCTCATTCTGACGGGTGTGATGAGGGACGCCCCGGCCCAGGCCCAGGACACCGTGCCCCTTGAAGCACCGATCCTGTTTCAGGCCGACACCCTGTCCTATGACGGGGAAACGCGCCTGTGGAGCGCCTTGGGCAATGTGGAAGCAAGCCAGAACGGCCGCACACTAAGGGCCGACAGTGTCACCTATGACGAGGAAAGCGGGGAGGTCCGCGCCGACGGCAATGTCCGCCTGACGGATCCCAATGGCCCCACGGCCTATGCTGAAAGCGCCGTCATCAGCGGGGATCTGCGCTCTGGCATCATCACAAGTTTGAGTCTCGTCTTTGGGGAGAACACCCGCCTCGCCGCCGCCCGCGCGACACGAAGCGATAATGGTCTGACGGTCCTTGAAAAGGCGATCTACAGTCCGTGTGAGGTGTGCCGGGACGATCCCACGCCCTTTTGGCAATTCAAGGCCCGCCGGGTGGTCCATGACCAGAACCGGCGCAGCATCAGCTACCGCCATGCCCGGTTCGAGATTCGGGGCGTGCCCATCGCCTATCTGCCCTATTTCTCCCATCCGGACCCGACCGTGCGCCGCAAATCCGGCCTTCTGACCCCGACCATCGGCAATTCCACGGAACTGGGCGAGCAGGTTGAGCTGCCTTATTTCATCAATCTCCGGCCTAATATGGATCTCACCCTGGCGCCCTTGTTCACGACGGAGGAAGGGGTGGTGGGCAAGGCGATCTTCCGCCATCGGACAAGGCGGGGCCGCTATGAGTTGTCGGGCAGTATCGCCAATGCCCAGACCTTTGATGAGGACACGGGCATTCAGGAGGGCCGCACCTTGCGGGGGCACGTGTTTGGTCAGGGTCGCTTTCAGCTCAACCCGGTCAATCAATGGGGTTATGAGCTGGAACTGACGACGGACGACACCTATCTGCGCCGCTTCAACATCAGCCGCCAGGACCGTTTGACCAACAATCTCTTCTTCCGCCGGTACGAGCCCGATGGCGACCGCACCACCTATGACGGCTTCTTTTTCGATGGCCTTAGGGTGACGGATGATGATGCCACGACGCCGATTGTCCCTGCCCTGATCGCGCATCGGGAGGTCTTTGCCGACCCCATATTGGGTGGCACCGTGTCCCTGGATGTGAATGCGCTGTCCCTGTTCCGGACCGAGACCTTCGACAATGATCTGGCCACGAACGGCATCGACACCCAGCGCGGCTCCCTGACCGCCACCTGGAACCGGCGCAATGTCTCCGCCTGGGGGGATGTCCTGACCCTGACGGCCCTGGGCCGCGCCGATATCTACTACGCCCAGGATATGGAAGTGGTCACCGGAACCACATTGGGTGTGGACGGTAACGGCAATACGCTCCTGATCCCCACCCTGCAGGATGAGGACATCACCCAGCACCGTTTGGTCACGCTGGCCGCCGTGGATTGGCGTTGGCCCTTCGTGAAAGGGGCGGGAGACAAGCGCCATGTGATCGAACCGATTGTCCAGCTCATCTACAGCCCCCTGGGCGGTAATCCGGATGATATTCCCAATGAGGACAGCATCAGTTTCGAGTTCGACGACACGAACCTGTTCACCTTCAACCGCTTTGCCGGGCTTGACGTCTGGGAGGCTGGTCCGCGCGCCAATGTGGGCCTGCGCTATGCCACCTATGGCACCAATTTCTCCGCTGGCGTCCTTTTGGGCCAGTCCATCCGCCTGCAAGACCAGTCAGAATTTCCCGACGGCAGCGGTATCGAAGACGAGATCTCAGATTATGTGGGACGGATTAATTTCCGCGCCGGCAATCTGATCGATTTCACCCACCGTTTCCGCCTCGACCGCAAGAATTTCGACTTCTCGCGCAATGAAATCGACCTTGATTTCCAGACCAAGCATATCGGCGTGACGGCGGGTTATCTCAGCATCGAACAGCAGGTGACGGACCCGATGCCTGGGCTGCTCCCACCATTGACCCTGCTCGATGACCGCCAGGAAATCCGGATGGAAGGGCGCGCGCGGTTCACGAACAACTGGTCCGTGCGCGGTGGAGCCCGGCGGGATCTGGAGGACGGGGAGATGATCAGCAATTTTGCAAGTTTGATTTACCGCAATGAATGTACGGTCATTGAAGGCCTTTATCGCCGAACCTTCACCCAGGACCGGGACGTGGAGCCGGAAACCTCTATCCTGTTCCGCTTCCGGTTGCTGAATTCGGGCTCGGCCGGCAGTTCCCTCTTCTGACCCGCCGGCAAGAGCGTGATCACCATGGACTTCGATTGCTAAGGGTATCGATTGCTATGGGTCTTGAACGGCATCGGTCTCGA
>CAYUYV010000034.1:0-14720 GCA_964449455.1 uncultured Alphaproteobacteria bacterium | reverse complement strand
CCCCCACTCTTCAGGTATTTTTCACTACTCTTAATGATCAAAGACCATTGGAAAAGCGATCACCCTTGCCCTAAGGCCGGTGGGGCGGGCAAAGATAGAAGGGTGCGGCTTCCGCGGAGGGCTTGGCCTCCCGTGCGAAGGGTCCGGTGCTGTGGGTGCCGGAAGGGATGGACACAAGGGGGCAGGACACGGGCATCCAGCACCGGATCGGCGGTGCGGAGCCCGGGACTGACGCGGAGTGAGGCGGCATGGTCCGGAACGACGGTTTGGCTTGGGCGCAAGTGAGTGACGGTGAGACCGATGCGGGGCTGCGACTCAGCCCGTGGCTCAGGGTCGCCCTGGGCACTCTCTTGCTCGCGATCCTGGTCCTTGGAGGACAAGCCCGGGCGCAGGACGTCCAACGCATTGCGGCCCTGGTCAATGACCAGGTCATCTCCGCCTATGACCTGGAGCAGCGGGTGCGCCTGGTTGTGTCCACCTCAGGCCTCAACCCGACACCGGAAGCCCTGGAGCGCGTTCGTGAGCAGGTGCTGCGGACCCTCGTCGATGAGGAATTGCAGCTCCAGGAGGCGGCCCAGGCTGAGGTCAACATTTCCGAACAGGAAGTGAACCAGGCCATTGAGCGACTCGCCGCCCGGAACAATCTGACCCGGGCGCAGATCGTGGGCATTCTCAACCAGTCCGGCGTCAATGAGACCACCTTGCGCCGGCAGATCGCCGCCAGCATCGCCTGGGACACTCTGACCCAAGGTCGCTTTGCGTCCCGAATCAGCGTCACCCAGGACGAAGTGGATCAGGCGATGGAACAGCTCGCCGCCAATTCCGACAAGCCGCAATACAACATCCTCGAACTGTTCATGGCCGTGGATACACCGGACCAGGACGAATCCGTCCGGCGCACGGCGCTGCGTTTCGTGGATCAGCTGCGCAAGGGTGAAGCGAATTTCACGGATCTTGCCCGCCAGTTCAGCCAGTCGCCCTCGGCCGGCGCCGGCGGTGCCGTCGGCTGGGTGACCACGGAAGAATTGCCGGCGGAGATCGGCGAGACCCTGCAGGAAATGCGCCCCGGCACGCTGTCCCCCCCGGTCCGCACCATTGGCGGTTATTATATCATCGTGCTTCGGGAACGGCGCATCGGCCATGGCGCGCGGCCGGAACAGGTGAGCATGCAGGTGAAACAGCTTGTGGTTCCCGCGCCTAAGGGTTTTCCGGGGGTCTACATTCAACAGGCCGGACAGGCGGCAGCGGCCCTGTCAGCCCGGCGTGTGCCTTGCGAGAGTGTGGAGCAGGTGGGCAAAAGCGCCCCGGAACTGCGTTATGCCGACCTCGGGACCCGGCGCGGCAGCGATTTCAAGCCCCAGTTCCAGAGGGCCCTTGCCGGGATGACCGCGGGCGACGTGACCCAGCCTGTGCAGACGGAAGTCGGCTTTCACATCCTTTATGTCTGTACCCACGAGATTGAGGGGTCCCTGCTGCCACCACGGGACGCGGTGGAAGACAGGCTGTTCCAGCAACAGCTCTCCATGGTCCAGCGGCGCTTCTTGCGGGATTTGCGCCGGGACGCGACGGTGGAAATGCGCTGAGCCATGGTGCCGGCCGACCAGCCTCCCCTGGTGCTCAGTCAAGGGGATCCTGCGGGCATCGGGCCGGAAATCGCATTGAAAGCCTGGGCCGCCACCCAGGGAAATGGCCCGGTATTTGCCGTCATCGGCGTTCCGGATCTTTTCGCCCACACCGCCCGCAAGCTTGATCTGCCTGTTTCGGTGCGGATGATTGATCGGCTTGCCGATGCGGCCCCCGTCTTCCCCAAGGCCCTGCCCGTGCTGGCGACCAAGGCCAGCCTACCCGCCGCTCCCATTCCGGGCCGGACGGAGCCGGCGCATGGGGCCAGTGTGATCGAGGCCATCGAGCGGGGCGTGGCCGCGACCCAGACCGGTGAGGCCCTGGCGCTTGTCACCAATCCCATCACCAAGGCTGCCCTCTACGACACCGGGTTCCGTTTTCCGGGACACACGGAGTTTCTGGCGGCCCTCGCAGTGCGCGGGAGCGAACGCCCCGCCCCCCTGCCCGTCATGATGCTGGCCTCGCCCCTTTTGCGGGTCGTGCCCCTGACCATTCATGTCCCTCTCAAGGATGTCCCAGGACTGATCACCGCAGAGCATATCCGCCGGACCGCGACGGTAATCGCCCATGCGCTGCGCCATGATTTCGGCATCGCTGAGCCACGGATCGCGATTGCTGGCCTCAATCCCCATGCCGGAGAAGCCGGCCGTCTGGGGACGGAGGATCAGGACCGGATCGGCCCGGCGGTCGCCGCGCTCCAGGCCCAAGGCATCAAGGCGTCCGGCCCCCACCCGGCCGATACCCTGTTCCATGCTCAGGCGCGGGCCCGATATGATGCAGCGCTGTGCATGTATCATGACCAGGCCCTGATCCCCATCAAGGCGCTGGATTTCGAGCGGGGCGTGAATGTCACCCTCGGTCTGCCCTTTGTACGAACGTCCCCGGACCACGGTACTGCCCATGATATTGCGGGCCAAGGTGTGGCGCGGGCGGACAATCTAATCGCCGCGCTTCATCTTGCGGCAGAGCTTGGTGCTCGCCGTGCCCGCGCAGGCGTGCAAGAGCGGTGACGCATACGGATCACATGGCGGCCCTTGAGGCCCTGCCGCCCCTTCGCACCGTTCTGGAGACCCATGGCCTGAGCCCGCGCAAGTCCCTGGGCCAGCATTTCCTGTTTGACCTTAATCTCACCCGGCGGATTGCCCGGGCCGCTGCGCCGCTTGAGGAACATGTGGTTATCGAGGTGGGGCCGGGACCAGGCGGGCTGACGCGGGCCCTGCTGATGGAAGGCGCGGGCCATGTGATTGCCATTGAGCGTGACGCCCGCTGCGCCGGCGTGCTGGAAGATATCGCGGCGGCCGCGCCGGGACGCTTGAGCCGCATTGAGGCCGATGCCTTGAACGTGCATGAGCCCGATCTCATTCCCGAGCACCTTGCCGGGTGGCCGGTGAAGGTGGTCGCCAATCTGCCTTACAATGTGGGCACGGCCCTGGTCGTCCGCTGGCTGACGGGTGAGGCCTGGCCACCCTGGTACCAGGGCCTGACCCTCATGCTGCAAAAAGAAGTGGTGGAGCGGCTGGTGGCCAGTCCCGGCACCAAGGCCTATGGCCGCCTCTCCGTGCTTGCCCAATGGCGGGCCGAGGCACGCTCCGTGTTCGATGTGGCCGCGAGCGCCTTCGTGCCACCGCCCAAAGTGGCCTCGGCAGTGGTCTCCATTCGGCCCGGCACACCCATGCTCGCCTGTCCGCCGTCGGCACTGGAGCGCATTACCGCGGCAGCCTTTGGCCAGCGCCGCAAGATGCTGCGCGGCAGTCTGAAGGGTGTCACGGGCGCGCCCGAGACCGTGCTGGAGGCGGCCGGGCTTGCCCCAACCATGCGGGCCGAGGAAGTGGATGTGGCAGGCTTTTGCCGCCTCGCCAATGCGCTTGCCGCAGCGACGGGGCCTGCCCAGGAGCCGGCGAGCAGGGCGTAAACCGGCTGTGAAACTGGCCGATTGTTCCCTAGCGCGGCCCGTGAGACATTGAAGACAAAGCCAGGACCGGAGAAATGCCATGCCCACCCTGCCCTATCTCACCACGACCATTTTCGATTTCGGCGCCATCAGCAAATTGCCCCGCGCCCTCTCGGATCTCGGGATCCGGCGCCCGCTTCTGGTGACCGACAAGGGGCTGATGGCGGTCGGCGTCGCGTCCACGGTGCGGACGGCCATGGGCGAGGACATGCCGGTCACGATTTATGACGGTACGCCGGAAAACCCCACCGAAGAAGCGGTTCTCGAAGCGCTGTCGATCTTCCGCGGCAATGATTGCGATGGCGTTGTGGGGCTCGGCGGCGGGTCGTCCATGGATCTGGGACGGGCCGTGTCCTTTCTGGCCACGAATGATGTGGATTTGTGCGAAATCCCGGCCCTTGACCGGGGCAAATATGCCCCGACGGCGCCCTATATCGCCGTGCCGACCACGTCCGGCACGGGCAGCGAGGTCTCCAACGGCTTTGTCGTGATCACACGGGACGGGCGCAAGCGCACCTTTGTCTCTCCCCGCTTCCTGGCGGGCCGCGCCGTTTGTGACCCGGAACTCACCCTGGGCCTGCCGGCTCGCCTGACCGCCGCCACGGGCATGGATGCGGTGACCCATGGCATCGAGGCCATCCTGTCCCCGGTGGTTAATCCGCCTGCGGAAGCCATTGCCCTTGATGCCGTGGAGCGGGCCATTGCCATGGGCTATCTGGAGCGCGCCGTGGCCGATGGCAGTGACCGGGAGGCTCGCTGGCACATGATGATGGCCTCGACCAGCGCGGCGCTGGCCTTTTCCAAGGGGCTCGGCTCCATCCATGCCATGGCCCACTCCGCGGGGCGCCTGAAGGATCTGCGACTGCACCATGGCACGCTCAATGCGGTCATCATGCCGGTGGTGCTGCGTTTCAATGCCGATCATGCAGCGGAGAAATATGTCCGCATCCGCCATGCTCTGCGCCTGCCGGCCACGGCGGATCTTGCGGACATGATCGAAGATCTCAACGCGCGGATCGGCCTGCCTCGGAACCTGGGCGAGATGGGTCTGACCACGGAGCGTATTGCGGAACTCGTCCCCGAGGCGGTCGAGGACCTCGCCACGGTGACCAATCCGGTCAAGCCGACTGCGGACCAATATGCCCGCCTGTTCGAAGACGCGATCACGAAATAGGGCATTGTCTCACAACCCGCCGGCGCGGCCTGAGGGAGAGCGCTTGCCATGACAATTTATGAACTTTTGGATGTGGCAGCGTCCCAGTGGAGCAAGATTGACTCCGTTTGGAATTTCTTCCTCTGGATCCATCTGACAATCCTCGGGGCGCTGATGATCGTGGATCGGCACGTGTCGATCCCCGAGCGGGGCATTGCCTTGCTGATCTATGCCGGCTTCTTGTTCGTCAACTACCAGGGCATGACCACGGCCTATGACTATTTCGAGGTCATCATCCTGCAGATCCGCGACTTTCCAAATCCGGAGAATGCGGACTATATCCAGGCCTATCTCTCCCAGATGCCGGCCAAGCTGCCCACCGTATTGATCAATGCCATCTATCTGCTGGGCATGACTTTGACCGCTGTCGCGCTTGCACTCGTGAACCGTTTTGTCGACGCCAAATTGCGTCTGCGCGCGGAACTCCAGGCCATGTGGCACCGGGACACGTGACACTGCTCCCTCCTGATCACCGGCAGCCATCCCGTGAGTTACACGCTGTTAGATTGGCCGTGAATGACATCAAAAGAGGGCGAGCCGTCAGAAATCTGGTCCGTGACCCAAGCAAAAGGCCCATTTGGGCGAGGGCTTGTGTCGTCCGGTTTTCAGGCGGGATCGTGCTCGGCGACCAGATGGCCCGGTGCCACTTCCATCAGGCGAGGAACGTATTGATCGGCTTCGGGATCATCGATCATGCGGGATTTGAGATAAGTCAGGCCGGCTCGGGTATCGAGGGGGGATGGCAGATCGCCTTGAAAGATGGGGCGCGGTTTGTGCCGCTCGATGGCCGGATCAGGCACGGGCACGGCGGCCATGAGGGCCTTGGTGTAGGGATGGCGCGGCGCGGTGCAGATCGTATCCCGGTCAGCACTCTCCACGATCCGGCCCATGTAAAGCACCATGATCCGGTGGCAGACTTGGCGCACAACCGCCAGGTCATGGCTGATGAACAGCATCGCCATGCCGAATTCGCGCTGAAGGTCCAGAATGAGATCGATGATCTGGGCCTGGATCGAGACATCAAGGGCGCTTGTGGCCTCATCACACACGATCAGGGAGGGCCGCAGAACCATGGCCCGGGCCAGCCCTGCCCGTTGGTTCTGACCGCCGGAGAATTCATGGGGGTAGCGGTTGATCCAGGCCGGGTCGAGCCCCACACGGACCATCATCTCCCGGACCATGGCCTTGCGCGCGGCGGCATTGAGATCAGGCCGGTGGGTGTCGAGGGGCTCGGAAATGCTCTGTCCAATGGTCATGCGCGGGTCGAGACTGGCGAGCGGATCCTGGAACACCATCTGGAATTCAGAGCGCGCCTTAAGCAGATCCCGTTGCGGGAGGGTGGTGAGGTCCTTTTCCCGCCACAACACGCCCCCGGCGCTCGGTTCCAAAAGGCGCAATACGGCCCGGGCCAGGGTCGATTTTCCGCAGCCTGATTCTCCGACAATCCCCAAAGTCTCACCGGGGCTGAGGTTGAAACTGACGCCGTCGACTGCCCGAAGTGTTTTCGGCTTGCGCCAGAACGCTTCCCCGGCGCGAACCGGAAAATGGACCTTCAAGTTCCGAACCGCGAGCAAGGTCTCCTGGCGTTGTTCCGCCGTCACGGGTCGCAAGCCCCCACCGCGAGCACGCCCGGCCATGCCGTTCGGCCGGTCGAGGCGGGGCATGGCCGCCAGCAGCATGCGGGTATAGTCCTCACGCGGACGCTCGAAAATATCGGCCGTCGTGCCTTCTTCCACAAAAGCCCCGTCGCGCATGACCTGGATGCGATCGCACAGGCCGGCCACGACGCCCATGTCATGGGTGATGAGGCAAATGGCCGTGTTCATCTCGCGCCCCAGCTCCTTCATCAACTCAAGGATCTGGGCCTGGATCGTGACATCGAGTGCCGTTGTCGGTTCATCCGCGATGAGAAGGTCGGGTTCGCATAAAGTCGCCATGGCGATCATGACCCGTTGGCGCATGCCGCCTGAGAGTTCATGGGGATACTGATCGAGGCGCCGGCGGGCTTCCGGTATGCGCACCCGGTCCAGCATGGCGCAGGCGCGCGTCAGGGCATCCCGGCGGGTCAGCCCCTTATGCCGGATGAGAACCTCGCCGAGCTGGGCGCCCACGGTCATGTGGGGCGTGAGGGAGGTGAGCGGGTCCTGGAAGATCATGGTCATCCGGTCCCCGCGAATGCGGTCCAGGGCGTCACGCGGCAGGGTGAGGAGGTCCTGTCCCCGGAACAGGGCCGCGCCTTCGGTCCAGCCATTGGAAGCGATAAGGCCCATGGCGGCCATGAAGGTCTGGCTTTTTCCCGAACCGGACTCTCCCACGACCCCGAGAACTTCCCCTTCGTACACAGACAGATTGACACCGCGCACGGCATCCACGGTGCCATCGGGCGTTGCGAACCGGACGCTCAAGGCGCGGATGTCGAGCACAGGGCCGGCCATGTCCTGGTCACGGGCCGCCTGCGGAGCATCCACGGGGAGTGGCCCCCTTTGTCCGTGCACTGTCATCTCCAATGTCCTGAAAGGGTGGGGATCCAATGTCCTGAAAGGGTGGGGACTGTGTGAAAGGGCCGCCTGCGCCAAAGGGGTGGCCCCCCGCGCGGCGGCGGGGCCGTCAGGCCTCGGGGTCGAAGAACATGGCCTCGATTTTGTTGCCGTCTGGGTCGCGCACGAAAGCCCCGTAATAGCCCGGGCCATAGGCCTCCCGCGGCCCCGGCGCACCATCGCACCGGGCGCCGGCAGCCAGCGCTGCCTTATAAAAAGCATCCACGTCCGCCGGCCCAGACGTCAGAAAGGCCACATGCCAACCATTGCCGGTCTGCGGCGCTTTGCCGTCAAAGGGCGGGTGGATCCAGAATTCGGGAAACGCCCGGCCATAGGCGACGGCTTCGCCGCCTTCCTCGAAAACGCGCGTGGCGCCAATGGTCGGCATCACGGCATCGTAGAATGTCAGGGCACGGTCGACATCCGCCACGGGGATGGAGACATGGGACAGGAGGGAGGGGGCCTCGCTCATGGGATCACCGTCCTTGGTCATGGTTGTGCCCCCACCCCTGTTGTGCCGCCTATTTCAGGCGTTCGGCGCGGTAGAGGCGGCCCTTGCTGTCGAGCTGCATGAAATAGGAGCCCATGAGACCCCGCTTCAGGCGCAGTTCCGAGATCCCGTCCTTACCCACAAAAATCTTGGTGCCGTCCTTCTGGCGCCAGATCTGCCCGTTTTCCAGGAAAACCACGAGCTTGTTGGCGTTGTTATACCGGTGACGGGCGACGGGCACGGTGATTTCCTTCGGGGGGCTGTCCTTTTCTTCCCGGCTTTGATTGGACTGGGCCACGTCTTCCTGCCCGAAGCTCGCGGCTGGATCGCTCGCCTCATCCCGCGTCAGGCCGGCGGCAAGACCGCCTGAAGCCTCCGCCCCTTTCGAGTCGCTCCGGCTTTCGGCCTGCTGGCGCTCCGCCTCAACGCGGGCCACGGCCGCTTCGGCTTCCCGGCGGGCCTTTTCCTGTGCCGCGCGTTCGGTTGCTGCGCGTGCCTGCTCCGCCGCCCGGCGGGCCTCCTCACGGGCTTTTTCCGTCGCCAGACGCTCGGCTTCCAGACGGGCCTCGCGGGCTGCAAGTTCGGCTTCCCGCCGCTCCAGGTCCAGTTTGCGCTGCTCGGCTTCAAGGCGCACGGACTCTACAGCCTGTTCAGCCTCCCTGCGGGCCAAATCGGCTTCCCGGCGGACCTGCTCGGCGGCTTGCGTTTCTTCCTGGCTGACCGAGCGGGCCGCATCCCGCGCTCCGTCGAGCGCCAGAGTAACGGCGTCGAAACAGGCAAGACGGGCCTCACTGTCGGTGATCGCCGCACAGCGCTGGAAGGCCTTGTCCGCATTGGCCGATTGGGCGCCAGCCGGCCCCGCCAGGCCCAGCGCCAGCAGGATGGCGCCCGCCAGCACCGCTTTGGCGCCCGGCCCCCGATGAATGCCTGTTGCGGATCCCCTCAATCCGGTGATTTTGCCTGGCATCATGGCGTCGCCACTCCCCTGATGGCGCCCCGACCCCCGAGGCGCGTGATTCCCATGCGGCCCATGGCCTCGCGCACGCAATAGATGCCAAGTGGCATTCCGCAAAGCCGAACTATCGTGCACGATGCCCGCGGATGCGTCTTCGCCTCGACCCCATGGTCGAAGAGACATCCCGGAAGACTTCCGCCAGTGCCATCTTGCCCTGCATCGTGGCGGTACCGACGGGAAGGCGTCAATACACACACCGCGGCCCCGCCTCGTCTGAAGACCGCAAAGCCCCTGGTGACCTTGGTCTGGCCCACAGGAAGCACAGGATATCGGGAATGCGGGATCCGAACCGGCGGGCAGAGGAAAGGACCTTGAGCATGCGGACGACCATGGCAGGACAGACCCATTGCCCCGAGCCAGTACTGGCGACCTGCCGGGATGTCCTGCGGCGAAGTCTGGTGCTTGGCGCTTTGGTGTTCGGCCTTGGCGGAGCGCTGACCGCCTGTGATGGGGGCGCGCCGACGCAGGCGCCCACCCAGGAGACCGCCAGCGTGGTTCTGCATCGAGGCAATTCCGGTGAGCCGGCTTCCCTTGATCCCCATCGCATGTCCGGAATCTGGGAAATCAATATCGGGCGGGATCTTTTCCTTGGTCTGATGACCGATGCGGCCGATGGCAGCCCCATTCCCGGTGCCGCCGAAAGCTTCGTTGTCAGCGAGGACGGCAAAACCTACACATTCACAATTCGCGAAGGGCACACCTGGTCCGACGGGGTGCCGGTGACGGCGGAGGATTTCGTTTTCGCCTTTCGGCGCATTTTGAAGCCCGAAACGGCGGCGGAATATGCCTCGCTGCTGTACATGATCAAGAATGCGGCGGCCATCAATGCCGGCGAGGCAGCGCCCGAGAGCCTCGGCGCCCGGGCGGATGATCCGATGACGCTGGTCGTGGAGCTTGAGTATCCCGCGCCGTTCCTGCCCCAGGTCCTAACCCATCAGGCAGCCTTTCCCGTGCCGCGCCACCTGATTGAGCAGTATGGGGATGATTGGGCCAGGGCCGGCACTATGGTCACCAATGGGGCCTATGTGCTGGCGGAATGGCGACCCAATGACCACATCCGCCTGCAAAAGAACCCGGCCTTTTATGATGCCGCCAATGTCGCGATCGACACGGTCTATTTCTACCCGACCGATGACCGGGCCTCCGCCGTGCGCCGCTTCCGGGCCGGTGAGATTGACATCAACAATGACTTCCCGATCCAGCAGCTTGAATTCCTGCGCAAAAACCTGAAGGAGGACGTGGTCCGGATCGCCCCTTACCTGCTCAGCAATTGCATCTTCGTGAACACCGCCGTTGCGCCCTTCGACAAGGTCGAGGTGCGCCGGGCCCTGAGCATGGCCATTGATCGGGATGTTCTCGCCCGGGACATCATGCGCAGCGGACAAATCCCCTCTTATGCCTTTGTCCCGCCGAATATCGTCAATTATCCGCACACGGCGGCCCTCAGCTTCAAAGAGCTGCCAATGGATGAGCGCATCGCACAGGCCCGCGCGCTCATGGCCGAAGCCGGGTTCGGGCCGGACAAGCCCTTGCGCGTGACCTTGCGCCACCGGGAAGGTCAGGATCACCGGAATGTGGCGATCGCAATCGGCGCGATGTGGAAACAGGTCTTTGTCGAAGCCGAGCTTTTGAACACGGAACTCAAGACCCATTACGCGGATCTGCGGACGGGAAATTATGCGCTTGCGGACGGAGGGTGGGTTGCCGACTACAACGACGCGAAGAACTATTTGTTCTTGCTGGAAACAAAGACCGGCTATCTGAACTACACGAACTATTCCAATCCGGCCTTTGACGCATTGGTGGAACAGGCGGATCAAACCGCAAACATCGCGGAGCGTGGGCGGATCCTCGCGGAGGCGGAACAGCTCATGCTTGCCGACAGCCCGATTCTCCCGACCTTCGCGGACACCTCACGCAATCTTGTAGGGCGCCATGTCCTCGGATTTGTCGACAATCCGGAAAACAAGCACCCCACGCGTTTCCTCGCCATCGACGAGTCGAAACGCCGCCCCTAACGCCTTCCGCGCGTATTACCGAAAGATGACCGTTTCGTGGTCAAAAGGGTTAAAAGCAAATTGACGGAAAGGTTTTGAGTGCCGTACCGTGTCGATTGAATGTGTTCAAATTGGACAAATGAGGGGTCGGGTTTGAGCAAGATTGGCCCTCAGGGCGCAGCATGTGACGAAAAAACGATTGGCGCGTACCGAAAAAACAATCAAGCGCACCATCCGACGGCCGGGATTTGAATGGAAAAGGGGTTGAGGATCATGACGGGCACAACGCTCAAGGATCGTCTGCTGAACACGTCGCTCATCGCGGGCGTTGCAGCAGCCGTGACATTTTCACTTCCGGCCGTTGCCTTCGCGCAAGCGCCTGAGGTGGAAGCCGATGAACCGACCGTGGAAGCGGATGATGAGGATTTGGGCGATGAGCGCGTGATCGTCACCGGTTCTCGTATCGCCCGCTCGAACCTGGATACGGTGCGCCCGAGCATCGTTGCCGACCAGCAGCTGATCCGCGACCGGGCCTTCACGAACGTCGCCGACCTCTTGAACGAAGTGCCGGCCTTTGGTGCGGGCGTTGACCCGAACGGCGCGCAGAATGCCTTCACGGTCGGTCAGAACTTCGTCGACCTGTTCGACCTGGGCTCCCAGCGGACCCTGACCCTGGTGAATGGACGCCGCTTCGTGTCTTCCAATGTGCCGACCATTTTCGGCACGGCCGGCGGTCTGCAGGTCGACCTTAACACCATCCCTGCCGCCCTGGTTGACAGGATCGAAGTGGTGCCCCTTGCCGGCGCCGCGGTCTACGGTTCTGATGCGATCGCCGGCACCGTGAACGTCATCCTGCGTGACGACTATGAAGGGTTCGAAGTCAGCGGCCAGTATGGGCTGACGGAAGAAGGCGACGCGGACGCCTATCAGGTTCAGGCCGTGTTCGGCTCCAATTTCGATGACGGCCGCGGTAACGTCACCTTCTCTGTGGAATTTAACAAGCAGGAAGGTCTCGTCCGCCTTGACCGGCCGAACATTTATGGCAACAACGCCGACTTTCTGAATTTCGGCGCGCTTGACAGGGATGGTGACGGCGAGCTTGACGATGTGGATGGTGATGGCTTCCCCGACAGCTTCCAGCGTCCTGTCTTTGGCGGTCAGCGGGTTCAGCTTCTCAGCTTCGGCGGTGCCGTTTCCGTTCCGCCGGACTTCTTCGCGCCATCGATCGGCGCCGGCGCCCTGCCGGATGGGAACTTCTACCAATTCAATCCGGAAGGCGACTTGGAAACCTGTACCCCAGGCGAAACGCCGGCGGGCAGCATTTTCTTCTCCTATGGTGGCACGTGCGGCGTCGACTTCTTCGACTCCGTGACCCAGATCCGCTCTCCGTTGACACGCTTGGTCGTGTCCGGAAACGGCCGCTACGACCTGACGGAAAATGTCCGTTTCGTCAGTGAGTTCATTTTCGCCAACTCCCAGTCGTCGGAACTGCTGAACCAGGGCGGCTTCCAGAGCTTCCCCTTTGGCGGTGAATCCGGCCCGATCGCTGTGAGCGTAGACAATCCGTTCCTGACCGACCAAGCCCGGGGCATTCTCCAGGCCAACGGTCTGACAAATTTCAATGTCAACCGCTTCAACAATGACTTGGTTGGTTCTGGTGCAGACAACACTGAAAACTTCACTTGGCGTGTCGCTGCTGCCCTTGAAGGGGACTTCGAGGCCGTGGGTCGCCGCTTCAACTGGGACGTGAACGCCGTGTTCGGCCAGGCCGATGTGGAAACCCAAGGCTTCGGCATCGTCGATGGTCGCTTCTTCAACGCCGTGGACGCGGTGGAGTTGACCCAGGAGCTGCTCGACGAGAACGGCGTGACCCTGGATGACGTGATCGGCGTTGCCGGCATTGGCCAGATCGAACTGGGTCAGACCATCTGCCGGGTGCATGTGGATAACGCGGCCGGCAATCTGACCGGTTTCAACGAACCGGCCCAGGGCGGCGGCCTTGTTGACTCAAACCTGCCCTTCGCCACCGGCTGTCAGCCGCTGAACTTGTTCGGTGAAGGCAATCAGAGCCCGGAAGCGCTGCAATTCATCAATGGCGGTCCACAGATCACATCGTCCGACATTGATCAGATTGTCCTCACGGCCAATATCGGCGGCGATCTGATCGAGCTGCCGGCGGGCTGGGTCCGCTTCTCCGCGGGCTTCGAAAACCGTCGCGAGCGGGCGGAGTTCACGCCGGGCCTCGGCACGGCCGTGCCCATCACGCGGTCTGCACCCTTCGACCCGGTCAGCGGTCGTCTGACGACGGAAGAATTCTACGGCGAAGTGAACATCCCGCTCCTGTCCGAAGACATGGGCATTTGGGGCGTGAACTTTCTGGAATTCGAAGGGTCTGCGCGTCGCGTGAAGAACACCGTGACCGATCCCAATGACGTCCAGACCGAGAATACCGCCACGGTGTATGAATATGGTGGCCGGTTCTCCCCCTATGAGGGCATCATCTTCCGCGGCTCCTTCACGAGCGCCATCCGGACGCCTTCCCTCGTGGAATTGTTCTCGCCGCAGGTCCAGGCCTTCATCGCCGGCGCAGACCCCTGCGACAACCGTCTGGTGAATGATGGTCCGTTCCCGGAAGTCCGCCGGGCCAATTGCATCGCTGAGGGCATCGATCCGGACAACTTCACATCCAATGTGGTGAATGCGACCATCATCGGCTCCACTGGCGGCAACCCGGATCTGGTGCCGGAGCGGGCACGATCCTGGACCGTCGGCGGTGTGTTCACACCGATCTGGGTCCCTGGCCTCGCGATCACGGTCGACTATTTCCAGATCGACATCCAGGACCGGATCGAGAACTTCGACCTCGATGCCCTATTTGAGACGTGTTACGACTCCACAGCGTTCCCGAATGTCGATGCCTGTAATGCTTTCGTCCGCGACCCGGAAACCTTCCAGGTGATCGACGCAACGGAATCGTTCCTGAACGCCGCATCGTCGAACTTCAAGGGCATCAACATGGCCCTGCAATACACGTTCGATATCGCGAACGCCATGGAGCTCACGCCCTGGGAAACCACCAATCGCTGGGCTAAGCGGGACCTTGGTGAACTGACCTGGAACTTCAACGTCTTCCACAATATCACGCGGACCACGGACATTGTTCCGACCCGTCCGGGCGATGAAGATGTGGGCGATTTTGTCGATCCGAGCTGGTCCGGCACCTTCGACACGATCTATACGCGGGGCAATTTCCGCTTCTTCTACCGTGTCATCTATCAGGACAGCCCGCTGTTCGACTCCACCGGCAACGACATTTTCCTGGATGAGAACGACAACATCATCACGGACACGGATGCCCGTCTGCTGCACAACATCTCGCTGCAGTACACCCTGTTCGGGAACACCCAGGTCCAGCTGGCGATTGACAACCTGCTCAACCGGGAGCCGGATACGTTCGAAACGGCGGATTTCCACTTCGGCGTCGCCGAAGAACTCGGCCGCCGTTACACCTTCCGCATCCGGTCGGTGTTCTAAGAAGAGCGACCCGCTTAACGCGCGATACAACGCCGCGGCCTGGAGTTCCAGGCCGCGGCTTTTTTATGCGCAAACGGATGAAACACGACCTTGCTCTGCGCCCTCAACGCCCGCACTCAGGCGGCGCCATCGCCAGAGACAAAGAGGCTTCAGAGACATAGGCCCCAAGGCTAGGGGCCCCAAGGCCAGGGGCCCCAAGGATAGGGGCCCCAAGGATAGGGGCCCCAAGGGTACAGGCGCCAGGGACACTGGGACCATCCGCTTCGGCAAGCCAACCTGGCCAGCCTGGCACGCCATCTCTAGAGAGCGTTTTCAGCAAAAGTGTGTGCGGTTTTGCGGTTCGAAAACGCGAAAAATCAA
>CAYUYV010000033.1:9413-35892 GCA_964449455.1 uncultured Alphaproteobacteria bacterium | reverse complement strand
ATGACCTGCTGATCGGTCTCGATGGCGATGACATCTACCGCTATGCCAGCGGCGATGGGGATGACCGGATCGACGCCCTGGGGCGGGGCGACAGTGAAGTGCAGCTGACGGACTATGTCCCGGCAGACCTCGTCTCAGCGGTGCGCGGGGGCCCTGACAGCCTTGACCTCGTGCTTACCTTCACCACTCCGGGTGACCGGATCGTGCTGGTGGATGCGCTTGGTGCGATGAATGGATCGCCGGGCAGTCTCGCCTTGCGCTTCGCGGACGACACGGTGTGGACGCGGACCGACATGCGCGCCCGTGCCCTTGTGGATGTTCAAGATAGTGATGACAATAATGTCTTCGGCTTCGATGGGCCGGATCTCATCGAGCTTTCGCTCGGCGATGATTTGGCGTCCGGACGTCAGGGGGCTGATCGCTACGTCTTCGCTCTGGGGGCCGGCAATGACACCGTGGAGGACACGGGCACCAGCCTCACCGAGACGGATGTTCTGCAACTGTCCGGTTTCGACGCGGCACAGACGACCGTCAGTCGCCTGTTCCGTGGCAGTGAAACCATTCTGATCGAATTTGCAGGCAATACGGATGACAGCCTGACAATCATCGACGCCCTTGCGGCGGACGGCCGGTCCGTCGAGCAGTACCTCTTCGATGACGGCACCGTTTGGACGCGCGATACGATCCTGATGCTCCTCGACAACGCCGTTCCCGTCGCCAATGACGACGGTTTCTTTGTTGTCACGACGGGCGCCGAGATCGTCATTCCGCTCGTAGACATTCTCGCCAATGATTTTGACGCGGATAGTGATCCGCTCCGGATCGTCGACGTCGATGCCACACCGGACGGTACGGCATTCATTGACAGTGATGGCAATGTGCGCTTTGCGTCCGTGGACGGCTTTACCGGCGCCACAACGATCCGCTACCGGGTGACCGACGACCGAAATGCTTTCGGCCAAGCCGTGATCAACGTCAATGTCCGGCCGGTAGCCGAAGCGCTCGACGATTTCGGCTTCGTGGTGGCCGAAGACGACTTCCTGAACATCCGGGTCGAACGGCTGCTGTCCAACGATATCGACGGCGACCGGATGATCGTCGGCCAGGTCTTCGATGCGGTCGGTGGCACGGTTTCCCTGTCGAGTGATGGGAATATCGGTTTCACGCCCGAGGCCCATTACAATGGTCCGGCCCAGTTCCGTTATGCGGCGAACACCCCCGAAGGCGGCCGGGCCGAGGCCGTGGTCTATATCGAGGTCACTCCGGTTAATGATGCGCCCGAAGCCCGGGCCGACCGCGGCTTCGTGACGGACGAGGACGTGCCTTTCACCATCGATCCGGCGGCCCTTATCAGCAACGATGTCGACATCGATGGTGACCTGCTGTCCCTCCAGTCCGTCACGTCCTCTGCGGACCTGTTCGTCTCCGTCCAGAGCAACGGCAATGTGCGGGTTACGCCGCGCGACGACTTCTTCGGTGAGGGAACATTCGATTACACGGTGGCCGATCCCTCAGGCGCGACGTCGACGGCCACGGTCACGGTCACCGTGACCCCGGTGAACAGCGCACCGGAGGCGGCGGACGACCTCTTCGAGCTGACCCAGGAGGGCGATCCCATTCTGGAGGACAATCCGATCGTCCTCAGCCTGGCCCGATTGACGGCGAACGATGTCGATCCGGATGGCGATGATCTGACCCTGGTCGCTCTGCGTGAGGTCGAGGGAGGGCGTGCGACACTTCTCGACAATCAGACCGTTCTGTTCGAGCCGCGGGCGGATTTCAATGGTGAGGCGAGCTTCATCTACACCGTCGAGGATGGTCAGGGCGGCACCGGCTCGGCCAAGGCCACCATCGTCTATCAGGCCGTGAACGACCGCCCCGTGGCAAACAACGACAGCTATCGCAGCGAGGACCTCATCATTCTCCGGGGGCGGCAGGATGAGGCCCTGACCATTCCCATCCTTGAGCTGACCAAAAACGACTTCGACGTGGAAGGATTTGCCGTCACCTTCGAGAACGCTACGGGGGCGGTGAACGGCGACCTCGTGGTGGACGGTGCCAACATTATCTTCACGCCCGATCCGGGCTATTTCGGCGAGGCGACCTTCGGCTATTCCATCACCGATCCCGAAGGACTTGTCGACGGTGCCGAGGTCACCCTCAATTTCTCCGGCGTCAGCGAAGTACCGCCCGAGGCAGTACGTGACAACATTGTGATCCCGGAGGACATTCCGACCGTCATCCGCCTCAACACATTGATTGCCAATGACACCGATGCCGATGGCGATGAGTTGGAAATCATCGGTTGGCGATATCTCAACGGCCTTGGGGACATCTTTACGTTCGGGCCCGATGCGGCGGGAGATATCAACGGCACCCTCGAACTCAATGCGGATGGGGACTTCCTGTTCACGCCCTTTATCGATGCGACCCGATCCACGGGCTTTGTCTATCTGCTCTCGGACAAATCAGAAGGAACCTCAGAAGGGTTCGTCAATATCGATATCGTTCCCTCCAATGACGACCCGACTGTCGTCGAGGATTTCGGCTTCGTGGCCCCTTTTGAGGTGCCCCTCGTCATCAATGTCGCCGATCTTGTGTTTAATGATTTCGATATCGAGCAGGCCGACACGGATGGCGACGGCACGCGCGACGTCGATCTCGACGACCCCAATCGTCCGCGTCCAACCTTTGTCGATGTCGATGCAATCCTGGATCCAGCGGAACTTGCTCAAGGAAACCGGGTCGATGTGGGCGCGTTCGAGATTGTCACTTTCCGCGGCGAGCAGTTCCTGGTGGCCCGTTTCGATCCGGGCTTTGTCGGACCGGTCACTATAGAATACCGCATCGCCGACGAGGAGGGCCTTGAGGATACGGGCTTTGCCTATGCCCATGTCGCCGATTTTTATGACGGGGAGCTGACCGGCAGTCCGTTCATTGATTATCTGGAGGGCAACGCACTTTCCGAAACCATCCGCGGCTATCGCCGGGATGACTGGGTCGTGGCCCTTGAGGGCGATGATACGATCGAGACCGGGGCAGGCTTCGATCTGATCGAGGCGGGTCCCGGCAATGACGTGATCGATCCGGGGGATGACGGTGACGAGGTGCGCGGCGGCGCAGGCTTCGATACGGTCCTGTTCACAGGGTCCAACACCGGCGTGCGGGCTGACCTGTCGACGCTGATCGGCCAGGGCGGCTTTGCCCAGGGCGACCTCTATGTGGACATCGAGGCCTTCGTGGGCACCGCCTTCAACGATACGCTGGGCGGCGATGGGGGCGGCAACCTGCTGTCGGGTCTTGAGGGCAATGACCTGCTTGAAGGGCGGGACGGTGCAGATACGCTGATTGGCGGGGCCGGGAACGACACGCTCCAGGGCGGTCTTGGTGCGGATGAGCTCGACGGCGGCGCGGATCGCGACACTGCGACCTATGCAGTCTCCAATGCGGGCGTTCAGATTTCCCTTGCGGCCGGCACGGCATCGGGTGGTTCCGCCGAAGGCGATAGTCTCCAGGGGATCGAGGACCTGATCGGGTCCGACTTTGCCGATACTCTTGAGGGGGACGGGGAGGCCAACGCCCTGTCGGGTGGTCGCGGAGCCGACACGCTGACCGGCAATGGCGGTGACGACACCTTGAGCGGTGGGCGAGATGCGGATGTTCTCGCCGGCGGTGATGGCACGGACACGGCGGACTACACGACATCGGCTTCGGGGATCGCCATCGATCTTGCCAACGGCACGGCATCCGGCGGCGATGCCGAAGGTGACACATTCAGCAGTATCGAGATCATTCAGGCGAGCTTCCATGATGATACCTTGCGGGGCGATGACGCCGACAATCGCTTCCGCGCCAGCCGGGGGGCCGACCTCATAGACGGGCGCGGCGGCTTTGACACCGCTGATTATGCCCGCGCCGACGAGGCCGTCTCGGTCGACCTTGCCGCGGGTCTCGGCCTTGCCGGGGAAGCCCTCGGCGACACGCTTTTCTCGATCGAGAAGCTCATCGGCTCCGTATTCGACGACACGCTGACGGGCAGCGCGGCGGCCGAGACCTTCGACGGACGGTTCGGCAACGATCTTCTACGCGGCGGTGCGGGCTCGGACGATTATCTCTTCGACTTCGACAGTTCCGAGGACACCATTTCGGAACTGGGCGATGCGGATGATATCGACCGGCTGGTGCTCAGTGCGGCGCTGGCGCCCAAGGATGTGTCAGTGCTGAGAGACGGGGACGACCTCTTTATTGAGTTCGAGCGCGACGACGGTTTCCTCATCGACACGGCGACTGTGACCGACCATTTCCTCGGCACCGAAACGGGCATTGAGCAGATCGTCTTTGCCGACGGCACCATCTGGGATCGGAATGCCATCGAGGACCTGCTGCGCCTTGGCCGCTTTAATGCCGCCGATGATATCTTCCGCCTTGGGATCGAGGACGAAATCGCGGTGATCGACCCGGCGGACCTTATCCGCAATGACGCCGAGGCCGGCCTTGAGGATCTTGAGCTCATTTCCGTCCAAGGCGCCGTCTTTGGTTCGGTCAGTCTTAATTCGGACGGTTTGATCGAGTTTCTGGGTGCCAAGGACCATTTTGGCGATGCCTTCTTTGCCTATACAGTGCGCGATCCGCTCGGGCGGGAATCGACGGCTCGGGTCGAAGTTAATCTGTCGCCGGTCAATGATGCTCCGGTGGCCAATGACGATCCCCTCGTCTATGGCGTGGAAGACGAGCCGCTGCGCATTCGGGTCGAAAACCTCCTCGCCAATGATTTCGACGTGGACGGCGACAACGAACAGGAAGGTTTGCGGATCATCGGTGCCGAGCCGCTGGTCAACATCAATGGTGATCTGATCCGGCCCTTCAAGCTGCCCGATTACGACGGCGCGGCGACCGACGCGACCTGGAGACTTGATGGTCCCTATATTGAGTTTCTGTCCCGGGATGATCATTTCGGCTTTGCCGGGTTCTCTTATATCCTAGCGGACAATGATGGGGCGACCGACACCGCTTCCGTCGAGATCTATTTCGCACCTGTGAACGATGCGCCCCGCATCAGAAGGGGAGCCGCCTCGGCAAAGCTCGAGGAGACGACGACATTCACGGTCGATCAGCTCATGGAACGGGTCTATGACGTCGAAGGCGACGACTTCGAATTCATCGGCCTGCATATTGCGGCGGACGGCAATGCCTCGACCAATGGCGTCGAAACCTTCGATCCGTTTACGGGCATCATCAACTTTACGCCGTTTGAACTGGGCAAGGCCTCGATCGCCTTCGATGTCATCGATGCTCGCGGCGCGGAAGCGACGCTTGAGTTCAATATCGAGGTACGGCCCCAGAACCTGCCACCGATCGCCCGCAACGACTACGGGATCCGGGCGCTGGAAGATGAGACCATCACCATCGATCCGGCCCTGCTGCTCGAGAATGATTCCGATCCGGACGATGACCCGATCTTCTTTGAAAGCGTCTATCGCTTTGCTGAGAACGGCAAGGTGCGGATCAATGATGCCGGGCTGATCGAATTTGCCGTGAAGCCGAATTTTAACGGCACGGCAAGCTTTGAATACACCATCAATGACGGGCGCGGCGGCACCGACAGCGCCACTGCCTTTATCACGGTCCTGCCCCGGAACAGTGGTCCGGACCTGCGCAATGACGTCGTCTTTGGTCTCGAGGACGGCCCGCAATTTGTCATCCCCGCGGAAGCCTTCGGCAATGACCGGGATGTCGATGGCGATGTGATCTTCTTCCAGGATACGGCGCTGCTCGGCAATTTCGCCTATCGGTTCCTGTCGTCCGACTACACGGTCGAGGCCAAGGCCGCAAACAACACGGCCCTTCCGGACTGGCTGTCTTTCGACGCAGACACACTGACATTCTCGGGGACCGTGCCTGCGGATCTGCCGGAACGGGTCGGCGTTGCCGTGTTTGTGACCGACCCCTCGAATGGCGCGGTCCATGTCTTCCGGTTCGCCTTCGGTGCGCCTGAAGCGACCCAACTGGCTGATGGACTGTCCGTGGCCGAGGAGGTGCTGGGTGGGTTCCGTCTGCGGGAGGATTTTGCGTGGACGCCGGACGACGACGGGGATGGCACGGCGACCTTCGACACGTCCGCAGGGACCTTCAGTGCATCCGTGATTGGCGGTCGTCCGCTCCCGGACTGGCTGCGATATGATCCCGAAACCCGCATGCTGGAGCCATCCGGTTTCGAGCCGGACGAGGATGCCGATCCTGTCCGGGTTCAGATCGTCTTTACGCCCGACCCGAAGCCGGAACTTGAGGAGGACCAGTACTACGCCACCCATCAGGGCTTCACGCTGGAGTTCCTGATCGATCCGTCGCAACCGCTGGATCCGGCCATTAATGCCCTTCTTGCCGGCGATCCTCTGCTCGAGGCCCTGGACCGGTTCGCGATTGACCTGACGGACGCGGGCCCCCTCACGGCGACCCGGGAAAGTGGCGCTCCGCTCGACAGCTGGCTGAGTTTTGATCCTGACACTCTGGCCTTCACCGGTCGCCCGCCCTCCCATTATGTCGGGGCGGTGCCCGTGCGCATCGAAGTGCCCGCAGGCGGCGGCCTTCCGGCGTTTTCCATTATCACTGAAGTGGTTGTGGACGAGACCTTCACGGTGGATCCGGATGACAGCCGGGGGATCGGCGTATTCGATCTTCCCGAGCGCATCAATCTGACGACGCCGGCGGACTATAACGGGTCCTTCGCCTTCACCTATGACGCCAATGACGAAAAAGGCGGCGAGTCGGAGACGCCGGGCATCATCGTCTTCAATGTTCTGCCGGAACGGGAACGGCCCTTCGCGGGCACGGACCGGGTGAGCTTGTTCGAGGGCGGCTCGGTCACATTCTCGATTGCGGGCCTTCTCGAAAACGACCGGGATGACGATGGCGATCCCTTGCAGATTGTCGGTTTTGGCGATCCGGACAATGGCACGATCGACATCACCCTGGACACCGTGACCTACACGCCCGATGCGGGCTTTGCCGGCATCGACACGCTGTTTTATGACCTGAGCGACGGCGCCGAAGGCATCACGACGGGCATTGTCGAGCTCGAGGTTCTCTCCCTGTTTGATCCGCCGGTGACGGTGACGGATGCGCTCAACGTCCTGGAGGACACCCAGCTTGTCCTCGAGCCAGCCGTCCTTCTCGCCAATGACTTTGATGTCGACGGCGACCCCTTCCGCTTCCTGAGCGTTCAGGACGCCGTCAATGGCAGTGTGACATTCGATGGTGCACAGATCATCTTTACACCGACGCCGAATTTCGATGGCCGGGCCAGCTTCACCTACACGGTGACCGACGATACCCATGGGGAAAGCACGGGCCTTGCCGAGGTCACCGTGATCAGCACCAACCGGGCGCCGGACGCGGTCACGGACCGCTTCGACACCGTCGAGGACACGCCCTTTGAGTTCACCATTGATGATCTTCTGGCCAATGATACGGACCTTGACGGCGACGCCATCCGGTTCGTCTCCCTGCAGACCTCCATCGACGACGGCCGCCTCCTGGAGCTGCCGGACGGCCGCTATCAGTTTGTGCCCGACGAGAACGTCAATGGCCTGCGCAGCTTCAACTACGCTATCACAGACGGCCGCCTGACCAGCGTCGGGACCATCGAGTTCGACATCGAGGCCGTCAATGACGGGCCAATCGCCAATCCGGACGGTCCCTTCTATGGCGATCAGGACACGCCTCTTGTGGTGGATTTCGCCGATCTGCTCTTCAACGACCGCGACGTGGAAGGCCACAGCTTCCGGATCGTCGACATCTTCGATGCGGACAACGGGACCGTCTTCCGGGACGGTGACACGGCTGTCTTCCAGGGGCGTCCAGGGTATTTCGGTGACGGTGGCTTCAGTTATCGGGTGACCGATGAATTCGGCGCGACAAATATCGGCTACGCCTCGGTCCTGGTGTTCCCGCTCTTTGATGTGCCCGTCGCGGTATCCGATGCCGGCTTCGAGATGCTCGAAGACACCTTCATCGACATTGACCCGGCCGAGCTCATGGCCAATGACGACATTCCGCTTGGATCCGAGGTGGTGTTCCTGGGTCTGACGGGGCCGGGCGTGACGGCTCTCGACAACGGTCTTTACCGTGTCACCGCCGAGCCGGACTTTTTCGGCACACTGACCTTACGCTACGCCCTCACCAACGAGACCGGATTCGAGGTCCCGACCACGGTAACGATCGAGGTGCTGCCGGTCAGCGATGCGCCCGTCGCCGTCGACGACAGTTTCGACATCCAGGAGAACGAGACCCTGGTGATCTTCACCACGGCCCTCACGGACAATGATTTCGATGTCGATCGACAGGGCATCCAGCTCACCCGGATCCTGGAAACGGCGAATCTCACGGTCGACAATCTGGGCAATGGCCAATTGGTGATCACGCCGGACGAGAATTTCAACGGGGCGGCGACATTCACCTATGAGCTGAAGGACTCTACCGGCATTGCGACCACGGGCCATGTGACCGTAAATGTCGGTGCCGTGAACAATCCGCCGGTGATCGGCGAAATCGATCCCCTTGAGGGCCTTGAGGATACCCCATTTTCAGTCACACTGCCTGACGGGATCGTCAGCGATGCGGACAATGATGCCCTGGTCATTGAATTGAGGGGGCCCGGCGCCGCTGCCCTTCCGGACTGGCTGTCCTTCGATCCGGAGACGCTGACGGTCACCGGCACGCCGCCGCAAAATTTCAATGGCGATGTGCTCCTGGAGCTGGCGGCCGCGGACGGCAATATCGAGACCGTTCAGCCCGTAACGCTCCGCGTCGCGCCGGTGAATGATGCGCCGGAGGCAGTGGCCGATACGGCTCTCACGGACAAAGATACGGCCATCGGGACCATCGCGGTGCTGGGCAATGATACGGATGTGGAGAATGAGATCCTCACCGTGACCGGTTTCGACGTGTCGCAAACTATCGGTATCGTGACAGACAATGGCGATGGCACATTCCGCTATGACCCCGATGATCGCTTCGAAGACCTCGGTGCCGGTGAGACCGCCCTTGACAGCTTCACTTACATCGTGACTGACGAAAGCGGTGCGAGCGACGAGGCAACCGTCACCGTGACAATCACGGGCGACGGCAGCGTCAATGACGGAAATGACAGCTTGGTTGGTGGCAACACCAACGACATTCTCAGTGGTGGGACGGGTGACGATACGATCGACGGCGGAGCGGGCAAGGACAGCATCAGCGGCGGTCCGGGCAAAGACTCCCTATCCGGTGGCCGCGGAAATGACACCCTCGAAGGCGGCGACGGCAACGACACCCTGGACGGCGGCATCCTTGACGATACCGTTCTCGGCGGCGGCGGCGACGATGTTCTGGTCGGCGGCGCCGGCTATGGCGCTGACGTCTTGGACGGCGGCGAAGGCAACGACTCCCTCGACGGCGGCGACGGAAACGACACGCTGGTCGGGGCAGCGGGAGACGACACGCTTGAAGGCCTGGGCGGCGATGACCGGCTGGACGGTGGCGACGGCTTCGACAGCCTTGCCGGCGGTGATGGGAACGACACCCTCGAAGGGGGCGACGATGCGGATACGCTGCAGGGAGGCGACGGCGACAACCTCATGACCGGCGGCGCGGGAAATGATGCCATCTCCGGCGGGCTGATTTGGGGCGATGACACGGTCGACGGCGGCGAGGGCGACGACACGATCGAGGGTGGGGCCGGTGCCGACAGCCTTGATGGTGGCACGGGGAACGACTCCGTCTCGGGTGGGGGCAGCAACGACAGTCTGTCCGGCGGCGCAGGCCACGACACGCTGGATGGCGGCGAGCGCAACGATACGCTCGAAGGCGGCGCCGATGATGATATTCTGATGGGCGGGTCGGGCTTTGGCCGCGACGTGCTCGATGGCGGCGCTGGCAATGACTCCCTCAATGGCGGAGGCGGCCGCGACACCCTGACTGGCGGGGCAGGGGACGACACGCTTGAAGGCGGTGCCCAAGGCGATGTCTTCCGGCTTGATGGAACCCTGGGCCAGGACGTGCTGGTCGATTTCGAGCGGCGCAGGGCGACCGAGTGGATTGACGCCGCCGCCACGGGCCAGAGCTTCGCCGATTTCGAAGACGGCACGCCTGACGGCCTCATCAATGCCGCCGACACGGGCAAGACCAATGTGGCCATTGTGAACGGTACGGATCTTCAGCTCACATTCAATAACGGTGCAACCTTGACAGTGGAGAACGTCACCGAGCTGCACACCTCGGATCTGGTCTTCTGACGCACCAGGAGACTGGCCGGACCGCCGCCCGCCTTTATGCCATTGCGAATGCGCTTGACGGTTTGAGCCGCACGGATGCGGCAGCCTGCGCCGGCATGGAACGCCAGGCTTCGCGCGATGGGGTTGTGTGCTACGAGGCAAGCGCCTCCATATCTGCGCCTGCGCGCCTCCATCCCGCTGGGTGCTTCCGCGGACATGCCGGACGAGGACGACCCTCTTTTGGCGTTATCCACGGGGAGGGCATGGTGTCCTTTTGCCAACAGGCATTGGCGTGGGCCCAAACCGGGCAGGGTGGAAACGAGGCGCAGCGGCGCCAAGCCGTCTATTGCTGCTCCGTCTCTGAGGGTATCGGTCCCGCATGGGGCCCATCGCTCATCTCGTTGAAAAGGGGCCCGACAATCGTCTCCCTCGGACCCCTTTTCAGCCGGCAGACCATGTGACGGAACATTGGACCCTTTGCAGAGTCCATCAGTGTGCCCTGTTACCCCACATTGTGAACGGCTTTGATCCAGGGACCGTAAGCGGACTCGCCGAGGAGGCTGATCTGGGTTTGGGCAGACACCTTGTTGATCTGTTCCTGAGGGCGATAGGACGGATGTACGGCGCGGCGCAAGGGGCGCTGACCCTGGGGCATCGCGATGATTTCGGCGATGGCCCGGGGCACATCCATCGGATCAGTGGTTCCGCCGCCTGTGCGCTGGCCCAGCCCGGCGGTCAGCTCCGGATAGGCACCCAGCAATGTGGCATCGACCCGGTCCTTGAGCGCAAGGCCGTTTGTGTTGCTGTTGCGCCAGATATTGGTCGGGTAGCCGCCAGGCTGAATGATTGTCACATCGATCCCATGGGGAACAAGTTCATAGGCCATCTGCTCGCTCATCGCCTCCAGGGCGAATTTGGTGGCCGAGTACTGACCAAAGCCCGGGATCATGACCCGCCCCAACTGGGACGAAATCTGAAAAATCTGTCCGTTCTTCGCGGCCCGCATGGCCGGCAGCACCGCCCGCGCCATGCGATGGCAGCCTGTCACATTGGTTTCGAACATGAGGCTTGTCGCCGCCATGTCCTGGATTTCTACTGGTCCGGGTACGGAAATACCGGCATTGTTCACCAGAACATCCAAGGTGCCGCCTGTGGCCTCAAGCGCCGCGTTGACGCCCGCCGTCACCTGATCGTCAGACAGCACATCGATTTCGATGACCTCAATAGCCAGTTTCTCGCTGGACGCCAGATCGCGCAGCTCGTCCGCTTCCGGACGGGGCAGGTTGCGCATGGTGGCAAACACCCGTGCGCCCTGGCGGGCGTAATATTCCGTACCAAGCCGTCCGAAGCCGGACGAGGTTCCGGTGATCAGGATTGACAGTCCGGAAAGGTCGGGTGCCTTGGCCGAGCCTGACGATGCCCCATCCCCGGTCCCTTCAGAGGCAAAGGCGGGGCCTGCCGCCGCCCCAAGGACGGCGGGTGCGGCCGCAAGGCTCGCCGCCCCCGCCATCAAATCCCGGCGCGACAAAGCCGGCGGGTTCTGGTTTGTGCGATCGTTCATTGGAAATCCTCCCTGTTTCTGCGGCCGGCTGACATGGTCCGACAAAGTGGGCTGTCACACAAACCCCGGACCGGCGGCGCCCAAAACATGTGTCCTCATAGGTGCGCGCAGGGGCAACTGCGACCCATCCTCATATTGCTCGTGTGGCTCTTGGGTCAGGCATTCGCGACGGAGCCTGCCGATCATGCGGGCGAATGCCTGACCCGCCACACTAGAGGCGCTTAGCGTCTCTGGTTACGATGAGAGTGTTCAGGGTGATACCGCTTTTTCCATTCGTGTAAAGACGGATTTCGACAGGTTTGCCAAAATCGCTGGGTTCGATCGCGAAGGGGATGTCAATGGTCTGTGTGCCCGCCCCAACATGCGCGGTCATGGGGAAGCGACTCTCCTGGCTGATGACGAGGTCAAAGGTCACATGGGCTGGTCGTTCTCTCAGGGCATCAGTCCCGGAGAGGGTCACACGGGCCATGTAACGCCCACTGAGCAAAAGGCGATAGGGGCCGTAGAAGACATGGCCCGAGGCGCCGTTCGAGCCTATGGCCGTCCCCTCCCGATTGCCCGCCGGGCCGGGCAGCATGTCTTTTGTCCAATCAAATGTCTGCGCCGCGACGTCGCTCGCCAGATAGCCGTGATACAGGCGGGCATAAACGGGCGTGCGAGTGCCGCCGACCAAAGCTTTCATCAGATCTTCGAAGCGATTGCCCCGCGCATTCACGCCGACAAAGCGGCGCGGTGCGTTGGGCGTCCCGCGCAGCCGGTCAATCTCGCTTTCAATCGCATGGCACAGCCCGGACAGGACGTGAGCGTCACCGCCCGCGAGGCCGATTGAACCGAAATCCACGACAAAGCTATCGGCCTCGTCAAATGCGGCCGTGTCTCCTTCTTGCCAGAGTTCCACCGCGGCCTTGAAACCGAGTCTTCGCCACGCCCGACAAAACAATGTGTACAGATGATTTTGGGAGCCAATCCATAGGAGCTTTGTGCGGCGCGGCACGCCCGCCAGCAGATCAAGCAGCATGGGCAGAGGGTCTTGCGCCGGCGCCATGTTACTCTCAGATGATCCGTGAGGATCACGCTTCATGAACGGGCGTGTCAGCGAATGCGTCAGCAATCGGACCTGCGCCTTTCGATAAATGCGATGGAATTGTTCGGACACATCCGGTTCTTCCAGCACCACATGGGGCGGCAAGACATACCAATCGTCAAACTGCGAAACATCCTGGAAGAGACGCCGATAGCCATGTGCCGAAAGTAGATCTCGAATTTTGTCGCGCTGATCAGTGTAATTGTGCTCCACGGTTATGACTTTGAATCTAAATTTCGAATGATCCAGAGCCGTCAGGATGTCAAGTTCGCTTCCTTCCGTATCAATGCTCAGATAGTCAATTAAATTGGGGGCATTGTAGCGCAGCAAGAGATCCTCAAGCGAGACTGTTGTCACATCATATCGGGCACGGACCTCTTCTTCCCGCGTCGGGGCGTGAAAATCTGAGGCCACAAAAGCGGTTAAGGTGGACAAACCGCCAAGCTCCACATCCGTGAAGGACATGGTGGCGCCCGATGACGTCCACACACAATCAGTGTCGATATGACAGGCTCGATTGTTCCGCAGTGCCTCATGCCAGCGCAAGCCCGGCTCGGCCACAATGCCCTGCCAGCCGAAAGTCTTTTCCAGGAGCCATGTATTGCTCAGCTCCAGGCCATCGCCTGCGCCGAATTCGACGAAATAGCCGTTTCTTTTGAAATCAAGGCAGTTCAAAACAAATAAATCTTGAAAAATCTGTGACGTGCTGTCTTGCCAATGCTTAAGGGTTTCGCGCAAAGCCGGCGTGGGTATTTTCTTCAGAAAAGGCAGGATTTTGCTGTCCACATCCGTGTCAGCACGGATTTTGTCCTCGGACGACTGCGCGGACAGCCGCCGGGACCGCAGCAGTTTCGTGGTTCGCTCTATCGTTCCTTTGAGCGTCAGCATGCCAACCAATCTCCCTCTGGCTGTGCGGCGCAGTCCGTTCGGCGCAGGCGCTTTCCCATGGTGGTTCTGCCTCCCAATCATCTCCTACTCCGCATACCCATTGCGCGAGCAATAGCGTAATAGCGCTCCGCGGGTCTTTAAGAAACGGAGAGACGTTCATTGCCACAACTCGAAGCTGGATCCGAGTGACCGCTCGCAGGCTCAAACATCCTCAACTGCGATGCGGCGGAGCATGCGGCGCGGACGAAAGTGGTTCACGCGCCCCGTGTAGCGCTTTGCCATGATGTTTGGCGGGACGGGTATCGGCTGGTGAGCCGAAAGTCCCTCGGGGATGCCGTTGATGAGGCGCTGGCCAAGGCCGGGGCTTGCATGGATGCGACCAAGCTGCCGGATCCTGCGGTCTTGCGGTTCTGGATTTTTCACGGCCATGCTGGCTCGCCGCAGGTTGTGGTCTCCGTGCGACCGATTTGCCATGGCTCTTAAAGCGCGCAGAATTGGACAAAGGCCGTGGGATCGCTCATTTTCTGACCGCTGCGGGGCCAACTTTAAGTATGGGACAGTGTAGTTGACAGGGCAGGAGGTAGGCGTGGGCGAACGGTGTGAAGGCGGGATGCCCGACAGGATCGTGGTTCTGGGGCTGGATGGCTATGAGGCCACGCTCGGCGATCGGTTGATGGCTGAAGGACGCATGCCCCATCTTGCCCGGCTGAAGGCCCAAAGCGCGCGCTTTACCCTGGATCATGGGCCGGAAAAATATACCGGCCTTGCCTGGGAGCATGTCGCCACAGGCCTTGGTCCGGAACACTCAAAGCGCTGGACGGCAGTCGCGCTCGATCCGTCCACCTATCAAACCCGGCAGCCCGCTACAGGGCTGAAGCCAGTCCTCTCCGGTCTTGGCCTCAAACCTGTGATTTTCGATGCGCCCTATTGCGACCTTGCCCAGGCGCCCGACTTGCGCGGTCTTGTGTGCTGGGGGGCCCATGACCCGGGAGTCGCGCCGATGGCCCGGCCCCCTGCCTTGATGCAGGAGATCGAGGATAAATTTGGTCCGTATCCGGCGCCAGACTTCATCTATGCCTTTACCTGGCCCGATCCGGAGCGCACGGCGCAGGCCGCCGATGCCCTGGTGGAAGCCTTGGACCGGCGCACGCAGATCACCGAGTGGCTGTTGCGGGATCGGTTCACGGATTGGGATCTCGCCATGGTCGTGGTTGGAGAACTGCATTCGGCCATTGAACCCTTCTGGCACGGGGTCGATCCGGATCATCTTCTTGCCAACCATCCAAGTGCTGCTGCTGCCGGGCATGGGCTGGTTCGGATTTATGAATCGCTTGATCGCCTGGTTGGCATGCTAATGGAAAAATTCCCCAACGATATCCTCATCTCGTTCTCCATGCATGGTATGGGACCCAACGAGGCGGATGTGCCGAGCATGATTTTGTTGCCGGAGCTTTTGTACCGGGCCGCCTTCGGTGAAGCGAATTTCGAAGCCCCGGCCGCCTGGCGATCCGCTCCCAAGGGCTGTCCGCTGCTTGCTGCCGGGGAGCATTGGGATCTGGCGGTCAAAGCTCATTTGCGCCAATCGAAACGGCAGCGCGCGACGGCTTTGGCTCGGTTGCGCCAGCGCGTTGCCCGAATTCTTCCGAGTGCTGAACGGAATGCAGAGGCGGAGCCGACGGCTGAAAATCTCGGCTGGATGCCGTCCCAGCATTATCAGCCTTTCTGGGCCCGGATGGATGCCTTTGCCATGCCATCCTTTTATGACGGGCGTATCCGTTTGAACCTGAAGGGGCGGGAGGCGGAGGGCCGGATCGATCCGGCAACCTATGATGAGGCCTGCCGCCGGATCGAGGACCTGCTCATGGCTTGCCGGGATCCGCGAACCGGTGGGCCGGTCGTGCGATCAATCACCCGCGCGGTGGATCCGGTGAATGGGCTGTATACGGACCCTTTGGTGCTTCCCGATACCCAGGCGGACCTCATCGTTCTTTGGCAGGGAATGCCGCTTGCCTTCCAGCATCCCCGTTTTGGCACCATGGGTCCGGCTCCCTTGCGCCGAACCGGCGGCCACACCGGCGGCGATGGGGTTCTCTACATGACGGGCAGCACATGGCCTGCCGGCGATCACGGCCGTCGCCACGCATTTGATGTGGTGCCCACCCTGTTGGAGCAGTTGGGAGCGCGGGCACCGGCCAAACTGTCTGGAACCCCCATTCGGCTCGACGCCTGAAGCGATACGGCGGAGCCGGACAATGCCCCAGATCAGCGCGGCGATTTGTACATATGGGCGCCATGACCTGCTGGTGGGAGCCATCGACAGTCTGCGCGCCCAGACATTGGGCCGGGACCAATTCCGAATTTTGATCATCGACAATACCGGGCCGACCGATGCCGGCTTGGCGCTCCAGGCAAAATTTGATGGTGTAGAGAATATCCGTTATGAGATCGAGGATGCGCCGGGCCTGTCCCGCGCCCGCAATCGTGCCGTTGCTCTCAGCCAGGACTGCACGTTTATTGCCTTTCTGGACGATGACGCGGTGGCCGACCCGTCCTGGCTTGTGCGCAGTCTCGACTGTTTTGAGGCGTGTGGTCCAATGGCCGGTGTGGTCGGCGGACCCGTTGATCCGATCTGGCCCCGTGCGCGGCCGGCTTGGCTCGCCGACAGCCTGTTGACGCTTTTGACCATTGTTGATTGGGGTGGGGAGCGCCGGGATCTGGCACCAGCGGAATGGATTGCCGGGACCAATATGGTGTTCCGTCTGGAGGCCCTGGCGCAAACTGGCGGCTTTCGGGAGCAGTTGGGCCGGACGGGCCGCTTTGTTCTGGAGTCGAACGAGGAAGTCGAAGTCATCCGTGCAGTGACACAAAAGGGTTTTCGCGCCATCTGGGACCCGGCCCTTCGGATGCGCCACCGTGTTCATGAGGACCGTCTGGACCAGGCCTGGATCCGCCGACGGATCAGCTGGCAGGCGGTGTCAGACTTCAAGTCCGATCCGGAAGCGTGCCTGGCACGCCTGGCCGACCATGAGGCCTTTGTGGCCCGTTTTCTTGACCGGATGCCGCGGGACTTGCGGAACTTTTCAGGCCTCCATGCGCCCGTCGGCGATCCTCTGTTCTTTGAAAATCAGGTTGCGGCCATTTATGGCGCCACCGTCCTTTTGCTGGCCGGGGAGATGCCCCGGCCCCGCAGGGCCAATCTGTGGACGACGTACTATCTTGGCCTTCCGACTCGCCTTCGATCGGGCTTCAACGTCACGCGGCGCATTCTGTCGCGACAGCTCGGTCCCTGGATCAGGCGCTCTTCGTAAGATTACCGCTGCAAAATCCATCTGTATAGTGACGGAATTGTGCCCGTTTCCGCCTTGGATTTGCAGTCCATGCCCCCCTCAATTCTGTGTTGTCTCAACAGCCGGGACGTGCTCGACACTTTGGCGGACCTTGCCCTGGCGCTGATGGGCTGCTACCGCACTTGCGCCGAGGCTAGGCTCGATTGGATTGCCTGAGAAGCCAAAAATGGGCGCGGAGCGGCCTATCGCGACCAGACGGCAAGTTCATTGCCGTTCGGGTCGCGGAAATGGAACCGCCGTCCGCCCGGAAAGGCATAGATGGGCCGGATGATCTGGCCGCCCGCCTGGGTGACGGCCTCAAGAGACACCTCCAGATTATCGACATACAGAACAATAAGAGGCGTCGATTGGGGTGTGATTGGCTCATTGACGAGGGCGAAGCCGCCATTGATGCCTCTGGACGCAAAACTGATATAATCAGAGCCCCAATCCGTAAAGCGCCAGCCGAAGGCCGCCCCATAGAATGCTTTGGTGGCCATGGGGCCGGTCATGGGAAATTCGACATAATTGATCGTGTTATGCATGTCTTTGAGCACGGGAGCCTGGGTGTGTTGCGGGATTGGCGTTGACGCCCGTTCCTGCTTGTCCTGCTGCTCCGCCGAGTCGCAGGCGGCAAGGGCGAGTGCCATCAAGACAGCGGCCATACCGGATTTAATCCGTCTGCTGCTCACATTGTGCATTCTGACCTCTGCGCTTTACTGATCTGTCCTGGGATTAATGCTCAGGCGACACCGGACAGGGCCGTCGTTTCGCGGGATTTCAAGCACGCACTCTACCCCCGTGCCATCGCGCCGCTCAAGTGTGTCGCGCGCACCGGCAAGGGGGCTTTTACCCTGGATGCGGTAGATCCTGCGCGCGGGGGCGAGAGGGGGTGAGGGCGCCCATTTCCCACCGCATGGCCAGGGATCATGCCCCATTACTCAAACCTTGACTGAAGCTCCGGTTCTGAACACTTGCCGGAAACTCAAGATTAACCTGAGAAAAACTGTGTTCACCAAATTGAACATCAGGTTTTTCCCAGTATTCGCACAATATTAATCGCAATGGGTCATTACCATGAATGTTACCATTGCTGTTCGGGGGGGTAGGTGATCCCGGCGGCGGAGGGGCCTGTGTGGGGCCAAGCGGTTTGCTTGAGAAGGAGTTGGAAATGGCAACCGAATTCCATCTGTATCGGCGAGTGGGGTATGGCCGGTTGGCGCTGGGCGTCGCGCTCGTCGCTGGAACGGCAATCGTGGCCACTTCGGCCATTGGTCAGGTGACTGAAACCTTCAATGCGAGCGTCCAGGTCGCATCGAACTTCACGGTGACCGAAGTGACCCCGATCAACTTTGGTATTCTGGCCGTCAATCCAGGCGGTACCATGGATGCCACGGCAACCATCGCCCTTGCGCCGGACGGCAGCGGCACGCTTTTGGGGGGTGACGGCTGGATCGCGGTCCAGGACGGTACGCCCGGTCAGCTTCAGATCACCGGCGCGGCTCCGAACTCGGCCATTTCGACGACCGTCACGCCAGGCAGCCTGACGAACTTCGCCGAACTCGATACTTTCGCAGTCGGCAGCGTGGACTTCGACGTGCCGCAGACCACGGATGCTGCCGGCGACCTGACGCTGAACTTCGGTGCTGTTCTGACGCCAACGGACGATGCCGCCGACGGTATCGACTTTGTCGATGGCGTCTATCAGGGCACGTTCTCGATCCAGTTCAGCTACTGATCCGGATCAATGTGGCATTGTCCTCGGCGGATTCGCCGACATTGGCATCCCGGCCGCGCGGCCACGGCGCGTTGGGCGGCACGGGTGAGACGAAGACGGTTGGGGCGGGGCGATGGGGCTCCGTCGGCGGGCGGATGGTCGCTTGATGCGGGGCGCGGTTTTGCACCCGCGCTGCGGCCATCCACCCCACGATTGCTGCTGATGGCGGTTCTTGGATCCGTTCTCGGCGGTGGTCCCGCCATGCGCGCCTTTGCCATGGATGTGACCATGAGCCCGATGTCCTTCGGCCAGATCGCATTCTTAAGCACTGCCGCGCCCCAACGCATCGAGCTGTCACCGCTCGGTCAGATGTTCGTCTCAAGCGGTGTTCTTGTCGTATCGCCGGGCACGCCGTCCGAACTCACCATTTTCGGCGCGCCGCCCAATACGATGCTGACCTTATCCTTCATGGCCAATCCCATTGCGCGGTCGGTAATGTCGGAGCGATTCGTAATCCAGGAATGGTCGGGCGATTCAAGCATGATCACCAATTCCGATGGTGAGCTGACAATGCGGTTGGGGGCGACCCTGATCAGTGAGGCCGGCGAAGCCTATCGTGATACGGAATATTCCGGGAGCGTTGCTTTAACCATAAGTTATTGAAGACCGGACACGGTGCGGTGCTGCTGGGCCCTTCCTCTTTGTCAACCGGGGGGCTGTGTTCCATCCGCTCCGAGAAGGCTGTGTCCCATGAGTGTTTTTCGTATTTTCTTGATGGTTACCGGCATTCTGCTTGCCGGATTGACGGCGGCTTCCGCCGGGCTCTTAATCACGCCGCAACGGGTTGTCTTCGGTGAAGGAGACCGCTCGACCGAAGTCGTGGTCAACAATGTCACGGACAAAACATTCGTCTATCGCCTGAGCTGGTTTCACCTGCGCATGGGCGAGAATGGGCGCTATGTCAAATATGATCCTGAAACAGAACAGTTTCCCAATGCGGATGATCTGGTGCGCTTCTCACCGCGCCAGGTGACCCTGGCACCAGGCCAGTCCCAGACCGTGCGGCTGGTGCTGCGACGCAAGGCAAGCCTGCCCGATGGGGAATACCGCTCCCACCTTCTTTTCCAGGCGATTCCCCGCATTGAACCGAATGAGGACCCGGACGGCGAAGGTGTCCAGATGCGACTGCAATTGTTGCTGGGCTTCTCGATCCCGGTGATCGTGCGTGTCGGTCAGCTTGACGCCGTTGCCGGTATGGGGGGCACACGGATTGAGGCGGGCCCTGACGGCGATCTCATCCTCAAGGTCGATGTCTCGCGGCGGGGCAATGCAAGCCCTTATGGCCGGGTGCGGGCCCTGTGGCGCGGTGCGACCGGTGAGCCCCGCCAGATCGGCATCATGAACAATGTGGCCATCTTCCCGGAAATCGTGACACGGAAGATCGAGCTGCCGCTCGAGGGTCGCCCCGCCGGTCCGGGCCAGTTGCTGGTGCGCTATGAAGGCCTTGAGGAGTATGACGGCGAAGTGTTCGCCGAGCAGGCTTTCCGGGTGGAATAAGCCCCGGCTGTCCATCACAGAGCACGGCCTTCGAAAAGGATCGGGGCGCAGTAGCGATCCTGCGCCGTGAAGCGGCGGCACAAAATGGCCGCCGTTTCCCTGCTGGGCAGTGGGCCCAGGATCAGGCGGTTGAGGGGGCGCCCGTTCGAGGTTCGGGGGAGAGGCTTGAGGACGGGAGACAGTCCCGCGAGTTGCGAACCAAAATCCCTCCGCATCAGAACGAGATCCCGCCGGGCTGAATCGGCCATGCTGTAGGTCCCCAGATGAATGCCCCAAGCGGTTCCATCTGCGGCCATCTGGGGGGCAGGTGGGATGACCGCGGGCAGCTGCGCCTCAACCGCTTGGACGGGTCCCGAGGCTGGCCCGTTTTCGATCGGAACCTCTTCAACCGCGATGTCTTCCACCCGGATCGTCTCGACGCCAATCGCGTCCACCGGCGCGGTGGGGGCTGGCGGTATTGTGGTTTGGGCCAGAGGGGCCGGCCGGGCGGGCATCGGTGCTTGCGCCGGTCCTGGCATCGCCGTGCCCTCGGGCGGAGTGCCGGGAAAATCCAGAATGTCCACGGGAGCCTCATTTGGCGCGGGCGCAGAGTTTGCTGGTTCGCCCGCCACTGCCGCGGCATCAACACTGTTCAAGGACGGAGCAGGTCCGCTTGGCGCCTCGGCGGCCCCCGGTTCGCCCGCTGGCAAAGGTGCGGTCGAAAGGGACCCTCCCGCCGACAGGTCCTCCTGGGTCAGGCCGAGCTGTTCGGGTGGCAGATCGCCGAGGGTCGCCAGAAGTTTGCGGATGTCCTCCTCGATGATCAGCAGGCGTTGCAGGCTGGGATAGATCTGGTCGAACTGGGACTGGATGACCGCCACGTCCCGCTCGGCCCCTTCAAGGCCCAGATCCGCGGCCACCCTCTGGGCATCCGTCTTGATCTCTTCAAGGGATTTCACCGGGTTCCGGTCAATGGATGTGAACGGGTCACCGGTCTCGCTGTCGTTCACGATGTCGGCCGGGGAGGGCGTCCGATCCTGGCCCGCGCAGGATGCAACGGCCACACAGGCCATCAGGGCAAGGACCGTGTGGCGCAGCCGGCTCCAGCTCCTGATGCGGTGAGGCGCCATCATTGTCCAGATCGTCCATGGGTCATCATCCCGAACGGCGCCCGAGCGATCCGTACCCCCCATTCCTTGATCCCCGGAAGGGCGGATCCCCAGGCCGGCCCCGGTGCCCGCCGGAGCCTTGCGCGATTCAGCCATCCTTAAGGAAAGCTTGGCATGGGTTGACGGGTTCTTAAGCATCCCGGCACGCCGGCAAAGAGGGGCGAATGGCAAGGGCGTTGCAGTCCCTGGCGACGGTCGCCATCTGGAGTATGCGAATGCCCCATGGGCTGGGGATCGCTTGTGCGCTCCTGTTCCTTGCGGGGCCGGTGATGGCCCAGAAAACGCCGGATCCTGAAGGGGGGGACTCGGCCTCAAGGGATGCGCTTCCGGTCCTCACTTTGCCGGACAGCATTCCCGCCAGGATCCGGGACGGCGGCGCCCAACAGCCTGAGGCGCCCTCCCGGCCTTTGAGTGCCCGGCAAAGGCTGCGCAAAGCCTTCCTGGAACGCATGAAGGGGCATTACGCACCGGCTTTTTCCGGACCAGCGGCCCAGGGCTATATTCCGGATGGGGAAATTCTGTTCCTTGATCTGGAGCTGAAGCGTTTGCTGCTCGCCACGGGTCTTTTGGGAGTGAAGGCGGGGCGAACCGTGCTGCTCAGCCTGGCCGAGTTTTCCGAAGCGGTTGGCTTTGCGATCGAGGTTGACGAGGAAACCGGCATCGCCCGGGGCTGGTTCCGCACACCCCAAGCCCGGTTTATGCTCGATTTCGAGGCGCGGCAGGCGACAATCCGGGGCCGGACCACGTCCTGGCCCGTGGGTCAGGTGCTGATGACGGCCGATGGACTGCTCGTCCATGCCAGCCTCTTAGAGGCGTGGTTCGGCATTGAGATCAATGTGGATCTTCTGCGCCAGAGGGCTCGTCTCAGTTCGGCGGCACGCCTGCCCATTGAGGACCATTTGAACCGGGTGCGACGTTTTGAGCGCCTGTCCGACGCCACAGGCTCCACCACCCCTCTGCCCCGTGTTGAGGCGCCGCCGGTGATCGCGGCCCCGCCCAATCTCGATATCCAGGCCGTGAGCGGATTCCGGAGCACCAGCAACACGCAAGGACCTTTCGCCCGGGGCTCACTACAGGGTGGCGGCGATCTCCTTTACGCCTCCAGCACGTTCTTCGCCGCTGGAAATGATGAGGACGGACTGACCAATGCCCGTCTGCGTCTGGAGCGGGATGATCTGAGGGCCCTCATGCCGGGCCAACCCTTGACGGCGGCGTCGATCGGCGATGTGCGCACGGCCCGGCTGCCCCTGCTGGGGGGGAATGTGGAGGAACGCGGGATTGTCATCACCAATCTGTCCGGCGACCAGGGCGTCTCCGTAGGCGTGACGGACATTATTGGCGATGTCACGGTCGGCTGGGATGTGGAGCTCTACCGGAATGCCGTATTGATCGGGTTTGAAAGTGAGAACACCGATGGGCGTTATGAGTTCCGGGAGGTGCAACTGTTCCCGGGACAGAATGTCTTTCGTCTTGTTTTTTACGGCCCCCAGGGGCAGGTGGAGGAAGAAACAAGGATTATTCCGCTCTCATCCGGCGCGGGCGCAGGCGGCATTCCGGCCTTCTCGGCGTCCCTCACCCAGCAGGGCCGCACGCTGATCGATCTTACCGACACCGAGCCGGCGCCCGGGTCTGGCAGTCTGCGGGCGGTCGTGGATGTCAGTTTGCCCTTGCCCCAGGCGGGCTTTGCCCAGCTTGGCTATATGAGCCTGCGCAATGAAGCGGAGCGCCAGCATTACCTCGTTGCGCGGGGGACCCGCTTCGTGGGACCGGTGCTTCTCGATGCTTCGGCGGCCTTGAACGACGCCCTGGGATCCACCTTTGAAGTGCTGGCTGGGGGCACGGCAAAGGGACAGCAGATCCGCGGCTCGCTCGGCCTGCTGCGGGATTATGCGCCGCCGGGTCAGACAAACATCCTCGATCGGCTGGATTTGGGCGTGTCGGTTAATGGGCTTTTGCCGGCGCCAGTGGGGCAGGGGGTCAGCTATGCTATTCAATCGGACTGGCAGACCGGTCCCGCCTCCCGCACCCTCATCAACACGGTCGGCCTCGGCAGTCAGGTGGGGCGCTTCGGTTTTGGGACGGATATTCAGCAATCGCGCGTCACGGACCGGGCGGAGGGGCTCACGCGCACGACCTGGGGCGGGACGGCCCAGAGCAGTTTCTTGTTCGGTCGCAATGTGCTGCGTGGTTCAACGGATTTCGTGCTGGCGCCGGAGGTGAGGCCCATCACGGCGGGCGCCACGCTGGCGCTGAGGGGCTGGGAGAATGTCAGCGCCTCGCTCCAGGCCTCGCGCAATTTTGCCGCGGGTGTGACTTCGCTCGACGCACGGGCCGACTGGCGGCTGGGCAGCGGGTTTTTCGGGCCTCGGGTGGCCTATGACACGGCCGACAATCTGGAGATCAGTGTGCAGTCGCGCCTGTCCCTGGGGTTGAGCGCCGATGACCTGGTGCTGTCGAACACGCCCCTTGCCGGGCGAGGCATGGTGCAGGCCCATGTGTTCCTGGACATGAACCGGGACGGGGTCCTCAGCGAAGGGGAAACCCGCCTTGCGGATGTCACTGTGGAGGCTGTCCGGGAGCGGCGATCGGCGACCACCGATGAGGATGGTCGTGCTGTGCTGATCGGCCTTCCCGCCGGGCGCAAGATCGATGTGCGTATTTCCGATAAGACGTTGGCGGAGAGTTTCCTCAAGCCCGCCGTGCCCGGCTATTCGGTACGCTTGCGCAGGGGGCAGACGGTAACGATTGACTTGCCCGTCGTGCAGACCGGGGAGGTCGAGGGACAGGTCTTCCAGAAGGAGCCCGAGGGCATCAGACCGGTTCAGCGGGCCACAATCGTCCGTCTGCTGTCGGATACTGGCAAGGTGATCGAGTCCGTGCCCGTCGCGCTCGATGGTTTCTTCGTGATGTCAAATGTAGCGCCTGGGGATTATGTGCTGTCGGTGGATCCCATATCAGGGCCGTTTGCAGGGGCGTGGCAGAAGATCACAGTGGCGCCGGAGCGGGTCAGCGTTGCCGAGGACGTGTTTCTGGAAAGAAACAGGGCCTTCGGGCTGGGCGAATCCGGTTTTTCCGTCAATCTGGGGTCATTCCGGTCGGAATTTGGTGCCTGGGCGCAGTGGCGCCTCCTCAAGGCCGCTTATCCGGAAGAAACACGGCATCTGTGGCGGGTGCGCAAGGGCAGGCAGCAAAAGCTGGGCAAGGACCGTGTCGCGCTCACACTGGTCAGCGCCGGCGGCGCGGGGCGGCTTTTGTCCCTTTGCGCCCGTTTGAAGGATCGCATCAAGACCTGTGAACCGCGTTTGCGGACCCTCTAAGGGGGTACTCAAGCCCCCAAGTGCAGGCGAGCGAAGCGTGCAAGGCTGCTTCCGATGCGTGGCGGAAGCAGCCTTGATGGTCTTGTGTCCGGTATGGACGACGTCGCAGATCAGTTGCCGCGAACGATCGTGCACACTTTGGAGTAGAACGGGCCGATGGAGTAGATGTCGGCGTCGACGCTGGTGACCTGGGTGATGCCGCCATTGCGCTTTGCTGCGTCGATGCTGTGGTCGCCCTGGGCCATGATCATCAGGATGTTCGTGCCGCAGGCTTCGCCGCGCTTGGAGGCCACGGACGCATCGGTCACAAGGCGCGGTTCCTGGGAATCACGGATGAAGGACGGGCCCAGGGTGGAGGGAACGACGGAGCACGCGCCCAGTGCCAGCGCACCCGTCAGAGCAACAAGGATAGACTTCTTCATGACAGTCCCCTGTGTTTTGAGGAGGATAAACCGCGGCACTGATTTGCGCCGGGCAAAGATCAAGGCGTGACTCGGTAAGATTACCGTTGCCTGAGCATTCGTTAGTACAGGGCGTTGTCGCAATCAAGTCAGAACGACAAGTCTTCCCGACGGTGAGCAAAAAGCGGGGCCGAAAGCGGCATGAAGTGCGGTCGTCCGCACGGAATTGTTCCGCGATGGGACAAGTCGGACGGGATTGATCCGGTTTTCCAAGGGGATCACGGCTTGATGATTCGCGGCAGCGTGAAATCCCGATCATGGCAGAAATCGTGATGATGGGACGCGCGCCTGTGAATTGGCGCCCCCACACGCGATCCCTATTTTTTCCACCATGCCAGTTTTTCCGTCATGCCAGCGCCACGGTTCGCACGCAAGGCCGATTGGCGACGTTTTCACAGTCCTGCGCGATCCCGGTTGAGTCCCCTTGAAGGAGCCCTGATGATGACCCTCGCCTTGCTAAGGGTATTGGCCCGCCCCCTCGCGAAACTGCCCGTTTTGGGAGCCTTCAGCGGGAGGCTCGGCATGGGCCTTGTGGCGGCAAGCGTCACCGTTCCGGCACTGGCGGTGCCGTCCGGCCCGCAGGTCGTTATCGAGCTTTTTACCTCGCAAAGCTGCTCATCTTGTCCGCCGGCGGAACGTCTCCTGGCCAAGCTCAATGAGCGGGGCCGGGCCATCGGACTCGAATGGCATGTGGATTACTGGGACGATTTGGTCGCAGGACGGCGCGGACGCTGGCAGGACCCCTATTCGGCTCCCGCCTTCACACGCCGACAGAGAGACTATAATCGGCGTCTGCGCGGAACCCGGGCGGTTTATACACCGCAAATGGTGATCGGTGGGCAGGCGGAGCTTCCCGGGTTTCGGGAGGCCCGTGTTGAGAAGCTTGTCCGCGCCCAAGCCCGTGATCTCGATGCGTTTTCCGGAACCATCACCCGGGTTGAGGAGGGCGGCTGGCGTCTCAGTCTCGATGGGCCTGTCCCGCTCAGTACGACTCTTTGGCGCGTCGACGTCATCGCGGCCGCCAGTACGGCCGTCGCCAAAGGCGAAAACCAGGGTAAGACGCTCGACAACCATAATATTGTCCGAGATTTCACCGATCTTGGTCCCTGGCGCGGCGGGCCGAAAACGCTCGATCTACCCGTTGCGGCCGTCTCGGGGGCTGTCTCTGGG
>CAYUYV010000033.1:7094-9313 GCA_964449455.1 uncultured Alphaproteobacteria bacterium | reverse complement strand
CTGACTTGGGCAAGCTGACTTGGGCAAGCTGACTTGGGCTTGCTGACGGGCAGCTCAAGCAGCTCCGGGATCCGGGCTTGGCCAAGGCCGTGCCATCGGGATATCTGATAGGTGCGGCGCCGCCAAGTGCGGGGCAACCAGGGGTATGGCCAACGGGTTGGGAGGTGAAAGGACGCGATTCCATGAGCATGTTGATTCAGTTCGCAAAAGCGCTCGTGTTCGCTTGTGAGCGCCATGCCGATCACCGGCGCAAAGGCGCAGCCCAGGAACCTTACGTGAACCATCTGGCCGAGGTCGCGCTCATGGCTGCCGAGGCGACAGGCGGGCGTGACCAAAGCCTCGTCATCGCAGCGCTTCTCCACGATACGCTGGAAGACACGGCCACAACCTATGCTGATTTGGCGAGCCAGTTTGGCGAGGATGTCGCCGCCCTGGTTCAGGAAGTCAGCGATGATAAGAGTTTGGCCTGGCAGGAGCGCAAACAGCTTCAGATCGATCGGGCGCCCTTCAAGTCCCACCGGGCCAAAGTGATCAAGCTGGCCGACAAAGTCAGCAATCTGCGGTCCATCGCCCACAGCCCGCCCCATGATTGGAGCCCGGAGCGTCGCCTCGCTTATATCGATTGGGCCGAGCAGGTGGCGCGCGGACTGATGGGCGGCAACAGCCTGCTTGAAGCCGAGTTCGCACGGGCCGCAGCCATGGCCCGTGCCGCCATTGATGCGGAGCGGCCGGCGGGCCGCTGACCGCTCAATCGAAAATGCGTCCCGGATTGAGAATGCCTTCGGGATCCAAAGTCGTCTTCAGCCGACGCATGATCTCGATTTCCTCCGGGCTGCGCGTCACGCCGAGATAGGCCTTCTTTTCAATCCCGATCCCGTGTTCCGCCGATACACTGCCGTGCCGGCCCTTAAGCGCCCCATAGACGATATCTTCGACCCCGTGGCGGGTGTCCGGGTCCGACTGGCCGACCCCAATCACGACATGGATGTTCCCATCGCCCAGATGGCCGAAAACCACCTGGCGCGGTTCCGCCCAGCGCCGGGCGAGGCCGCCGCGCACATCGTCCACATAGCCTTCGATCTCGGTGATCGGCATACTGACATCGAAGGTGAAGATGTTGCCCATTTGCAGAACCTGGCCCACATCGTCCCGCATGGCCCAAATGGCTCCGCGCTCTGCCTCGCTTTTGGCAATGACGGCATCGGACACAAGGCCATCCTCGATGCACCCGGCGAGCAAAGCTTCAAAGCGCTCTTGATCGGTCTCGGGTGCGCCGCCCATGGCTTCCACGATGATGTAGTAGGGAAAGCTCTGGCCCAGGATCGGTCTTGACTGGGCCGGCGGCGTTGTGACCAGGCGATAGAAGTCGTTCCACATGACCTCAAAAGCGCTCAGCATGCCGCCCAATCCGCCATCGACCCGCTTGAGCAGGGTCTGGACCTGGGCGAGGCTTTCGGCGGCCAAAAGGGCCGTGGCCACGGATCGAGGCTGTTCGCGCAGGCGCAAAACGGCTCGCGTGACGATCCCCAGCGTGCCCTCAGTGCCTATGAAGAGCTGTTTGAGATCATAGCCTGCATTGTTCTTCAGGATACGGTTTAAGCTCGACAAAACCGTGCCATCGGCGAGCACGGCTTCAAGGCCCAGGACCATGTCGCGCATCATCCCGAAACGGATGACCCGATTGCCGCCGGCGTTGGTGGAAATCGTGCCGCCTATGGTGGCGCTGCCCCGGGATCCAAGATCAAGCGGCAGGAACAGACCCTTGGCCTCCACCGTCTCCTGAACCGTCTGCACGGGAGCACCGGCTTGAACGATTGCCACGCGGTTCACCGGATCGAGATCCTCGATCTGGTTCATCAGTTCAAGGGACAGTTGGATTTCCGCTTCGCTTGCGATGCCGCCCTGGACAAGGCCGGTGGCTCCCCCAAGCGGAACAATGGGCTGGCGGTGTTTGTGCGCAAGGCCAAGCACCGCAGCGACTTCTGCGGTCGACCGTGGGCGGACGATTGCCCGCGCCCGGTTCGGTGCAGCCGTGCCCCAGCCGGCGCTGCGGGCGGAGACATCCGCTCCCGTCAGGACGCCGCCTGAGGGCAAAAGCGCTGTCAGCTCCTCGATAATCTGTGCCATGGCGTTTTTTCTCCCGATCATCCGTCAGCGTCTTCATTAAGGAGGTCATTGTCCAAAAGACGGTCATTGTCCAAAAGACGGTCATTGTCCAA
>CAYUYV010000033.1:0-6994 GCA_964449455.1 uncultured Alphaproteobacteria bacterium | reverse complement strand
TAAGGAGGTCATTGTCCAAAAGACGGTCATTGTCCAAAAGACGGTCATTGTCCAAGTGGACCGGGACTGGTTCTCCATCCCGATCCTTTTGCGCGAAATGCTCGCCCTTAGCACGCCTCTCTTCGGTTTCTTTCTCGAAACTGCCGTCCAAAACACGTATGAACACCTGTGCTGCGGGGAGCCGCGTCCAATCCGTGGATGCGCTCCGAGGGGATCGTAAAGCGATCAGGGTGGCCGTGAAACGGCGTTATTGCGAGAGGGAAAAGACAAGATGACTGATGTGAATGCTTTGCCGCGGCTCGGCGTGCGACTTCTGGGTGCCGGTGCCCGCGCGCTTGGTCTGGGATGTCTGGCTCTGGGCGCCTGCGCCGTCGCGGCGACGGTTGCTCCGGCTGCACGGGCCGACGATGACGCGATCCGCATTGCGACCTGGAACATTGCCAATCTCCACCACATGGATGGGGAATCGGTTCCAGGGCGCGACGTGGTTCGGTCCAAGGAAGACTATGTCTGGCTGCGCCACTATGCCCATCAGCTCGGCGCCGACATTGTTGCCCTCCAAGAGATCAACAGCCGTGCGGCAGCCCACAGAATTTTCGGTCGCGGCGGCTGGACCGTGTACATCTCCGGACGCAAAGCCCTCGACATGGCGGATTACGACCTGAAGGGCAAATGGCAGGAAGGCTCGATCTACACGGGCTTTGCCGTGCGTCGCCGGATCAATGTGGTGGATGTCCGGGACATCCAGGCCATGGAAGTGGACCACATGGATCCGCGCACGGGTCTGACCCGCAAGACGCGTTGGGCCATGGAACTTGAGGTGGAAAAGGACGGCCAAAAGCTGGTTTTGCTCTCTGTGCACCTGAAATCGGGCTGCACCAGCGGCGCTCTCAAATCCGACAGCGAAAGCTACGACCGCTTTGTCAACAACTGGGATGCGGATTGCACCACGGCCGCTCGCCAGGTGGCGCCGCTGCGGGCCTGGATCGAGACCAAGCTCGCCGACAAAGTGCCGTTCGTCATCCTGGGGGACTTCAATCGTGCCTTCGACGTGAAGGGCGACCAGGATCACCTCTGGCAAGGTTTGACGGAAGGCCTGCCGGCTGGCGCAACCCTGGCCCGCTTCCCGAACGGTTTGGACGCCACCTGCTGGAAAAATGCCCCGCCAGCGCCCTATCACCGCTTCCCGATCGATCACATCCTGTTCAGCCCCCATGCGGCACCCCTGGCCAAGGCGGACAGCTTTGGCTGGCTGACCTATGAGCCAACGCTCGCCACGAAATATGGCCGCATCTCTGACCATTGCCCGGCCTATATCGATTTGGACTGGCCGGCTGCGGCCCAGACCTTGGAAAAGGCCAATGCCAGAGGCGAAGCCCAAGGGGTGGCGGCTGCTGCGGCGCGGCTTGTTGAGGTGGATGTGAGCGAAGCGCTTGCGGCGGGTCTTGCGCCGCTCAACCTGACCGGCCCGCGCTAAAGGCTGGTTCTTCGGCACTTTGTTGCCGGGCTGCCATGTTTAAGGCCGGGGTCATGATGTCCCCGGTCTTTCTTTTTCGGGGATCTTGGTTCCCCGCCCACCGCCGACCGGTCAGGCTCGGGCCACCAGATCGATCAGCCTAAGGATGGTTTGGCGCAGCTCCGGATTTCCGATGCTTTGAAAGGCCCGATTGAGTTCGACGAATTCTCGGGCGCCGAAGCGCGGGGATGTGGCCTTGAAAGCCGCGATCAGCTCGTTGGAGTCGTCGCGGACGATTTCGCTGTTGGAGAGACCTTCGAAGAAGAAATCGACCGTGACATTGAGGAGAGCGGCCAACTCATAAAGACGGGACGCGCCGATCCTGTTGGCCCCTTTTTCGTATTTCTGAACTTGTTGAAATGTCAGGCCGAGTTGCCTGGCGAGATCCTGCTGGCTGATCCCCAAGCTGAGCCTGCGAATCCGCACCCGATTGCCAACATGTTTGTCTATGACGCCGGTCGGGTGGACAGACAAACCGAGCCCCTCTTAAAGAACGACTATAACCGGGAAATGTCACTACAGGTTTTTCAGCGCGACACTAGAACGTGGATTTGTTGAAAGCAATGTAAAGTTTGCTCGATATTGAACGGGTCAGGGAAATGCAAAAAATAACCAAGCTTGCGTTATCACTCTGCAATCTGGTTCACAGTGTCATAGTTCTGTGACCTGCTTTTGGGTGAATTCAACGCTCCTTTGACAATCACTCATTTGTGCTAGGACAGCCCGATTTCAGAATTCCGGAAATGACAGCGCTCGCAGGATGCTGACCCTCATCCCGTCTTGCGGACTGCTCATCGACCATGGCGCGTTTTGCGGGTGTCGGGATGCAGTGACGGCTGGCGCGGGGCGTCCTGCACGTCAGCGGGCAATGCCATGGCCATTTGCGCGTCATCGCCACTCGACGGACCGGCATTGGCGGTTTACACCCAGGGTCCGATCAGCACGGGGCGGCCAGGCTGGCACACCGGTCCGGCACACGACCTGCTGCGCGTTTTTCAGAAATGGCCCGGTGCGTGCGTCGCCAGAGGGCTGTTCAGGCCCACCAACCCGTGACCACGTCACCGATGAACACCTCCAACAGGGGAAATTCCATGACCGACACGACCAATGCTGAAAATCAGGCGATCCTGTACAATCAGGTCGAGCCGCTGACGCCGACCCTCCACGGCGCACTGGGGCTGGCCCGGGTTGAGGCGCCGTTGCTGTTCGCCCGTGACGCCCATGCCGTGCCGCTGAACACCATCGAGTTCAATTTCGCCCTCAAGCACTACCCGATCGTCTTTGCGGGCACCGACACGCCGATGCCGGTTGCCGTTCTCGGCATGCAGGAAAAGGAAAACCTGTTCGTCGATGCCGATGGAAAGTGGCTGGAAGCCGCCTATGTGCCGGCCTATATCCGGCGCTATCCCTTCATTTTCGGCCAGAACCAGGAAGGCTCCCAGCTGACGCTGTGCATCGACCGCTCCTCCAAGCTGGTCGCCGAAAATGCCGAATATCCCTTCTTCAATGGCAATGATCTGACCGACACCAGCCAAAAGGCGATGGAGTTCTGCAAAACCTTCCATCAGCACCACATCGCCACGCAGAAATTCGGCGTGATCGTGAAGGAAATGGACCTGTTCACCAGCCAGCAGGTCACCATGAAGTCCGCCGAAGGCAAGACCCATGTGGTCGGCAGCTACATGGCTGTGGATGAGAAGAAGTTCAACGAACTCAAGGACGAAGCCTTCATGATCCTGAAGAAGGCCGGCGCCCTGCCGTTCATCTACATGCATCTGAGCTCGCTCTCGAACTGGCAGACCCTGTCCTACCGTCGTCAGCAGATCCTTGGCGCACCGTTCCCCCCGACCGCGCCGGTGGTGCCTGAGGGCCAAGCCCAGGCGGCCAATGGCCAGACGACAGCCCCCGGAACCGCCAGCGTCCAGTAAGCGGCGGACAATCAGTCCGTGTGCAGAGATAGAAGCGGGCCCATGGATCCCTAGATCCACGGGCCCATTTTTGTTTCTTGAGGTTTTGGACTACCGTTTTAGGTGGGGCGGCCCAATCTTAATGGACATGGCCAGCGCCTCGAACGCGTTCCGCGCGGGCCCGGTTGGGCTGAGCGTTCAAAAGATGGGATTATTCGCCAATGCTTCGATTTTTGTCCCAGTTTCTCGCCAGTGTCCTGGCGCTGCTGGTTGTTCTTTTTGTCATTATTCCCGGCATCGTGATCTGGTTCGTCGCATCGGAAATGAAGCCCCTGCCTGAGTCCATGATGCTGACTCTCGATCTGCGCCGGCCGCTGCCTGATAAAGACGATATTTCCTTTTACAACCGCCCAGGCGGGGATGCGGGCTCCGTTGTCGGTATCGTGCGGGCCCTTGAACGGGCCGAGCAGGACCCGCGGGTCAAGGGTCTCTATTTGCGGGTGGGCGATACGGGCTTGTCTCTCGCCGCGGCCCAGGAATTGCGCGAGGCCCTGTCCCACTTCAAGGACGCGGGTAAGTCCGTGTTCGCCCACACACAGTCCATGTTCTCAACGGGCCTCGGCGCCTATTCCCTGGCGGCGAGCGCGGACACGTTCTCCCTCCAGCCCGCAGGTATTCTGTTCACGTCCGGTCTGACCACCAACAGCTTGTTTTTCAAATCCGCCATTGATCGCGTGGGCCTTCAGCCGTCCTTGAGAGGGTATGGCGAGTATAAAAGCGCCATCAATCCTTATCTGTATGATGATTATCCGGACACGATGGCCGAGGCGCGCAATGCGCTTTTGTCCACAACCTATGACCGGGCCGTCACCGATCTGGCGCAGACCCGCGGCATTGCCAGGGCGGATCTGGCGCGCATTCTCGATGATGCGCCGGTGCTTGCAGACCGGGCCCTGGAGCTCAACCTTGTCGATGCGGTCCAGCATGAGGTCGAGGCGCGCGAACAGGCCCGTCAGGCCGGCGGTTCCCGCACAAGGCTCGTCTCCCTTAAATCCTATCTGCGTGACCCGCTCGCGGCGCCGGAACCGGAAAACGCCACGGCCGTGGCTCTCGTCCATGCGGCAGGGCCCATCCTCGAAGGCGGCGGGGACCGCTCCTTTGCCGAATCCGATGAGGTGAATGGTGACGTCTTTACCCGCGCCATTGATCGGGCTGTGGCAGACCGCCGGATCAAGGCCATCATTCTGCGGATCAACAGCCCTGGTGGCTCGCCCATTGCCTCTGAACAGATCCGTCATGCCCTCCTCAAGGCCAGCGAGGCAAACAAGCCCGTGATCGTCTCCATGGCGAGCGTGGCCGCCTCCGGTGGTTACTGGATTGCCATGTCCGCCGACCATATTCTGGCCCATCCGGCCACCGTGACCGGCTCCATTGGTGTCTTCGGCGGCAAGATCGCCGTGGGTGAAACCTTGAGCAAGATTGGCGTCACCTACGGGGAATTGGCCACGAATGACGGCGCTCTGCTGCTCTCGCCCAAAACGCCCTTCACGGAGGAACAATGGGCACGCTTCGACCGTTTCCTTAAATCCGTATACGATGATTTCGTGGCCAAGGGCTCAGAAGGTCGTGGTCTCGACAGCGCCGAGTTCGAGCAATATGCCCGTGGTCGGGTATGGTCCGGCGTCGATGCCCTGGAGCGCAAGCTGATCGATGGCCATGGCGGGCTGCGTACGGCCATGAGTATCGTCCGTGAGCGGCTGAATCTCGCTGAGAACGCGCCCCTTGTTTTGCGGGACTACCCAGCAAAGCCCGGTCTTGCCGATGTCGTCACGGCCCTGATGGACGCGTCCATGGGCGCCGTGCGCACCGGGCAGGTGCTGGACGAGATCATGACTCTCGCGCCCGTGCAGGCCCTGCGGCGGGCTGCCCAAATTCAGGGCTCGGAAGATGCGGTTGTCTATGAGGAGACCGGCCCCATTCAGTGATCTCAACGGTTGACGTCTTTACCGAGAGGACGGGCGCGCGAGCGAATTGCGCGCCCGTTTTCCTTTGGGCCCATCAAGTGATTCGGATGTGTCCCCTCCGGCCTTTACTTAAATTACCTCCCTTTTCCTGACGAATCGGGCCAAAGCTGACCATAGTCGTGTCCGCAGTCTTTATCGTCAGTCCGGAGGAATGTGCCATGGCCGCACGCCGCAAACCCCAACCTGCACTCCTGGAACCGGACGACACGGGCCCGCTGCTTCAGGCCGGATCGGAACTCGATGATCCGCTCAAGGCCATTTTCGGCCTCGTCGAGACCATGATCGCGCAGGCGAACGGGGATGCTTATGTCCTCAATGCCGTCTTGAGCGAGGGTTTCGCTCCATTGGGGCCCAGTGCAGCATCCGCGATCCAGTCAATGATTCTGGGGCGGACGGGACCCGTGATCCGCCATCTGGCCGCCTATTGGTGTCTTGACGAGGAGCCGGGTCTGCGCGCCGAGGCCGCCAAAGCGTTTCGCCGCTGGGAGGGGGAGGGGCTCTTGACGGGCGCGGACGCCGCGCGCCTGGCATTTTTGCGCCAATGGGTGCCCTGTGAAGACGCCGCGATGCTGGCGGATCCGTCGGCCGCCGGTGGCGCGCTCCAGACCGAGGGCGCGGCGACGCTTGTCGTTGAGCAGGCCTTTGCCAGCCTGCCAGATGGGGCTGGTGCCCAGACCATGGTGGTCGCGGGCCGGAGGGACGACCAGCCCGTTTCACTCTGCATTCTGATTAAAGAGGCTGAAGGCATCGCCGATGCCTATGAGGTCGTCTTTGATGGTGCGAGCGAACAGACCGAAGCGCTGCAATGGACTGACGACCAGCTTGAACTGTTTCCCGTTCCCATGGACACGGTCCTCGACCTTATGGGGCGGGCCCTCAATGACGGTTTGTCCGCGAACACATTGCCGGCCCCAGGACTGCTGGACGTTCTTCTGGCCCTTGGATTGACGGACTTTGTGCCAAGGCCGGCGTCGGCGGCAGAGCGCCTGGCCCATCTCGATGCAAAGGGCGCCCTTGCAGGTCTTTCCAAACAGAAAATCGGCCGTCTGATCACCTCCAGCGAGTCCTGGCCGCAGATGTATCAGATGGTCTGCCATTGGGGGGAGGCGCCTGAAGAGATTAAGCCGGAAGGTGCCAGTCAATCGGCCGGGCTCTGTGAGGCAAATGTCTGGCGCTATCTGGAGGAGCGGCGCGAACGCTGGGCGCGGCTTGCGGCGCAAGGGGCCTGTGTTCTCAAAGGGGCGTTGGAAGGCGCTGAGATTGGCGGACCGCGGGCCTGGCAGGAAATGGCGGCCGTGTCCCAGGCACTCCTTGACGGTCGTCCCCTGAAGAAAATCCCGATCATGGAATGGGTTGTGGACGGCACGCTTGAAATGGCCGAGGTCGCTGCTGATCAGCCGGCAGATCTCACCGCGTTCTTTGGGACAAAGGCCATGGGCAGCGCCTGACCTTTCCCGATCCGTCCCCCGCCGCTGCGCGGTGCGTTGGTCCGCACCCGCAGCGGATCTCTTTTCGCCCAATCACAGGGAAAAGTCATAAGACAAGCG
>CAYUYV010000032.1:0-36289 GCA_964449455.1 uncultured Alphaproteobacteria bacterium | reverse complement strand
TCCACGACACTAGCAGAGGCCTTCGCTCCGACACAAAAGCAGCAAGTGCCCCAGGGAAACATCGCGCCCAAGGGTTGAGGTCGGCCTGTCGTCATTCCACAGGCCGCGCTTTGGGTCATGGCGGAGGCCCAATACCGGCAGGGCCGCCAGCAAAGGGGGTGTACCGATTGATCCTGCCCTGATGGTTGAGAGAGCAGACCCAAGGCTGCATCCTGCCCGCCATCGACCGCGACAATGATGCCGCACAGTCTCAGGCGCGCAGAGCGGCCCGTATACCAGCCATGCGGTTGGGCTTGCCCAAATGAAAACGGACGGCTATTCGGAGACGATCAAATCAGGTATGGAATCGGCGTATGAGGTCGACGGGGCAATTTTTCGATCAAAGGTAGCATGGCCGCTTGAGGTCGTGTCTGTCCTTTCAGGGCGGGCAAGCATATGGCCGACTCCATACGCACCCGTCAGTACCTGTATTCGCTTGGGCGCCTGAAAGACAAAGGGCAGCCCGGCGTCGTAAAGATGAAGGGCATCCCATGAACTCCTTCCTTCTGCGGGCCAGCACGGCACTGGTGGCCCTTGCGCCCTGCACTGCCACGACGGTGTTTGCGCAGTCCACTGATGACACACAGTCTTGGATCGTCAATCCTGTTACCCAGGAAAAACAGTGGGTTGGCCGTGAGTATGCCCAGGCCGACACGACCACGCAGCCGCTGACCTCTCCGGCGCAGCCGGTCGGCCAGGAGGCCAGGCCTTGGATCGAAAAGATCGTCGTTTCGGCGCGGAAGAAAGAAGAAGAAATCCTGGACGTGCCGATTGCGATCGAAACGCGCTCCGGCGTTCAGATCCAGAACCAAATCTTCCGTGATCTTCAAGAGCTTATCGAAAACGTTCCCGCGGTGAACGTCTCCCGGACGGGCTCTGCCGACTTCCTGAACATCCGCGGTGTCGGTTCGGGCGAAAATGTCGGCTTTGAGCAGTCGGTTGCGTTTGTGGTCGACGGCATTACCCTGGGCCGGTCGCGGGCAAGTCGCGGCGGTCTTCTGGACCTTGAGCGGGTTGAAATCCTCAAAGGTCCACAAACCACCTATTTCGGCGCCAATACCATTGCGGGTGCGATCAGTCTGACCTCACGGGGTGCGGATCTTAATGCGGGTTACACCGGCTATGGGCGGGTCTCTTACGAGTTCGAGCAGCAGGAAATCAATGTCGAAGGCGCTGCGAACCTGCCGATCACTGACACGCTGGCCGCCCGGATCGCCGTCAAATTTACTGACTCAGAGGGGTTCATTGAGAACACCTTCACGGGGCAGGATGAACCTGGGAACCAGGACATCATCGTCCGCGGCAGCGCGCTTTGGGAGCCCATTGAGAACCTGAGTGTCGATCTGAAATTCACCTATGGTTCGGTGGAAGCCGACAGCGGCCTTGATACGGAACTGGTCGGTTGTACACCAGGCACGATGGCAGTGCCCAATCTTGCCCAGCTCAATTGTATCCAGGCGGACGGCCAGCCGGTTGAGGCATCACTCAATCTGCGCAAAAACACGGATCTGCCGGAGTTTCGTGATCTCGACTACAAGATCGGCGTGTTGACAGTCAATTATGAACTCAATGATTTCACGCTGACATCCGTGACCGGATATTATGACTTCGAAAATGAATTCCGGCTTGATCTTGATGGAACGTCCGTTGCGCCGGATCCAGGCTTCACATCCCGTATCGCACTGTCTCAGCTCGACGAGGCGGATCAGATCAGTCAGGAAATTCGGCTTGCCTCGCCGACCGGCCAGCTCTTTGACTGGGTGGCCGGTGTGTATTTCCAGCGGGAAACGGCCGATTTCGGTAATGTGATCGTCAACTCCTTCTTCTCACAAAACCCGATGACGGCGCCGCTCACAGCCCTGTCGGCCTTCCGTTCCCAGGAATACAAGACCTATTCCGTGTTCGGTGAACTGACCTACAATTTCCTGGACGACTTACGAGGGATCTTCGGTCTGCGCTTCATCCATGTGGATCAAGACATCTCGATTTCGCCCAATACGGCGGTGGCCGTCCAAGCCAACGGCATTCCGGACATCAATGGCGTCGCGCCTCTGGCGGGCAGTTTCAACTTCGGTAATTTCGAACGGTCCGACACGGATGTTCTGCCCTCCGTCACGGTCCAGTATGACTTCAGCCCAACTGCAAATGTGTACGGGTCATGGCGTCAGGGCTTCAAGGCCGGCGGCTTTTCGCTCGTGGACAACACACCAAACGCAGCGGCCAATTTCGCTGAAGAGTTTGACAGAGAAGAAGTCAACGCCTTCGAAGTGGGCGTGAAAGGCCTCTTCCTTGACGGCCGTGTTCAGGCAACGGCGGCGCTGTTCCGGATGATCTTTACGGATCGTCAGGTGGCCAGCTTGGCGGAAGTACCGGCGGGTGCGCCAGTTGGTACGGTCCAGCCCGTTGAAAACGCTGCGCGGTCTGTTTCGCAGGGCATCGAATTGGGCTTCATTGCCCGGCTGCTCGACCAATTGACGGTCCAGGGTGAATTGATCTTCCTCGACTCCGAGTTCACGGATTTCGACGATGCCCTGTGTTTCACTGGCCAGACGGTCGCCCAGGGCTGTGTGAACGATCGCCAGGATCTGAGCGGTGAGGACACGACCTTTGCGCCGACCTATTCGGGCAATTTCACGATGACCTACGACTATCCGATCCGTGATTACATCATTACGGCCCAGCCCAATGTGTTTTTCACGGACAGTTTCCAGCTCGTCTCGGACAACAATCCGCTGACCCGCCAGGACAGCTTCGTGAAACTGAACTTCCGCCTCAGCGTGCGGCCGGAATCGGAACGTTGGGAACTCGCCCTGGTCACGCGGAACCTCAATGACGAGATCACGACATCGGGTGTGTGTAACGAGGTTCCCAGTGCGCCTGGCGGAACTGTTGGATGCGTGGCCGACGCGCCGCGGACAATCGCTCTGCAGGGCATCGTTAATTTCTGATCCTTCGGATCTATTTCCCGGCAGACGCAGGTGCCGTTTCGAGACTGTAATGATCGCGGGGCCAAGGGTGACCTTGGCCCCGCTTTTGCGCAAAAGGGGCCATTTCGCCCGGCGCGTATGAGGCAAGACGCGAACACCCTAGACGTGATAGCTTTCAAGTCCTGAAGGATGTGGACGCAGATCGTTGGGCAGCTTTACTTTGCTGCGGATCAAACGGCGAAAGGTACCGTCCGCATGGGTATCAAAGGCGCGAGTGACCTTGAGCGGGCCCGCGCCTTGCGCACGGGAGAGAACAGATGATCCGCCAGCCCCGGAGCAAGGCACCACGATCAACGGTCCAACGATCCGCATCGACACGGTCAATGGTTTACGTCCATGCCCGGTGGATTACGCTCTGCCTGCTCGCGGTCGGCGGGGCGAGCCCGGATATGGCCCTCGCCCAATCCACGATCAACGCTGCCGAATTTTGGACCGCTTCAGCCAATCACTGCACCAGCCAATGGGAGATCTGTACGGAGATTGCCCAGCGGACGGCCGCGGCCAGGCGATCCATCCAGGACTGGTCCGGATCCGGATCGGAGCGGGGCATCCCCGGCCAAGATGACGGCCCACCTCCCCTGACGGAAGCCTCCTACCAAACCACGGTCCGGCCGACCGAAGTGACCGCGCGCCACCTGGCGGCCTGGCGGGAACAAGCCCGTTCCCTCAGCGAGGCGCTGAGCACCGTCATTAACGCCCATGACGAGGCGCGACAGGCGGCCCTTGAAAGCCTGCCCCGCCTGTCACGGTCCGTAGGCCGCAATTTAAGCATCCTGAACGGGGCCAACAGGCCCTTGTCGGAAATCGCGCAACCTGCCGTTCCAACCGTTGCAACCATGGCCGAGCGAACGCTCCAGCCGGACACAATCACGGCGCTTACGGAGCAGATTGCGGAGACCTTCGCGCTGGCCCGCACCATGATCAGCGGCGAAGCACCGGCCACCGACGAGGATGCGGGCCGGCGCGGCCGGCGGTCACCCCGGAACCGGGACAAGGCAGGCAATGCGACGATCCTGAAGCAACGGATCGCCGCCGATACCAATGGCTTGCGGGCTCTTTTGGAAGAGATTGACTGGTCCAACCGGTACCTGTCGGTCGATGATCAATTGCTGCTGGATCTGCAAAAACTGATTGTCGCTTTTGAGGTTCTTTATGCAGAGGATCTGGCGCTCTATGTTTCACAGCGCCGTGACTTTACCCGCTCCCAACACCTGACGATTCTCACGCAGATGGCCCAGGGCCTCACGCGACTGCGGGAACAGGCGGCCTGGACCGCCGTCAGCGTCGGCATCCGCGATGCCTTTGGTGCCCATGCGGATGCCGTCGACACGGTAATGTATCGCCACGGCACCTCCCGCTTCAGCGGCAATATCAATCCGGGTGGGCGCGAGCGCGTTCGAACCCCCAAAATCTGCCTGCTGGATCGGAATAGCGGTATTGCCGGCATTCTCGATGCCGAACTCACCGGCCGTTCCGCAAATGGGATCTATGAAATCGACTTTAATCCCCAGACATCCGAAGCCTCCATTGAAAGCAATGTATCAAGCCGGACTTGCGTGGCGACACAGACGATTTCATCCTTGAGCGACACATCCCCGACCAAGCTCATCGACGCCGTTCTGGGTATGAATGCCTATCTCGCTCTTCAGGTCGAACAGGTGAACTGGTACCAGACCCATCTTGAGATCGTGGAGGATTTCGAGCGCTCCTCAATCCAGCTTGCCGGGCGGCTCCAACGTCTCGCCGGGGCCGTCGAGGCGGATGCGCTGGCGATCGCACGGCGGGGGGTAGAAATCGGATGTGGGATGAGTGAAAGCGTGGACTTTGCCGACAGCGGGGCCGTGATTTTTGACGTGGAAGTCCGGCGCGGCGGCGAACTCTCATCGATAAACCTGTCGGGCCAGTTGCCGGACGGGTTCAACGAGCGCCGCTTTCAGCGTCAGATCAGACGCAGTCTGCGGTGCCAATCCTATGATCCTTATGTGATTGACGGGGACCGAATCGAAACTCTCAAGACCATCCAGCTTGAGATCCAAGACACCGATCGGGTTGAGGCGCGGTGACGTCGGCCCCCCGCGTTTACTGATTGAGTTCCGAAAAGGCGTTCTCGAAGCGACTTTTATATTCCGAGAGCGGCAGAACATCGACTCGGCGATTGCCCGACGCGGTCCGGTCGGGTGCCTCTAGAATGGGCGAGAAGGGGCCAAAACCGAACACGGTCACATTGGCTTCGGCCACACCAATCAGCTTCATGATGCAGGCCTTCACATTATAGGCCCGCTGAAGGGACAGGATGATATTCGCCGTTGGATCGCCCACATCATCGGTGTTGCCGACAACAGCGAGCTGACCACCAGAGCCCACAATGCCATTGATCTTCGGCGTGTTCTGCGTCAGGGCCAGGAGACCAGAGCGGTTGAGGGCGAAATCGCCGGTCGAGAAATAAACGCTAAAGGCTGTGTCGGTCGATCGGTCAAGATTGCCCTCGGGCCGGTCGGTTGCCGCCGAAATCTTGCAGACCCATTTGGAGGGGTCACTCTCGGGCGTCGCTTGCCGAGATGACGGGGCGCGCGTCGACGCGGCGGTCTCATTCGCGTTGTCTGGCGCATCATCCGCAGACAGATTACGCTCTGGCTCCCCCGGATCAGCAGCATCAGGGGCCGAGGAGGATGGGCTGTCCGTGTCACCGGCCTCCAAATCAGGGCCTGACGGTCTGTCCTGTGTTGAAGGGGCAGGATTGGGCGGTGTCTGGCCCTTTTTAGTGCCTTCGGTCCCGGGCGTCGTCTCAGGGGCTCCAGGCGAAGCCTCGGCCCCATCCCCTTCAGAGACGCTTTGCGATTGCGTCGCCTCACCGCCCGTGAGAGCCCGACGCAGGTCGTCCAGGGTAAGGATGTTGGGCCTGCGCCCTTCCTCGCGCTTTTCACCCTCTTGGGGTGGATCAGCTTTCTCCTGGCCGTGGCTGGCCGGGCCGGCGACGGCCACAAGGGCCGTCGTCAAGAGTGCGAGCACGCCGCATCGCCGCACGGGCAAGAGCCAGCGTCCATGCGGACGGTGGCTGAGGCAGGGAGTCATGGCAGGCCCCGTCATTCATCCGTTGTCGTACACATTGTACGCGTCCCGGCCATGGAGATGCAGGTCAAGACCCTCCAATTCCACATCCGGCGAGACCCGCAGCAGGTTTTGCCCAAATCCCGGCGTCAAACTGTGCACCACCCCGACCCGATGCATGAAGAGCAAAATGAACCGGCTTGCGGAAAAAATGAGGTACGCGCTCACGCAGGAGAAGAGGATGATGATCGCGCAGATCGCCGTCTGGGACAGAAGCATCTCCCAAATGCTCTTGTCGTCGAGCGGGAAGAACGCGGCCGAGATGATCCCGATGATACCGGCCACACCATGGGCCGGAAAGGCTCCCACCGGATCGTCAATGCGCAGGGCTGACATGGCCGTTGTGGCAATCATCAAGCCGATCCCAGACGCCGATCCGATCAGGACAGCAGCCAGGGGCGAAGCCACATCCGCCGCGGCCGTGATGCCGACGAGCCCGGCAATGGCCGCGTTGAGGATGATCAGCATGTCGAGTTCTTCCTGACGCACCAGCATGATGGCCGTGACGATGCAAACGGATGCACAGGGCGCAAGGATGGTGTTGGCCATGATCTGGCCGAAGGTCTCGAAGATCGCCTCAAGCCCGGACAGGATATTGTCGGCTTCGAGGGTGGTGAACTCCGGCACACCGTGGCCAAACAGTGTTCCTGAGTTGTAGCCGAACCAGCCGATCCAGAGCAGGAACACGCCCAGGGCCGCGAGCGGGATATTGTGGGGCTGGTGGCTGTCGGCGAGGCCGTCCACGACTTCCGCACCGTAGACATCCGACCCATGGCGGTAAAAGCCCAACCGCGGCTTCAGCATCAAGGCCCCCATCAGGCCGGCAAACCCGCCAAGGGCATGGACCACGGCAGCCCCTGCAAAGTCCCGGAATACGCCGAAAAACAGTCCCTCCGGGTGCCATACCATGAAAGCGGCGATGGGGTAGACCAGGGTCGAGAACAACACCGAGAAGAAAATGTAGTGGAAGGGGCGCACCCGGCCTGTAACACAGCCACTGGTGATGGTCACCGCGGTACAGGCAAAAACGAGCTGGAAGAAAGCTCGCACAGGCTCCGTAGGCAGAATATTCGTCGTCGTCTCAGCTGCATCCGGATCAATCTCAACAAGGTTGAGCAGGTCACGGGTGAGCCCGATATCAGCGAAGAACTGATTAACGATGCTCTCGCCACTGAGGATATTGTATCCGATCCACCAGAAGAACAACCCGCAAAGGCAGATATCAATGACATTCTTAAAGACGTTGTTGATGGCATTCTTGCGCGAGACCGAACCGGCCTCGAACAACATAAAGCCTGGCTGCATCACAAGCACCAGAATGCCGCAGATAAAAAGCGTTACATTCATCGTCAGATAGACGGGAGGATGCAACAGCGCCTGAACGAGTGAACTGTCCATAGCCCAACCCCAATAGCTGCCTCGCGATCTGGCCCTTACCGCTTAGTCCGCAGTGCTCCAGTCGCCCTTTTTGAAGACTTGGACGAGCCGCTGTCCCTGTTCGAAGGTCAGAGCCTTGCCGTCCGTTTTGAAGGAAATTTTCTTGGCCATGGATGCGGGTATTTCACCGACCATGTCCTCTTCAACGACAAAGAACGTCGTTTTCGGAAACCGGCTGAAGACGACACCCAGTTCCAGCATCATGTTCTTGGTGAACTGCATTCTGTCGACGGCCGGCTCGGCTCTTGCCGGCTCTTCCACTGGCCGCTGCCCCATACGGACGACTGTCAGCGGGGATTCACTGGGCACCGGGCGTGCAACCGCATGACCGCCGGCCGTCGCAACCATGGGCTCCTTCGGTCCGCCCTCAGTGCCACTGTCGACGGTCTTGGCCACCGCATCGGCAGCGGACCGGCCACTCTCGGCACCGGATGCATTGTCCTGGTGGGTGGCAGGCGACAGTTTCGCCAGAAGCGAGACCCGTTTCGGCGTGGCCTGGTCGGCGATGCGGTCCGGATTCATCAAACAAATGACGCCGCCGTGGCAGTTTTCCAGACGACCCACGATCTCCATGGGATCATAGTCCGCATCGGTCGCCTTCGGCCCTGTCGCCAAAACCACTTCGCAGTCCGCCGTTATCAGGCATTGGGTGATCTCGCGCATGACCGCTGCCGAAACCGGGGAAGAGACATAGATCTTCCGCACACGGGGCTTTACCGGCGCATCAGTGCCACTGCCGGACTCACCGGCCGCGTCAGGGTCGCGCATGGTCGGAAGGTCTTTGACAGCCTCGAACAACTGTTCGCCAATCTCCACAAGCTTGCGCCGCTCCCGATTGAACGTCTCATTGGGAATGAGGCCCGTGAAGCGGATCGGGGTGACGGCCTTGAATTCCTCGGTGAAGTCGACGCCGTGGACATTCTTTGCCAGCTTGATGATGGCGCCTAGGGCCTCTTTCAGCTCCAGATAGTCCTGAGAATATCCTTTGACTTTGCCGAATCGTGCGACAAGCTTCATATCAGCGGCAGAGAAGTGATCGATGCGGTCGACAATGTCCCTGATACGCGAACTTTCAGCCATTGTGTGCCTCTCTTCTCAACTCAAACTGTCGTCATACTGACGATATGGGGCTTGCTCACTCCGTTTGAGCCGCTTGCGAGCTGTTGTCTTTTCGCGCGTTATCGCGGCTTATCAGATTGCCGCGAAAATCGGCTCGACACTCTCCAGGGTGGAAGACTTATGTTCCCGCCCGAGCCGCGTGCCCGCCGATGTGCCAACCGGGCACGCTAAGACCAATCCATGAACCGAATGGCCCGTCACCGTGAGAACGATTGGGAGAGGATGGCTGCGGAGGCATGCTCCCCCGAGCGCATTTCTTCTTATTTAACGGTAAACGGGAACGAATTTTGAGGCAAGGGTCCAACGTGACCCATCCGGGCGGGTTCCAAGCCTCCCAAGGGTACCTCTTGCGCGGCATGGTCCGTCTAAACGCATTCTTTTTTCAACATATTACCCGGATTTCACATTTGTATGCCTGCGGATGATTGGCCAAAAGACCAGGGCATTCATGCTCTGGGACGTTGCATGAATTGACGTGGATCAAACCGCAGCGAGCCTCGACCTATAGAACCAATGGGGTATCCAATTGGGTATTTAAAAGACACCTGCGGACGCGACAGCCACCCGGTCCTGATCGCTGCGCATGGTGGCGACGTGTGTCTGGAAGGGGCCCACAGCCGCCGGACTCGGCCGCCTTCGAACAGGATCGACAAAGAGGACTGCACCCATGAATGGAACCCGTTACAGCGCTGCAGGCCACCCCATCAAGGAGCGGGGCACCAAGGAGCGGGCCGCCAAAGACCTGACCCCAGGACGCGCCGCAGGCGGGCGGTCCCATGGTCCAGGCCACAACCGCTTTCCCCTGCCCCTGGGTGCCTTCCGGGACTCAGAACGCGATGGGCAGGAAGCCCGGGCCGACATTCTCGACCGATCCGTCCACGCCGCGGTGGCCCGATTGACGCTGGGCTTGTCGCCAGCCTCCCTTATGGGCGCCTATTGGGACTGGGCGCTCCACCTTGCCCTTGCTCCAGGCAAGCGATCGACCCTGTCCGTCAAGGCAGCCCGCAAACTGTTGCGGCTGGCCATGTACACGGCCGCGCTCGGCGCCTTCAACACTGAGGCGGCCCCCTGTATTGAGCCGCTGCCCCAGGATCGACGGTTCTCGGACCCGGCCTGGCAGACTTGGCCCTACAATGTGATGTATCAAAGCTTCCTGCTCACCCAACAATGGTGGCACAACGCCACCACCAGCGTGCCGGGCGTCACCGCCCAACATGAGGACATGCTTGAATTCATGTCCCGGCAGATGCTCGACATCTTTTCGCCCTCAAACAGCATCCTGACAAATCCGGTCCTGCTGAAGCAGACCTTCGAGGAAGGCGGCGCCAACCTGATGCGCGGGGCCCAGAATTTCTGGCAGGACTGGGAGCGCCAGGCCGGAGGCCATCCGCCCGTCGGCACCGAGGCTTTCAAAGTCGGCGAAAATCTGGCTGTGACCCCCGGAAAGGTCATCTATCGCAATGACCTGATCGAACTCATCCAATATGAGCCGACCACTGAGCGAGTCCATCCCGATCCCATCCTGATCGTACCGGCCTGGATCATGAAATACTACATTCTTGATCTGTCACCGGAGAATTCCATGGTGCGCTATCTGGTCTCCCAGGGCTTCACCGTGTTCATGATCTCCTGGAAAAACCCCGATGAACGGGACCGGGAGCTCTCGATGGCGGATTACCGGGAAAAGGGCATCATGGACGCCATTGATGTTGCCTCCCGTCTGTGTCCTGAGGGTCGGATTCACGCTGCCGGCTACTGCCTTGGGGGCACCCTGCTGACGACCGTTGCCGCCGCACTGGCGCGGGACGGGGACGCCCGCCTCGCGTCCATGACACTGCTGGCGGCCCAGACCGATTTCGAGGAGGCCGGCGAATTGATGCTGTTCATCAATGAAAGCCAGCTCACCTTCCTTGAAGACCTGATGTGGGAACAGGGCTATCTCGACACAACGCAGATGGCTGGCGCCTTCCAGATGCTGCGCTCCAATGACCTTGTTTGGTCTCGCCTCGTTCATGAGTATCTGATGGGCGAGCGCTCCGACATGACGGACCTTATGGCCTGGAACGCCGACGCGACCCGCATGCCCTATCGGATGCATTCGGAATATCTGCGCCAGATGTTCCTGGAAAATGACCTGGCCGAAGGGCGCTATCTCATCGATGGGCGCCCCGTTGCCCTGACGGACATCCGGGTCCCCATCTTCGCTGTGGGAACGGAACGCGATCACATTGCACCGTGGCGCTCCGTCTACAAAATCCACATCCTGTCCGATACGGCCGTGACCTTCGTGCTCACCAATGGCGGCCACAATGCCGGCATCGTCAGCGAACCGGGCCACCGCCGCCGCCATTTCCGCATGACAGAACGGGAAGCCGACGCGTCTTATATGGATCCCGATCACTGGTTCAACGCAACGCCGGAGCGGGACGGCTCCTGGTGGCCGGCCTGGACCAATTGGCTTGCCGAGCGCTCATCCGCCCCGACAGCCCCCCCAAGCTTGGGGCTGCCCGATCGGCCCGTCCTCGAAGACGCCCCCGGCTACTATGTTCTGCAACCCTGAACGCGTCGGGCGCTCCATACGGAGCGCCCGCACACTGTGTCAGAAGCGCGTGTCTAAATGTGAAGAGCGTGTATTCGATCCCGCCCTGCGGCGGTTGTTTGGTCGGCCGGAAGGTGTCTCTTGGCCCGTCATGGCACGCCAGAACACGATTTCTTGGCGAGGCTTGACCCATCCTGCGGGACAAGGGCGCCCACCCCACCGGCGTTGAACGAAACGGCTTTCAGTGCGCGGTCTTTTTCGGTTTCGATGCCGCCTCGATACCCGACCAGTACTGCTCCTGAAGCCGTGCGGCAAGACCCAGCATATGACTGGTCTGCTCCGCATACTGCATGATCGCCTTCTGCATGAAGGCCACCTCGCACTCCGTTACCTCACGGGGCGAGCGGCAGGACATCAAGCTGCGCATGAACTCCATGTCCTGCTCGATCCGCGCGGTGACGAAGCGACTGATGCCCTCGTTCCAGCTCTGCATGCCCGCGGCCGTCGTTTCGCGCAGATCTTTGGCCGTATCAAATCCTTGACCGTTCAGTCCCATCATCATATCGAGCGAAAACGGCATTTCCGGCAGTGCCTCGCCCGTTTCGGCCGGCTTCCGGGTCGTTGACGTCTGGTCGGACATTTGTAAGTTCCTCCCATCAAAGTAGCACTATCCTGGCCTCAGGGTCTAATCCCGGGCCCGGGAAAAATACCCGTAAAAAGGGGATGGGATTTGACATAAATCAACCTGAGAGTGCCTCTCGATCGCGTGGCGGGTAGGGTTTCAGGCCTGTACCGGGCGTTCGATATCCTCGCCCGTCTCCACCCGTTCCACCCCGTCCACGATGTCGAGAAGCGCCCGCGAGAGCTGGAACAGTCCGAACAAAATCAATCCGTGCTCTGATTTAAGACCGAATCCGTCTACTTCCTCAAGCACAGTCGAAATCACTTCGCCAAGGCCGGTCAGCACAAGCATAACGCCCACAATGGCACTCGTGGACGGCTGGCGCAGCACCCATACTGCCTGTTTCAAAACCGCCTTCATCTTGCCCCCCATCAAAACGACCAAACAATCCAAGAGCACCATCACAGCCTTAAAATTTCATCAAGATCAGGATGAATTATCCACCAATCTCAAGTGAAACCGCTTGAGACTTTCATAATATTCTTGATCCAGAACAGTCTCTGGTCCGGCCTGTCAGCCCCCTGACACGCTGGCCATCCCGCCTTGTGCAACTGTTCCCGGAGCCCCTATGAGCCATCCTCTTTTCGACAGCCTGATCGAGAGCGTCGGCCTGCCCAAACCCACCCAGGATCGCGTATCCGTGATCGGCACTGACCCGGTCGTGGACACGCCGTTCAAGGTCGGTGAGACCGCCGCCGCCGTGCTTGCCGCCCAAGGATATGCCGTATCCCGGATCAATCAGATGCGCGGCGGCGAGGCCCAGGAGATCAGCGTCGAAGCGAAGGCCGCCGCGCTGGCCACCGCCAGCGTCTTTTTCCAGTCCCAGCACGGCTATCCCATCATGGTGCCGGAACCGGACTATCCGACCGTGGGTCTCTACCCGACCCTGGACGGGCGCCACATCCTGGTCCATGGCGGCTATCCCCTGCTGCGCGACGGCATGCTGGACCTGTTGCGCTGCGCGGATAAGAAAAGCTCCGTGGCCAATGCCATCGCGAAATGGAACGCCTTCGAACTCGAAGAGGCGATCGCCGACAAGGGCCTGTGCGGTGCCGTGATGCGCTCGCCCAAAGAATGGCTGTCCCACCCCCAGGGCCAGGCGATCGCCGACATGCCGCCCGTTGAAGTGATCAAGCTGGCCGATAGTGAGCCGGTTCCGTTCACGCCGGCACAGCGCCCCCTTGAAGGGGTGCGTGTCCTGGACCTTACCCATGTGATTGCCGGACCGACCTGCGCCAAGTCGCTCGCTGAACAGGGCGCCGCGGTCATGCATGTGACCTGTCCGTTCCAGCCCAATCTGCCGCCTTTTGTCATGGATACGGGGCACGGCAAGCTGTCCGCCCTTCTCGACCTCAAGCAGGACATGGACAAGGTTAAGCTCCGTGAGCTGTTGAAGACAGCGGATGTGTTTTCCCAAAGCTATCGTCCCGGCAAGCTGACCTCGCTCGGCTTCTCGCCCGAGGGCCTCGCCCAGATGCGGCCCGGCATCATCGTGGTCTCAACGAGCTGCTACGGCCATTCGGGTCCCTGGCATTTCCGTCCGGGCTTTGAGCAACTGGCACAGACGGTGACGGGCATGGCCGCCGTCCAGGGCTCCATGGACAGCCCCCAACTCGCCCCGACCTTCCCGAACGACTACATCACAGGCTTCCTGTCCTCCCTTGGTGTGCTCGCGGCGCTTTATCGCCGGGCGACGGAAGGAGGCAGCTACCATGTCCGCGTCTCCCTCTCCCGCACGGCCATGTTCCTTATGGAGCAAGGTTTGGTGGACCGGGCCGCCCTGCCGCCGACCCCGATCGCCCCGGACTATCGGGCCGCCTATATGCGCGAAGAGGACAGCGCCCTTGGCCGACTGAGCTATCTCGGTCCCGTGATCAAATATTCCAAGACCCCGGGTCGGTTTGATCTGCAGCCCTTCCCGCTCGGCGCCCATGAACCCGTCTGGCCGGCGAACACCCCATCCCTGCGCTCAAGCACGGATGTTCCGAAAGCCGCGTAACCCGAATTCCGTCATTGGACGCATCGCGACGCAAGCCAGGGTGGCTCCACCCCTGCCGCCCTGGACTGCCGCGTCCCTTCGCTTCTTGCGGCGACGGCGCAACACCATTGCATGAGGAGAATTCTCCATGACTGATATCGGACTGGTTCTGCAGGGCGGCGGCGCACTCGGGGCGTATGAATATGGTGCCGTCACCCGCCTCATCGAGGCTGGCGCCCGCCCCGTCGCCATCACCGGCGTCTCGATCGGCGCAATCAACGCCGCCGCCATTGCGGGTGCCAAGGACGGGGACATTGCCCGCTCACTGCGCACGCTCTGGGAGCGGATCACCCTGCCCCCCGTTCCCTTCGTACCGGCCGAACAGCAGGCGACCCTCTCGGCGATGGGCAATCCCAATTTCTATCGCCCGCGAACGGATTATTTCTCCCTGCCGAACTGGACGAGCCTGTGCGACGTCTCGCCCATGAAAAACACCCTGGCCGAGATCCTGGACTTCGACCGCCTGAATGACACAACGCGCATGCGCATTGCCGTCACGGCCACCAATGTGGCCACCGGCGCTCTCACCCGGTTCACGAATCTGGAGGACAGGCTGGGGCCGGAGCATATTTTGGCCAGTGGCAGCCTGCCCCCAGGCTTTCCCATGACCGAGATCGACGGCCAGCATTATTGGGACGGCGGACTTTTCGACAACACCCCCCTGCGGGCCCTCATGGATCTGCTCAGCCCCCAGGAGGAACGCTCTTTGCCCATTGTGGTCATTGACCTGTTCCCAACCCATGCGGCGATCCCAACAAATCTCCAGGAAGCCAAGGCCCGGCAGATGGAGATCGCGTTCGAGAACAAATATTGGGACGAGTTCGGTGGCCCGGACGGCCTGATCGCCTATGCCAAGATGATTGACGAGCTGGACCGGGACCTGCCCGACGATGCGCGGGCGCGCCGCAATCCCGCCTATGCCAAACTGCTCGAATATCGCTGCATGCAGAACCTCACCGTGATCCCGAGCCCCCACGCTCCCATGACTGGCGGCATGGATTTCTCCGCTTACGGTGTGAAAAGCCGCCACGACCTGGGCTACCAGGCTGCTGACGCGTTCCTGAAACAAAACCCGGGCGTGTTCGGTTCCGCAGCCCGCAAAGCAGCCTGACCTGGGTAGGCCGAGGCCGTCATTGCCAGCGCAGAGGCTTGGCAATGACGAAATCGGCATGCGTGCCCGCTTCTTGATGACGCCGGCCACGGCAATTCGTCTCCTGACGCGTCAAGCCCGTGCAATACAGCGAAAGCCGATGCGGTAATTGGAGGAGTCGGCAGGCTCGGTCTGACGGCTCGCAGCGTGAACCATCTCGGCGACAGTGTTCCAAGATCCTCCGCGAACGGGAGCCTCGACCGCCTTCTGACCGGAAGAGGCTGCCTGCGGATCGGGCGGCGCTGCCCCATCGCACCACTCCCAGACATTGCCCAGCATGTCGTAAAGGCCAAAGGCATTGGGGGCCTTTTGCGCCACGGAGCGTGTCCCCGCTTTGACATGAGGGTGCTGCTTCGCGGGCCAGCCGGTACTGTTCACGCCCTCCTCAAGGTCATAACCGACACCGCTGTTACCGCCATACCACGCAATGGGATCGAGCACCGGCGCATTATTCTCCCCACGGATGTCCAAGGGCCCGGCATAGGTGGGCGTGGTCGTTCCGGCCCGTGCCGCATATTCCCATTGGGTTTCCGTTGGAATGGTCAGGTCAAGGCCTTTAAAGCGATTATTCATCAGCTCCAGGAATGCCATAACGTCGAACCAACTCACTTGCTCGACCGGCCGGTCCGGACGGACAAAGGCGCTTGGATTCATCCCCAAGGCGGCCTCCCACAAGGCTTGAGTCACCGGTGTGTCAAAGAGCCAGAAGCCCTGGGGCACAGAGACAATCCGCCGGCGGTCTGAAATGTCGAACAGCAGATCCGGGTCATTGTCCCCAACCCAAACTGGAGAATCCTCCGGTTCCGGCCCCATGAGAAAGTCATTGGGGCCGATCCAGCGCAACCTTTGACGCGCCTCTCCCAAGGACAGCTCAAGCCAGACACCAAACCGGTCCTCGCCCCACCCGCTCGCCCAGGATGGGGCAAAACCCTGCGCAAGCGGATGGTTGGCAGTCCGGAACAGGGCCGCCGGACGCCGGGGAAATCTTTTTGTCCGTGCCTTTGCCTTGGCGACCACGCTGTTTCCCACTCTGTTCGCTACGGCCGGCACAAAGCGCACCGGAAACCAAGATCATTGTCCTGGTGGTCTGGTGTGCTTCTATGGCGGTTCGCGGCCCGAATGCCTCGCGCGCGATAGACCCAGGATCCGCCGCGCACCATGCGGTGTCCGTCTTGTTCCAGCCCGCCTATTGGGTCTGTTTCCGGGTCCGGACCATAGGCACGCCCGTCATCCGCGCACCATTCCCGGACATTGCCCAGCATGTCGTAAAGCCCCCAGGGATTGGGCTGTTTCTGGGCCACAGGGCGCGTGCCCGCCTCTTTGAAGTCATGGTGTTTCTCGGCCCACCAGGCCTCTTCGCCGCCCTTCAAATCGAAATCAACACCGCTATTGCCGCCATACCACGCGATGGCATCAAGAAGAGGGGCATTATTCGTCCCAAGAATATCTAATGGTCCAGCATAAGTGGCATCAATTGTGCCGGCACGGGCGGCGTATTCCCATTGGGCTTCCGTTGGGAAAGACAGGGCAAGGTCAGGTCTCAGGGCCATCACCTGTTCCATGAAGTTCTGGGCTTGATACCAGCTCACCTGTTCCACTGGACGTGTTGGGGAGGCAAAGCGGCTGGGCCTCGTTTTCATGACGACCTGCCAAAGGGCCTGGGTCACGGGCGTATCGAAAAGCCAGAAGCCTTGGGTCAGGGTCGCCAGATGTTGAGGCCCTTCATGGTCTTCCCGCCCCGGTTCATGTTCAGGGGAGCCCATCAGGAAGCGACCAGGATTAATCCAGCGCATACGCTGTGTGACGGCCTCGATTTCAAAATCCGCCCACAGACCATAGGGGTCGCGTCCCATGGCACTGGCCCACAAGGGCCGGGTCAGGGGTTGAAATGTAAGGCTCTCACAGTCCGTACGCAGCACAAAGGGCGCACCCGGCGGCAAACGTGCATTGGGCCCCAATCCGTCCGTCGCTTCAAAAAACCGGGGCCGCACCGCAAGCGCTGGATCCAGGGGTTCTGCCCCCTCCCCCCGCCGCGTGACACGGAAACCGATATGACTGTCCTGATGATCCCGGCGATTGGCGAGACGGAAGGCTGTCCGGGCACGGCCGGCATGGCTGTGCCAGGATCCGCCTCGCAGCACCCGGAGTGAATCATTACGCGCACCAACAGGATCGATACGGGGCTGCGTTCCGTAATCTCGCGTGCCGTCTGCGCACCACTCCCAGACATTGCCCAGCATGTCGTAAAGGCCCCAGGCATTGGGGCGCTTTCGGCCGACAGGCCGGGTACCGCCGCCACTGTTGCCCAAAAACCATGCAAGATCCTCAAGGGCGTGGTTCGAACCACCGTAATGGGGGCCCTCCGTGCCGGCGCGGGCCGCATATTCCCATTGGGCCTCCGTAGGCAGATCAAGGGACAGATCCGCCGTCAATGAATTGATCCGCTTAAGGAACGCCCTGACCTCGTTATAGGTGACGCTTTCCACCGGATGATCCGGTCCATCGAAATGGCTCGGGTTGTGACCGATGAGAACGGACCAAAAGTCTTGTGTAATCTGGGTCTCACCCATCCAGAAGCCCCGGGCGATCGTTACGCGATGGCGCGGCCCTTCAACACTGTCAAAGCCTCGTTCGGTCTCCTGTGCCCCCATGGTGAAACGGCCCGCCCGGATCCAGCGCAAACGATGGATGTGGATCGGCCAGCCAGGAATACTAAGCTCAAAGGTCACCCACGGGCCAAAACGGTCCCATCCCCATTCCTTGGCCCAGGCCGGCGCCCGCCCCTGCTTCCAGAACCCATCCAGTCCCGAAACTGGGCGGAGCTCAGCCTCTGGCTCGCGCCACTCAAGATCGGCCAGTGGCAGACCGGGTGGACCATCACGGCCCTCCTCCCGCAGTAAATCCGCTAACGGACGATGTGGCGGATGGCGAAACACCTGACGGTCATCCGGACTTGCGCTTTTCTCAGGATGATCCTCGATCACTGGCGACTGATGCACCGCGAGATCCGGTGATGCCACAGGCCTGATGACAAGACGATCCTCAAGCTGAACGACCTTCATTGGCTGGCGGCCGGGCTGGCCCGGTTCAGCGGCATGCTCTCCATCCAACCGCCGGTCTTCCGCCTGCGCCACCCATGCGAGCTTTTTCAGGGCCGTGGAAAAGCCCTCCACATTGAGGTCTTTCGCGGTCAGCCGGCTTTCCACGCGGCGGAACCAGCAGGCCGCCGCATCGACGGGCACGGGCGCGCTCCGGCCCGACCGCACGGCAGCCGCCAATTGATCCGCAAGGGTCTCGAAAAACGCCGCGGCCTCCTCCAGATCGCTGGCGTCGGGCAGAAGATCGCGGTCGTCCGGGTGCAGTTGGAGAATCTCTTCGAACCAGATTTCTGGCGGCAGATCCGTCCGCCAGGTGCGGATCCGCTCCAGCACACGGGCGCGCAAGGCCCGGTCGGCAGCGTCCCTGGGACGGATCGCCCGGGCCCGCCGATGGGCCTTGGGATCGAAGGACACGGCAACACTGGAGGCACTGGCCACGGACGCATGTTGCCACAGGGCCGCTTCAACGGCGGCGTCAGCGCGGATCTCCGGCAGACGCCGCACGGCCCGCAACAGGCCAGGTTCGACGCGGCTTGCCGGGGCCAGAAGACGCAACAAGCGGCGGGTCTGATAATCCGTATCCGCCCTTGCACGCCCCGGCTCAAGGCCGACGACGGTCCAGGCACGCCGCAATCCTTCAGGCACATGGCCCAAAGGCGCCGGAAACAGGCACACGGGAATACAGCCGAAGGCCCGCAGGCGATGGCCCATGGCCTCCCAGTGCCGCAGACGCGTGGCCCGGAGCGGCACTTCCAAAACGCCCAGATCGCCGAGTACAAGGACAAAACTTCCCGGCAGCGCATCCGCCAAAACTTCCGACGGTGTCCGGCTTGACAGACCATGCTCGAAACCCTCAGCAAACGCCGCAATATCCATGGCCTCCGGCGGCACCAGACGCGCAAAACGGGCCGTGAGGGACGCATAGTCGGCCCAGAAGGGCGCAAGGCGCCGGCTGCGATCCTCCAAAATGACGAGACGGCGCGGCCAGCGGGACCGTTTGACCCGGGGGAGACGGCGCGGCGCCTTGCCCCGGCTGACCCGGCGCACGAGGCGGCGGGCGTCCACGGCGCGCCCTTCCCGCTCTTCCGTCAGGACGCGGCGCAGATGGGGCATGAGGCGCGACCAGGGCCTCAATGGCGCGGGGCGTGGCGGCGCCTCGTCATTACCGGACCAGCCAGGCTTCTCCGTCGGCACACGGGCGCCTTCTCTATCCACCGCCTCTATGGCCTCCACAGGATCATGGTCGCTGCGGGCGATCAGACGCCAGAATGGCACCGGCGCCGGCGCTTGGAGCGGCGTTTCTTCCGTGATCGGCTGACCGGGCTGGTGAGACGGGGCGACGGGAGCCATCGGCGTTGGCGCCGTCACTTCGGCGGCCCCGCTGTCGCTCTGCTCCTCCTCGGAAGGGTCCCAGACATAGCCCACAATGGGCGCGGCGCGGTCAAGGGGAACCGCGTCGCCGAGCACGTCCAGGAGACGGATCAGATCCGCGCGGCCGCATTGGGGCATGAGGGGAGAAAAGTCATGGCCCATGCGCGCCGGCATTCTTGTTCAGGGCAAAGCCCTTGATCCGTGCAAGGAGCGCGAGCTGTCCCTCCTCCGTCTCACCGTCGGGATGATTGGTCAAGGCCCGGAGAAGGTCGAGATATTCCGCTTGCCCGGGCAAGGGGCGAAGCTGGTTGTCCCGCGCACGGTTTCGATCGGCCACGAGCTGTTCGGCCGCTTCCGTGAGGACCGCCTTTTTCAAGGCCCGACCGAAATGCTTCTGTCCGCGCGTGACAAGGTGGTCAACCAGGGCCTTGTCATCGCTTGGCAGCGTCAGGTGAAGCACGAAGCAGCGGCGTATGAAGGCATCGGGCAGGGCCCGCTCCTCATTGGTGGTGATGATGACCACCAAGGGCCGGTTGCCACGGGCGATGCGCGTATCGCGGCCGAACACGGAGAATTCCCCATTGCCCAGGGCTTCAAGCAGGCCATTGGGCACATCCGTTTCCGCCTTGTCGATCTCGTCGATCAACAGCACACAGCCTTTTTCAGGATCGCCCCGGTCCGGCTGGGGCGGTTCTGCCGTACCCGCACGCTTGGCCTGCTCAAGGGCGGAGCCCCAGTCAAAGGCCCACCACAGGGGACCTGGTTCCAGAAATTTCGAGACATGAATCTCCTGACGCAGACGGGTGAGAACCCGATCCCGCGCCGCATCGCCATGGTCCGTATTGTCATCGCCGGCGAGATGACCAAGACCGGCCAAGGCCCCTTCAAGGGCCCCCTGGAGCTGGGCTTCGGCCAGCCGGCGCACGGCGTCAAAATGCCATAACAGGTCCTGGGCCTCGGTCTGGATGTCCACCGTGCGCGCCACGAATGCATACCCAAGAGACTTTGCCACCGCCCGGGCAAGCTGGCTCTTGCCGACCCCCGGCTCGCCCCGGACAAGCAGGGGCCGGGACGCGGTGATGGCCGTGTTCACCGCATCCAAAGAGGCTTGATCATAGACATGGACCTGGTCGGCGATACCGCCCATGGGAGTCAGTGTCACAGACTCCCCGCGCTCTGCTGAAATAATCTGTGGGGAGGATGATTTCGATGGCCGGGCCATGGTCAGTCACCGGATTGGGCGTGGGGATCATCAAGCCGCCGACCGAAGGTCAGGATGAAGAAATCCAGCTCACGGATTTCCTTGTCCTGGATCGCCTCCACATCCGGCACCCCTTCGTATTTGAGCAGGATCGTGCGGACAAGACCCTGATAGCCCGTCTGGATCTGCTCGGCGACGAAATCGTAATGGGGCTTCACACTGGCCGCGGTCTGCCCCTCATAGAATTTGAACACCACGTAAGGTGTGCGGCTCCCCCTCCCCCGCCGGCGCCGCTCGTCCAGCAAGGTGCGTACCCGGCCCTTCAGGTTTTCGGGCGAGAAGCGTTTGAGATAATCAGGGCCAACCACCCGGCCCAGAAGCTGTTGCAGATCCACCTCCAGGCTGGCCACCGCCCCTTGAGGATCAATGCCGCTTTCGGGGGGCGCCGGCAGCGCGTTAAGGCCGTAGAGGATGCCGTCCGCGCCCTCGCCCGCCGTCAGTTCCACGGCGCGCCGCTCGATCTGGGGCGGCAGGCCATCAATTCCCGCCATGATCATCTCGGCGCCCAGTTCCGTGACCGCATCCACAAGGACGGCTTCGCACGGTGCGGAGGCCTGGGCCCGCGCAAACGCGCGTGCTGCAGCCGGATGGTAGTTGACCGCCATGACCCGGCAATAAATCTGCCAGAGCACTTCGCGGGAGGCATAGTCCTCCTCCTGGTCGTAATCCTCATACAACCCTTCAAGGCCGTAGCGCACGGATGTGAAATCCTCAGCCGTCAGAAGAGCCTCAGCAACCGCTTCGGCACTGGGCGCGCCCTTTGCCGGCAAGGCCTTGGCCTGTCGCAGGACCGGAAGGAGTGCCGTGAGCACTTTGTGCGTTTTCTCAAGAAGCCGGGTCAGCGCCGTTTCGATCTGTTCATGGGTCGCGGCGGGCGGCAGGATGCGGTCGCGAAAGGCCTTGCTGTCCGTGAACAGCTTATGGGTGGAAAGGCCCCAGAGCCGATCACTCAGCTCGCCGTCCCGGTCGCGCTCGGTGATGAGGCCGATGATCTCCCGCCCGACAAAAACCGGACTGCCCGAAGCGCCGCGCCAATTGGACAGTTTGCTGGCCTTGTCAGCGATGAGAAGCCCGAACTCGCCCCGCGGCCCGGTTTCCTGACGCGTGGCGCCGCCGAAGGACAGGGGGCCGGCGCCGGCTTCTTTGGCCCGGCTGACATCAGGAAATGCAAGGGTGAACCAGTCCGCTCCCGAGCCAGGTGGGCGCTCGCAAATGCCATGGCGCAGCGGCACTCCATCAGGCGCGGAAAACCGGATCAAAACGGCATCAAAGTCCTCGCCCAACTCCACAATGGCATCCCGATCTTCCAGGCGGTGCCAGGAGCGGGCGCCTCGCGTCGGGTCATACCAGCGTAAAAACACCCGCCGGGGATCAAGTTTTTTGCCGGCCTCTTCGACCACATGGCGCGCCGTCAAGAGCCATTCGGAGGTCAGCGCATAGCCCGTGCCGGGCTTGCCCCTGGTCTCGTCGATCTTCTGACCTTTCTTGTCGGCCAGGAAAATCTCGGCGATGAGGCGCTGCTCGATGCGGTGTTCCGTGGTCATGGGTCTGCACACTGATTACCAAGGTCACTGCAGTATCATTTGGCCCGCGCGCTCGAACGGCCCGACAACTTGGGAGACTCCCCCTCAAATTCGGCATTGAGGGTCAGCTTGACGCGATGGGTGTTGGCATTGCTGACTCCGCCATCGGCGCCGAGTTCGGCGTCGACCACCCAGAACGAGACCTTGGCTTTGCCCTTGGTCGCAGCCGTCACCGTGGTTTGGACGGCAAACTCCATCTCTATCGTGTCGAGGCCGAATTTCAGCTTCTGGTTCTTGCCTTTGGCAATCGCGTCCTCGATCTCGCCGCGCAGATTTTGGATGGCATCCGCGAGGCCAATTTTTTGTACCGCCATGCGAGCTCCCGCCGGGTCTTTATCATGACAGAAGTCTATCGATTCTTCGCGCGAGGCGGGAGCAGCTCAAACCCGGTGCGCTCCGAGCAGCACCGCCCTCACATCCCCTTTGACAAGAAAACTGACCCTTTGACGAGAAAACTGACAATGAGGAGGTAGCTCGCAAGGAACATGATGCCGCCAAACAAAGCCGGAACGGCAAGGAGCAGGCCCACAGGCGAGCACCCATGGCGCCAGGCAGTCCACAGGGCGGAAAGGATCAAAAACCCTGTAAAATCCATATTGAACTGGCCCGGCCAGGCCATTTTGGCGATGTCCCCAAAGAATACGGGCAGCAGATTCCAGCCATGATCGGCAATCACTTGCGCCGTGTAGAGTGCAAGCACCAGAAGCATCAAGATCAGCAGCATACGAAACAAGATCATGGCGCACCCCTTTCCTCGCAGGCGAGCCTGCCGCCCTTTTTATAGCGGATTTAAATCCTTCAATTTATAAGGTGGCCCGGGCAGGATTACAAAGGCCTTCTCAGCAGAGGATTGGCCGGTCGGTCTGCGCCATTGGGGAAAAGAGGGGTATAAGGATGGTTCGCACGTCTGGGGATTGCGGTGGGAACCGCATGCAGCATCTCCCCAAGCGACGGCGCTTTCGTGCGGTCGCGGCCTGCGCCTTCTTGGTTCTTTCATGTCCGGCCAGAGCGCTTGACGTGACAGAGAACCTCACCCTCACCGGCAGCCATAGGATTCGTTACGAGGCCCTGGACGGCCGTCTCCAGCCCGGCCAATCGGGCTCGGACCAGATCCTCGTTCAGCGTATTCTTCTTGGGGCGGAATATGACTTTGGCCCAGTCTATGCCGGCGCCGAGCTTGAGGACTCGCGAGCATGGCTCGACGATGCCGGCACACCCCTTGGCACCGACGATGTCAACACGGCCGAATTGCTGCGCGGCTATATTGGCACCCGGGGCCGCAACCTGGTCAAAGATGGGGATGCGTTCGATATCATCCTGGGCCGGATCACCATCAATGCGGGCAGCCGGCGTTTCGTGGCGCGCAACCGCTTCCGCAACACCATCAACGGCTTCACGGGCGTTCATGGCGTTTGGACCGGGCCCGGCGGCGACCGCATCCAGACATTCTTCACCCTGCCTGTGGCCCGCCGTCCCGATGACTTTGACAGCTTGATCGACAATGAAGCCGATATCGACGAAGAACTGCCCCGCTCCCGGTTCTGGGGCGTCCATTTCACCCGTCCGAACCTGCTTCCCGGACTGACCTTTGAAAGCTACGCCTTTGGCCTGCACGAAAGCGATGGAAACGGATCAGCCAGCCTTGACCGGACCCTCTTCACGCCAGGTCTGCGCTTTGTGACAAAACAGGCGCCTGGTCGCTTCGATGCGGAGCTAGAGGCCGCATTCCAGGTCGGCGAGTCGAGCCTCTCAAGGGCACCCGATGCCCCGCGCCTTGATCACCGCGCCGGTTTCGTCCATGCGGAAATCGGTTACACCTTCACCGATCCCCTGAAGACCCGGATCAGCCTGCAATATGATTTTGCAAGCGGGGATGAGGATCCGACGGACGGCAAGAACAACCGGTTCGACACGCTGTTCGGTGCACGACGCTTCGATTTCGGCCCCACGGGAATCTATGGAGTCTTTGCCCGGACCAATATCAGCACGCCGGCCCTGCGCATCGGAATCGCTCCCTCGCCCAAGCTGACCGGGTTCATCCGCTACCGGGCGAACTATCTCGCAGCGGCCCGAGACAGCCTGCCCGCAATTGGGGTCGTTGATCCCTCGGGTGCAAAAGGGTCTTTTGTCGGCCACCAGTCAGAAATCCGCGTACGGTTCAATGTCATCCCGGGCCGGATCCGTCTTGAAACGGGTGGCGCCTGGCTCGCCAAGGGGCGCTTCCTGCGCGAGGCGCCGAACGCGTCCCCGGACGGGGATACGCTCTACGCCTATGCCCAGACCGTGCTCACCTTCTGATGGTTCGTTCCAATGGTTCGGCCGAAAATGCTCCAGAGCCCCCGTTTCGAGCACTTGCCGGGCGGAAAACCGGGATGCCCATTGCGTGAAACGCGCTCCAGGGACAGGCCAGGTCGCCACCATGCTCCGTGGCGGCTACAATAGACATATGGGCGGGAGGGTTGCGAGGGAGACGGAGCATGGGCCAAAGCGGAACTCTGGATCTGGGGCAGGCCTTGCAACGGGCAGGGCAACTGCTGCAGGCGGGCCGGACACAGGAGGCAGGTCCCCTGCTGGAGCGCATTCTCGCCGTGGCCCCGAACCAGCCGGACGGCTTGCAATTGCGCGGGCTTCTCGCCCGGCGCCTCGGCGACGCGCAAGGCGCCGAGATGTGGCTTCGCCGATCCCTCAAGGCCCAGCCTGCACAGCCCCATGTGCTGAACAATCTCGGCAATGTGCTCAAGGACGCAAACCGCCTCGCGGACGCCATCGCCGCCTATCGCGAGGCGGTCCGTCTGAAGCCGGATTATGGGGATGCCTGGACCAATCTGGGCCTGACCCTGGCCGCGTCAGGCGACCATCAGGGCGCCCTTTGCGCCTATGACCGAACCCTGGAGATCGCGCCGGCGGCACCGCGCGCGCTGGCCGGCAAAGGGCTCAGCCTGCACCATTTGGAGCGGCTCGACGAAGCCGAAACCGTGTTGGAGGCCGCAGTCGCCGCCGCCCCCCAAGACATGAAGCCCTTGAACAATCTTGCCAAGCTGTATCGGGAACGGGGCGAGGAGGCGCGGGCCGCCGCATGTTTCGAGCAGGCTCTGGCTCAGGCGCCGACCGCACATTCCCTGCGCATCGGCCTTGCCGGCGCCTACTACAATCTCGGTCGCTGGGAAGAGGCGCAACGGGCGTTGGCCCAGGTCCTCGACCATGAGCCCGCCAATCTCGACGCACACCACACCCTGACGACGATCCTGTGCTCAACGGGCCGGGGCGATGCGGTGGCGGGCACCTATGAGGCCGCTCTTGCCAAGGCACCAAACCACAAGGGCCTTTGGGAAGCCTATCTGGGCGCAATCTGGCTTTTGGAGCAGTTCGAGGCCGGATTGTCCGTGGTCGATCGGGCCGAGGCGGCTTGTGGTTCCCACCCCCTGTTCAGCCTGTGGCGGGGACGGATGTTCGTGTCCTTGGGCGCGGCGGACCGGGCGCTTGACCATCTCGATCCGGCCCTTGACCACCATGACACGGTCAAGGGCCATGGCATCGCCATTGAGCGGGCTCGGGCCCATCTGGTCCTTGGCGACTACAAGGCGGGGGCAAAAGAACTCGCGCCCGTGGCCGCGGCCGATCCGGACGATTATGCCCTGTGGGCCCATCTTGAGGTGCTCTGGCGTCTCGCCGGCGATACGCGGGCGGCCTGGCTGATGGACTACGAACGCTTCATCCGGCCCATGGCGGTGCCGATTCCCGATGGGTACACGGATGAGGACAGTTTCTTCCGGGACCTTGAGACCCTGCTTCTTGGCCTCCATGTCAGCACCGCCCACCCCCATGACCAGACCCTGCGCCAAGGCACCCAGACCTATGGCCAGCTTTTCCGCCGGCGCGATCCCTTGCTCCGCGCCGTGAAGGATGCCATTGCACAAACCATCACGGCCTTTGCCGCCGACTTGCCCGATGATCCGGATCACCCCTTCCTGAAACACAAGGCCCGGCCGGTCCGTTTTTCAGGCTCCTGGTCAGTGCGTCTGTTCCATGAAGGGTATCATGTGCCCCACTATCATTCGGAAGGATGGATCAGTTCAGCCTATTACGTCACCTTGCCGCCTCGCGTCCAGGATCCTCAGACTCGGGACGGCCGGCTCCATTTCGGCATGCCGCCCATTGACGTTCCCGGCGGTGCGCAGCCAGTTCGGGAGCTCCAGCCGCAAAGGGGCACTCTGGCTCTGTTTCCGTCCTATTGCTGGCACGGCACGGTTCCGTTTGCAGATGAAACGCCGCGCATGACCATTGCTTTTGACATCGCCCGTCACGGCCCCATCACCTGAACCATCCGTGCACTTTAGAAAAAGACCGGCCCAAGGGGCCGGCCATCAAGGTGGGGGTCTTTCCACATCGGGAAACGGGGATGGGGAAACGGCGATGGGGAAGGTTCACAGCTGAACGTTCACGCCAAAGAACACGAAGCGGCTGAGATCATAAACGCCCGGGAACGTGTTGGCCGCCTGTTCGTTGCCACCCTCGACGCTGGTGATCGGAGGGGCATTGCCAAGCAGATTGTTCACGCCAGCCCGCAAGGTCAGATAGTCCGTGACCCGCGCCTGGACCGAAAGGTCAAGATAGTTCCGTGACTCCAGCATTTCATTGATGGGCGAAGAGACCTCCACCACGGGCTCCACATTGCCCACATAGCGCCAGGTTGCCGTGGTGCGCAGGTTCCAGGGACTGTCCCAGGTCGCCAGCAAGCGGTGGCGGAAGGCAGGGCGCGGTGTGCCGCACTGGTCACCGAATTTGTCGAGACAGTCCAGCGGCTCGGTGCCCGGGAACTGAACCTGTTCGAATTCGCGCGTCCAGGTTCCGGCGAAGTTGAAGTTCAAGGCCCCGGCTTTGGGCAAGCCCACCTCGGCGAGGTCGAGGTCGTAGCCGATCTGAAAGTCGAAACCGCTGGTCGTGAGGGTGGCGATATTCACGTTGGTCGCCGCCACGCCAAATTCGAGGCCTGTCTCCACAAAGATCGATCCGAAATTGTCCCGGTTGATCAGATCGCAGAATTCGGCGCTGCCCGTGGCGAAGCACTGGGAAATGGCCTGCTGGGGCGGCACGGTGCCGATCTGATCCTCAATCTGAATGTCGAAATAGTCGATGGATATGGACAAACCCGGCGCAATCGAGGGCGTGATCTGGAGGCCCAGGGTGATCGTGTCGGCGACCTCGGGCTGAAGATCCGGGTTACCACCGACAATGGAGTTGAATTCACGGGACGGCTGGACCGGAATGGTGCCGAACTGTTCCGGTGTCACGCCGGTCAAGGCGCATTGCTCCAGGGTGGCTTGCGGGTTTTCGCCGGCGCACGGGTCGCCGGGCGCAAACTCAAAGCCGCCATTGCTCACTGGACTGAACAGCTCAATGACATTGGGGGCCCGGATGGCGCGTTGGAACTGGCCGCGGATCCGCAGCTGTTCGTCCACGGCCCACACGGCACCGAGGAACCAGGTATTGGTGCCGAATGTGTTCAAGGCCGTTTCACCGGCGATCTCACCTTCGGTCTCGTATTCGGATCGGCGATAGGCGCCGCTGACCACCAGCTCGTCCATATAGGGCAGGCCCTCGACGACCGGAACCTGTGCCTCGATGAAGCCTTCCACAACGCGGATCTGACCCGAGACCGCATCGAAGCCGCCGAGACCGATGATCCCACCGGGACCGGCCGGCACGCTTGACACCCGATCCGGGCTGAGGGACAGGCTGTCGCGGCGATATTCCGCACCAAGAGCGACGGAAACACCGCTGTCGGCGAATGGCGAACTGATGCCGTACTGGCCGAGATTGCCGGTAATCGAGCCGGCCACCGCCACCTGTTCGGTTTCGCCGTCGATGCGGCCCACGGTACCGGTGACGAAGCTCAAAGATTCTGGCGTGATCAGGGTCGTGCCGTCGGCATTCCGGCTGAAAATGTTGAAGGGCACGCAGCCGTCCGCAGCGGGATCCCGGCATACCACATTGCCGTTGGCGTCTTCGACCAGGAACAACGCCTCCTGCACCCGGTCGAAGTCCAAGGCGCCGGACAACTCCCGGTCCTGGAGCACCCGGGCGAAACTGCCGTACACATCCCAATCGAAATTGTCCAACAGCGTGCCGCGGAAACCAGCCACGGCCCGCCAGGTCGTGATCGTAATGCGGTTGACCCGGCGCGTTTCCTCTCCGTCCGCCGTGACAAGCGGGATGCCGGCCACGCCGGGCTCATCGGCCAGACGGAAGCTGTTGATAAACGGAATATCGAGGCTGCCCATGACGCCGGTGACCGGGTTGGGCATGCCCGCTTCCACGGCCGCGATGACTTCTGCGCAATTATAGACGTCGAACAGGTTGCCCACTTCGCCCTGGGGCGCATCGTCGAGCAGCGGATTGTCGCAATTGACCTGGAAAGGCTGGTTAAAGGTGGCGGTCGGCGACACGGCGGTCTCGGTTTCCGTGTTCATAAAGCTGAGATTGCCGTAGACGTCCACGTCCCGCCAGATGTTGTAGTGGCCCGAGGCATTGAAGTTGAAGCGTTCCCGCTTGGTCTGGAGGCGGAAGGACGGTTCAAAATTGAAGGTCGACACCGTCTGCGGAACACTTCCAAAGGGAACCAGCGTTCCGTCGGCGGTCTGAAACAGGCTCTCAATGGGGCTGAAGGGGTCGTTATTGGTCAGAAAACGGCGGAAATTCGAGGAACCGGCGCATTCCAGACCCTGTACGGAGAATTCACTGTCCCCTTCCGAAAGGATACAGGTTCCGTTGTCCCGGTCGCCGGAGCGGATCGGATTGAGGTCCTCGAAACCGAGGAACATGGTTACATTGCCCCGGTCGTCGGCCGTGTTTGCGCCCATGAGCATCGTCGCGAACACTCCGCGCCCGTCGGTTACGGAATCCGGCGTTTCAAGGCCACTCGCGGCGGCGACCTGCTCCATGAAATCAATGTCATTATCGGCCTGTCGGAAGCCAGCCTGACCGTCGAAGATGAAGCCTTCGAAATCTTCTTTCAGAATGAAGTTTACGACGCCGGCCACGGCATCGGCGCCGTACACGGCCGATGCACCGCCGGTCACAAGGTCTACCCGCTCGATCAGCTGGGCCGGCACCATGTCCACATTGGCCGCGGCACTTTCCGGTGAACCGAAGGGCAGGCGTTTACCATTCACAAGGGCCAGGGTTCGGATGGCGCCCAAACCGCGCAAGTCCACGGTCGACACGCCATCAACATCGATATTGTCCGATACCGTTGTTTGGGAAGCTCGGATCTGCGGCAAGATGTTCAGGATGTCTTCAATCCGTGTGGATCCTCGGGCATCAACTTCATCGCTGCCGAGCTGGAAGACCGGCACGGGCGAGGAGAGATTTCCCGTGGCCAACCTGGACCCTGTAACCACCATTTCCTCAACAGAGTCAGTTTCGTCCGGTGCTGCTGCGTCCTGTTGTGCGAAGGCCGGGTTTGCAAAGAAGCCACCCAAAATTCCGGTCACCGTAAGTGCCGTCGTTCCCATCAATGCACCACGCACCCGCGTCCCCCGAGGATACATCACCAAACCTCCTGAGTTTTCACATCATCGCGCCGGGTAATACTTCTCCACTCAGTGCAATTCCTGCACTGCCCAGCCCTGTTTTTCCGATTGACATGAGGATGCGGCAGTTTTGTCTTGTGATCAAGGCGCTCTGGCAATTTTTCTCCAAATCAACGGTAATATTTGGAATTTTGTTTCAAAAAAACAACCGGAAACCCTTGATGGAAAAGAATAATTCGCAGACCCGCCCAATACTGCTGATACAAGACGGAAGATGTTTTGCCTACTTACAACCACACTGCAAACCGGAAAGGCTTCAATCCAAGACAGCGTCAGCCCGTTTGAGAACACGTTCATCCGTCCTCACCTTTTATTCATAGCATGACGAGCGGAACACACGCCTCCTCCCGTAGTGCACGGATCGATCTTGGATTGGTGCCCGTGTTGCGCTGGTGAAGGGTGGCTGTTAGCCTCTCGAAAGCTTTCCGTGCACATTGGAAACGACTGATCTCACCGCGTGGACAGACCAGGGTATAAAGGAACGCACCTCATGAGACTGACGACAGCCGCATGCGCACTGCTCTGTGCCGCCCTACCAGGGGCCTCTGCCTTCGCCCAGGATTTTAGCAATTTTGAATATCGCAATGTGGGCCCGACCCGTGGGGGCCGGGTCACGGCCGTTGCCGGAACGGTTGATGCACCGGGTACGTTCTTTCTGGGGGCCTCCGGCGGCGGTGTCTGGAAGACCACAGATTATGGCCAGACCTGGAAGCCAGTCTCAGACAATGATTTTGCCACCCCCTCCATCGGCGATATCGCAGTCGCCCAGAACGACTCCAATATTGTCTATGTGGGCACGGGGTCGGACGGCCTGCGCAGCAATGTGATCGTGGGTAAGGGCGTTTACAAATCAATCGACGGCGGACAGTCCTGGGACCATATCGGCCTGAAAGAAACGGGCCATATCGGCGCTGTTGAAATCGATCCAACCAATCATAACGTGGTCTGGGTCGCCGCTATCGGCCAGGCTTTTGAAGCCAATGAAGAACGCGGCGTCTACAAGACCGAGGACGGCGGCAAGACCTGGACCAAGGTGCTTTATCATTCCGACACGGTCGGCTTTACCGATGTGGAACTGCTGCCCGGCAATCCCAACATCGCCTTTGCCAGTGCCTGGAAGGCCGAGCGCAAGCCCTGGACCATCATGAGCGGCGGCTCCGCTGACGAGGCCGGCATCTGGAAAACCGTGGATGGCGGAAAAACCTGGGCGAAGGTGACAGATGGTCTGCCTACGGGTTTGACGGGCAAGATCGATCTCGCCATTAGCCGGGCCAATTCCAAGATCGTCTATGCCTTGGTCGAGGCGCCTCCGGGCATTGGCGGCCTTTACAAATCCACTGACCAGGGCAAGTCGTTCGAACTGGTTTCGAACAAGAAGGAACTTGTGAACCGGCCCTTCTACTACACCAATGTCGAGGTCGATCCAAAAGATCCCGACACGATCTATGTTATGGCGACCCAATATTGGAAATCAACCGATGGCGGGAAGACGTGGACCGAGATGCGCCCGCCCCACGGCGACAATCACGATATGTGGATCCATCCGGACGACCCGGACCACTTCATTCAGGCCAATGACGGCGGCGCAACCGTGACCTTCAATGGCGGCAAGACCTGGTCTACGCAGTTCAACCAGCCGACCGTGGAAGTCTATCAGGTCGAGGTCGATGATCAGTATCCATACTGGCTCTATGGGGGTCAGCAAGATAACGGCACGACCATTTCCGTTCCGAGCATGGCGTCCGTCCCCGTCCAGCACAAAGTGGCCTATCTGATGCACACGGGTGGCTGCGAAACCGGCCCCGCCGTGCCGAAGCCTGGCAATCACAATATCGTCTATGCGAATTGCAAAGGCCGCTTCGGGGTTTACGACAAGCGCACCGGCCATGAAAAGGCCTATTGGGTTGGTAGCTATTATATGTATGGCCACAATCCGAAGGATTTGCCCTACCGCTTCCAACGGGTTGCCCCGATTCACGTCTCGCCCCACAATCCGGATGTGGTGTACCATGCCTCCCAATATGTTCATCGTACTACGGATGATGGGAAAAGCTGGGAACGGATTTCCCCGGACCTGACGGCCTTTGAGGCCGACAAGCAGGTCATTTCGGGCAGCCCGATCACACGGGATATCACGGGCGAGGAAATCTACAGCACGATTTATTCCCTACGGGAATCTCCTGTTCAGGCCGGTGTGATCTGGTCCGGCGCCAATGATGGCCCCGTCTATGTAACCCGCGACAATGGCGGCAGCTGGACCGAGGTCACACCCAAGGACCTGCCCAAAGGTGGCCGCGTCGACTCCGTCAGCCCGTCCCACCACGGGGCCGGCAAGGCCTATATTTCCGTGCTGCGCTACCAGTTCGGCGACTGGAAACCTTACATCTATCGTACAGGCAATTTCGGCCGGAGCTGGACGCTGCTGACCGATGGGGCCAATGGCATTCCCGCGGACACGCCGGTCCGCGTTGTCCGGGAAGATCCGGAGCGGGAAGGCTTGCTCTTTGCCGGGACGGAATTCGGCGTATACGTCTCTCTTGATGACGGGAAGAGCTGGCACGCCTTCCAGCAGAATCTGCCCGTGACCCCCGTGACGGATCTCAAAATCCACCGGGGCGACCTGGTCCTCTCCACCATGGGGCGCGGCTTTTACGTGCTTGATGACATCACGGCCCTGCGCCAGACCACCTTCGAGGGCCAGGCTGACAGCCTCCTGCTGTTTACTCCGAAGCCGAGCTACCGCTACCGCACGCCCTATTTCAATGATGGTACGGCGCCGGATTATCCGCGGGCATTTGTGGCTGTGGATTATTATCTGCCACAAGGCGCGGACGGCCCCATACGCCTCGACGTCCTTGATGCAGCAGGCACGGTGGTCAATGCCTATTCGAGCGAGACCATCGCTCCGGCCACCAGCGAAACCAGTCCGCAGCGGGACATGAGTACCGAGGCAATCACCTATATCGTGGACGAGTCACTCAGTACGCAAACAGGCATGAACCGCTTCCGTTGGGACATGACCCACCAGGGCCCCTGGCATGAGAATGAAAAACGGCGCTATCGCAATGGGCCCTTGGCGGCACCGGGCACCTATACTCTGCGCCTGAGCCATGGTGAAACGGTCCTGACCCAGACGGTGGAGCTGCGCGCAGATCCCCGCGTTCTTGAACACGGCACGAGCGTCGAGGATATCGGCAAACAGGTCAGTCTATTGATCAAGATTCGAGACATGCTCAGCGAGGCGCGCAAAATCACGTCTGATCTGGAGACGGAACATGAGAACCTGACAGCGGAAAAAGCGGCTGGAACATTGGATGCGTCAAGCGCGAAACGGCTCAAAACCGTCACTGCGGCGCTCCAAACCGTAAAAACCAAAGAGGAAGGGTTCTATCAGCAGCCTATGCTGGCCGACCAGATCCGCTATCTCTACAGCATGCTGTCGAGCGCCGATCAGATCCCGGGCAAGGACGCGTATGAGCGCGCCGCCACCCTGGCCAAGGAGCTCAAATCCCTGAAAGCCACGCTTGCGGAAAAAGGCTGACCCCAGGCCAGCAGCCTCCCTACCCCATCCCAAACGACACGCCCGGCGCCTCACATCCCCATCGATGTGAGGCGCCTTTTTATGATCCGTACACCGCTTCGACACAGTGGTGGAGGCTGTGGTGTGCCCTCCCGCCAAACCCCATTTGCCTTTGGCGGGTTAGGGATAGGACGGCAATGAAATCGCTATCTGTGATCCGAACAAAGATGAACTCTTAAGACCCGCTCCCTTAAGACTGCAAAGCCATAAAGGCACATACCGGGTCTTGCGCCCCTTCAATCGCGCCAAGCCATTTTGCCCCATCGCGACCCGTTACCACAAAACCAAGCGCGCTTTCCAAGCCTTCCCGACCATTGCATCCCCCCATATTTGACGATGGATTCCGTCAACAGGACCTAAACACATAAGCCATTAAGGACGTTTTAGGTGGGTTGCGATACCGTTATGGCGTAAACGCACGATTTTCGGTATCGAACATGAATGAACCCGCCAAATCCTGGCTGCTCCGGGCCCTGGACGTTATCACGCGATGTCCACCAGACTCGGATTTGGCCTATCGTATTCGTGCAAACACATTGGTTCTTGTTTCTATTTTATTTGCCATTGCGTCAACCGGCAACTCAATTTACTTTATTTCAACTTTGGGATGGTCACTCGAACGCATTGGCGGACCATTGTTCCTAGGCGGACTTATTGCGACGATCTTGTCGGTTCGTTACACCCAATCGATTGAGACACCGGCCAATATTTTCCTCACCACAATGACATTGGTAGCAGTCATTGTGACCTATGGCAGCGGCAGCCTCGGCACATCTGCCCTGGTCACATTTTTATTCACTCCTCTTTATGCGGCTTTTTTCCTCCGCTTCTGGCTCATAATTGCCTGGACAACAGTCAGTGTATGCGTACTCATTTTGCATTTACTATTTCCACCGGAAGCTCCCCCAGCTGACCTTTATCACTTCGTCTACACGTCGCAAGTCGTCATCATTTTGATCCTGACACCGATTTTCTCAGCAACACAATATGGCTTTACCTATCTTGTCAAGCTCCAGTCAAATCAGTTGTTGCTGTTGAACGAGGATCTGAAAAAGGCACGGGAAGCCGCAGAAAGCGCAAGCGCAACCAAGTCCGAGTTTCTGTCCAACACCAGCCACGAAATCAGGACGCCCCTGAATGCGCTACTGGGTATGGCACAAGTTCTGGCCCGCGAAGATCTGCCTGCGGCTCAAAGAGAGAAAGTGGACATCATCCTGGAGTCCGGTCGAACACTGCTGACCCTCCTCAATGATGTCCTGGACATGTCAAAAATTGAAGCCGGACGTCTCGATATAGCGCCGGTGGTCCATGATCTCTCCCACGCCATTGAGCGCACCATGGCCATATGGCAGGCGAAGGCATACGAAAAAGGGCTCAGTCTAACCTTGGACATTGCCCAAGACGCCAATGGGACTTTCCATTTCGATCCGGTGCGTATCCGTCAATGTGTCTCCAACCTGATTTCCAATGCCATCAAGTTCACAGAGTCCGGTGGCGTGTCCGTGACCATCAAGGCAGATGCTCCGTGTAACAATCAGCGCTCCATCGCCATTGCGGTCCAGGATACGGGCATTGGGATGAATGAGGCACAGATCGCCAGACTTTTTCAGCCCTTCGTGCAGGCGGAAAAGACCACCGCACGCCATTATGGCGGCACGGGACTTGGCCTGTCGATCAGTCGAAAGCTCGCCCGTCTCATGGGGGGAGATCTGACGGTTGAAAGCGAACCAGGCCGGGGCTCGACCTTTCTGTTTACCTTCCAGGCCGGCGTTGTCGCCAGCAATACGGATCGAGTAGAGAATCATTCAGATACAGATGAAGTGCAGAAGGCGACATCAGTATCGCTGCGCGGCAAACGCATCCTGCTGGTCGATGACAATGCGTTAAACAGACAGGTCGCACGCTTGTTTCTGGATCCATTCGACCCGGTCATTGTGGATGCTGAACACGGTCAGGATGCACTCGACATGTTGCAATCGGCTTCTTTTGATCTGGTTTTGACGGATATGCGGATGCCGGTCATGGATGGACCAGAATTGGTGACTGCCATCCGTGGGTCAAACCAGACATGGCATGCCGTCGCCATCATCGCGTTAACGGCGGACGCCATGCAGGATCAGCGAAACTCTTATCTCAGCATGGGGATCAATGGCTATGTCTCCAAACCGATCGATGCGAACGAGCTGGTTGCCGAGATCTCTCGTGTCTTTGGCTCCGGTCTGATAACCAATCGCTGACGGTGGCCGCAAGGCATAGGGTGGCCATTGCTGGTCTGGGCGAAACGGTTGTGCCGGGTGACAACACAGCCACCCCCTTCACACCGCCCAATATGCGCTCGAAAGCCATGCCTTCTCGGTACAGAAAGATCGAAAAGTGGTATTTCCGATGACAACTGACCTTGGGCGGACTTTTGGGTAGGAACCCTTGCAATACCAATCTTTGAGCAGATCTTTTTGACATCATAGCCTTTTCAACCAAAACTCTCATCCCATACCAAACTCCCTGGAGGGGGGGCTCCAGGCGCCCACACACCCTGCCCTCAAAAAGAAAAACTGTCTCGGCTGGCGCATATGCGCCTTGTGCAGCGACCCAGACAGATGAATTAGGCGTGGGTTACCATCCAACTGAATAACTCTTTATACAAATAAATATATGCCAGGCCCCAGGCCCATAGCTGTGTTCTAGTGCCGCCGCCAGGCTTCTAT
>CAYUYV010000031.1:15792-36352 GCA_964449455.1 uncultured Alphaproteobacteria bacterium | reverse complement strand
CCCGGCCACTGGCGCCGCGAACCGGGCAATCGAGGCCCGCAGGTCCGCGATCCCATGGCCTGTCTCGCTGGACGTCACCGCCACTTGGGGGTGGGCCGCCACATGGGATCGCAGGTCACGAAGAACCTTGCCCCAAAGGGCCTTGCGATCCGACAGGCGCACCTTGTCAGCCTTGGTCAGAACCACTTGATAGGACACCGCTGCCTCGTCCAGCAAGCGAAGCATGTCGCGATCGACGTCCTTGATGCCATGGCGGCCGTCGATCAACACAAGAGCCCGACGCAAATTGGGTCGACCTTGCAGATAGGCCTTTAGAAGCGCCGTCCACCGCGCAACCTTGTCCTTGGACACTCGCGCATAGCCATAACCAGGCAAATCGACGATGCGCAGGCGGCCCCGTGGCCCTTTGCAGGCAAAGAGGTTGAGTTCCTGGGTCCGGCCAGGGGTGTTGGAGGTGCGTGCGAGGGCCTTGCGTCCCGTCACCGCGTTCACGAGGCTGGATTTGCCCACATTGGAGCGCCCGGCAAAGGCAATCTCCGGCATGGCGTCATCGGGAAGCTGTGGCAGGGAGGCGACGCCGAGCTCAAAGTCCCAGCCTTGCGCGAAAAAAAGGCGCGCAGCTTCAAGGTCCAGGGGCTCAGGGTCCGCTGGCCCCAGCAGAGGACCGCTAAAGTCCTCTGCCGACGGGCTTGGATCCCGTACGGCGGCAAGGGCCGTTTCTTCGGCGGGTGTCACGCCAGCCTCATGTCTCGTCGGATTCCCGGGCGGCCTGGCTTGCCTTGCCTTCCCGCGGACCGTCGCCCAGTCCGCCCATCTCGCCATCCTTGCCGTCAAGAAGCTTTGCCAGGAAGGGAATGTTCTTCTTCCACTCCGGCTCCACACCCATCCGGCGCATGATCACATATTGCTGGAGAATGGAGAGGATGTTGTTCCAGGCCCAATAGATCACCAGACCCGCCGAGAAGCTGGCCAGCATGATCGTGAAGATGATCGGCATGTAAGCGAACACCTTCTGCTGGATTTCATCGGTGGGCTGAGGGTTCATTTGCATCTGCAGCCACATGCTGATGCCCATGACGATCGGCCACACACCGATCATCAGGAACGGCCCCAGCACGGCGACGGATGAGGGATCCCATGGGATCAATCCGAACAGGTTGAAAATGGTTGTGGGATCAGGAGCGGAGAGATCCTGTACCCAGCCGAAAAACGGCGCGTGACGCATGTCGATGGTCACGAACAACACTTTGTAAAGGGCAAAGAAAACGGGAATCTGAATGAGTACCGGCAGACAGCCGGCAAGCGGGTTGATCTTCTCCCGTTGATAGAGCGCCATCATTTCCTGCTGCTGGCGCATCTTGTCGTCCTTGAAGCGATCCTTGAGCTTCATCAGCTCAGGCTGCATCTGCTTCATCTTCGTCATCGCCTCATAGGACTTATTGGCGAGGGGGAAGAAGACAAGCTTGACGAGCACGGTGAAGACGAGAATCGCGACACCGAAATTCCCGGTCAGCTTGGCCAGGAAATCAATGGCCAGGAAGAACGGCTTGGTGAGGAAGAAGAACCAGCCCCAATCGATCGCCAGCTCGAAGCGTTCGATATTCTCGGAGACTTCGTAGCGATCGAGCAGCGAGGCCTTTTTGGCACCCGCAAACAGATGGCTCGATATTTCCGCACTCTGACCAGCGGCAACGACCTGGGGGTCAAGCAGGTAGTCGGCCTGATAGACCGTGCCGGCCTTGGTCAGGCTCGACCGGAACCGGGCCGAGAACGGTGAGCCGTCGGACGGTGCCAGCGCCGTCATCCAATATTTGCTGGTCAGGCCCAGCCAGCCGCTGCTGGCCTTGGTCGTGAAGCCACCCTCATCAAGGCCGTCCCACGTCTCCTGGGTCAACACGTCGTCAAAGACGCCGAGAAAGCCTTCATGGAGGATCCAGACACCCTGGCTCGCCGGCTTTCCGAGCCGGGACATGAGGCCATACGGGTAAAGGACAACCGGCGCGCCGGATTCATTGACGACCGACTGATGAACCGTGAACAGATAATCTTCGTCGATTTCAAAACGCAGGTTGAAGCGCAGCCCTTCGCCGTTCTCCCAATAGAGCGACACCGGACGATCAGGCGTCAGCGCCGTTCCCGAAACGGCCTTCCATTGGGACTGGGCATCGGGGACCTTGACCGGCGTTCCGGGCTCAGCGGTCCATCCGAATTGCGCATAATAAGCATCTTCCGCGCCCCGCGGGCTCAGCAGCGTGATGATCTCGCTTTCCGGGTCCGTCGTTTTCCGGTAGCGCTTCAGGCGCAGGTCATCGATCCGGCCCCCCGTAAGGGCAATGGACCCCGTCAGGGCCGGTGCCTCAATCTGGATCCGCTCTGACCGGGCCAGGGCTTTGTCCCGGGAGATGCCCGTAAGCAGGGGGGCGCCGATGCCTTGATCCGCGCTCACGGAAGCGCCGCGGCCCGGGGTCGGGATGTCTGTGCCCGCAGCATCGGCGGCCGCACCCGGCTCAAGGCCCGATGCCTGTCCGCCCATGTCCGCCGCGTCGGCCGTGCTCGCTTGTTCAGCGGCCCGCATGGCCTCAAGACGCGCGCGCTCCTCCTCCTGGGCCGGGCCCCCGATAAAGGTCTGCCAGAGGAAAAGAACGGCCATCGACAGCGCGATGGCCAGGAAGAAATTCCGTGAATCCGACATTGTGTTCCCGTGTAACCCGATCCTCGTCCGTCCGCGTGCGGGTTTCCCCTGGGCCTTGAAGACCCTTCACCTCCCTCGCGGCAGACTATTCTGGCGGGAGTTCCGCCACGCCTTTGCTCACATATAACCGTGTATTAGACCAACGAACAGGGTCCCAACAGCCCGCATGGTGGTCGGAGGGTCTTCGGTCCGCTCCGCAGCCTGCTATCGAGCGATCGAACGCCTAGTCCCGCGCGTCCTTTGCGGGCGGCACAGGATCAAAGCCTGATCTGCCGCCGAGCCATGGGATGGGATGGCAGCGCGCAATACGCCGCAGGGCCAGCCAGGACCCTCTTACAGGGCCGTGTGTCTGTAAAGCCTCAAGCGCATATTCCGAGCAGGTGGGCACAAAGCGGCAGCTGGGCGGCAAAAGCGGAGACAAAAACGTCCGATAGCCGCGGATTGGCGCGCTCACAATCGCGACAGCGGCCCGGGCCGCAAGGCCGCGGACCGGGCGGTTCTGTGCATCCTGCGTCGCTGTCGCGGGGTCCGTCATCACGGGTGTTGTCCGGGGTCGGAAGGGGGCCGCTTCGTCCGGCCGGTCTTCTCACCATGGACGCGTTTCAGGGCGTGACGCAAATCGGCCTGCAGCCGGTCATAAGGCCGGAGCGGCGTGTCCTGCCGCGCCACCAGGACATAAAGCCCGCCGCAACGTCCCTCCCGGCGCAGAATGCCCCTCGCGAGGGCCCGCAGGCGCCGCTTGGCGCGATTGCGAACCACCGCGCCGCCGATCTTCCGTGTGGCCGTCACACCAAACCGGATCACGCCCTCCAGCTGGGGCGTGTCCTCGGGCACATATTGAAGCAGGATGCCCCGGGATGTGGCGCGCTCACCGCGCTGGGCCCGTAGGAAATCGGCCCGCTTTTTAAGGCTCACAAGCCGTCGTTCACTGGAGGGCGATGTCACACCATCCCCCATGCCACCGTCAGGCGGACAGACGCTTGCGCCCTTTGGCGCGGCGGCGGGCAATCACGTGACGACCATTTTTCGTGGCCATGCGCGAGCGGAAGCCATGGCGGCGCTTCCGGACGAGCCGGCTGGGCTGATAAGGGCGTTTCATGGGAACTCTCCATTCCGCGCGGGGTCTGGCACACAAATCCGTGCGCCTGCTGGCCCCTCGCGCGGCCTCACATTACATCGCAAATAGCGAGATCAGGGCGTGGTTAGTAAGGCCGGGGCCTTGGGAAGTCAAATCCCGCGTGTCAGCGACCGGTCAAAGCACCCTCACGAAGCGGCGAGACGGGCTGGAAGTCCATGCAGTGACGATAACCATAGCTTATGGTGACCATGATGGTCATGGCGGGTTGGGGACTTGCCTGGGCGCATTCACGGTTCGATCAGCCGCCACGTGTCCAGCGAGCGGCCGCATTTACTGGAGATAGAGAATGGCTGAGGACAGCAACGCCCGTCCGGATGGCCCGGATCCGGCGGGGGCGCAACCGCGCAAAGGGACCAGCCTGCTGATCCGCTTGCTGCCCCTGGTCATTCTGGTTGCAGCCCTTGGAACGGCCTATGCCTTCGGGCTCCAGGAGTGGATTTCGTTCGAACGGCTGCGGGAAAACCGCGAGACCCTGACCACCTGGGTAGCGGAGAACCAACTTCTGGCAAGCATTGGCTTTGTCCTCGGCTATGCCTTGCTGGTGGCAATTTCCTTTCCCGGCGGATCATTTCTGACCGTGCTGGGTGGTTTCCTGTTCGGGGTCTGGCCGGGCACGCTCTTTGTCGTACTGGCAGCGACCATCGGCGCCACCCTCTTGTTCCTGGCCGCCCGGACAGGCCTTGCCGCGCCGCTCAAGGAGCGGGCCGGGGGGCTGATCCGCCGGATGGAGGAAGGCTTCCGGGAAAACGCCTTCAGCTACATGATGGTCCTGCGGCTTGTTCCTCTGTTTCCGTTCTGGGCGGTCAATTTGGCGCCCGCATTTTTGGGCGTGCCTCTTGGCACATATGGTCTGGCCACCTTTATCGGCATCATTCCAGGATCTCTCGTTTATACGAGTGTCGGAAATGGCCTTGGGGCGGTGTTCGATGCGGGCGGTGATCCGGATCTGGGGCTCATCTTCCAGCCCAGTATTCTCCTGCCCATTCTAGGCCTTGCCCTCTTGTCGCTGATCCCCGTTTTCTACCAGCGTCTGCGCAAGCGCACTCCGCCTGCGGCCTAATACGGTCTCCACATCGCATTTCTTGAAGGGATGTCCAGCCATGAGCCTTCCGACCGGTGACGATCTTCCGGACAGGGACCCTGAAACGCAGATCGAAACCGATCTGTGCGTCATCGGCTCGGGCGCGGCGGGCCTTTCCGTCGCCGCCGGCGCTAGCCAGATGGGCGCCCGCGTGGTCCTGATCGAAAAACGCATCCGCAATGGGGTGATGGGCGGCGAGTGCCTGCACACAGGCTGTGTGCCGTCTAAAGCGATGCTGGCCGCTGGCAAACAGGCCAAGACAATGGCGGATGCTGCCAAATTCGGCATCGCGCCCGTTGCCCCCCAGGTCGACTTCAACGCCGTGCTCGATCACGTCCATGGGGTAATCGAGGCGATCTCGCCTGCCGATACGGTCGAACGCTTCGAGGGACTTGGCGTCTCCGTGATGGAGGGCGAGGCCGCCTTTCTTGATCCGAAGACGGTCGAAATTGAAGGCATGACCGTCCGGGCCAAGCGCTTTATCATCGCGACAGGATCCCGGCCCGCGATACCGCCCATCCCCGGCCTTGCGCGATCCTCCTATTTCACCAACGAGACCATCTTCGATAATCGTGTCCTGCCCAGCCATCTGATCATCATCGGAGGCGGAGCAATCGGGATGGAACTTGCCCAGGCACACCGCCGCCTTGGCTCGCACGTTACGATCCTGGAACGCTTTTCCGTGCTGCCCAATGACGATCCTGAGACTCGCGCCGTGGTGACAGGCCGTCTGCGAGCAGAAGGCGTGACCATCCGCGAAATTGTGGAGATCCAGGAAGTCGTCGATGGCGGCAATGGGGAAATCCATGTCCGCTGCGAAATTGAAGGCCAGAAGGTTGTGGTCTCGGGCAGTCATTTGCTCGTCGCCGCCGGCCGCCAGCCAGACCTGGAAAGCCTAAACCTTGAAGCAGCCGATGTTGCCTACACCGCCCGGGGCATCACGGTGGATGGCAGTCTGCGCACCAGCAACAAGCGGATCTATGCCATTGGGGACTGCGCAGACGGCGGCCCGCGGCTGACCCATATGGCTGGTTACCACGCCAGCGTCGTGGTCCAGAACATCCTGTTCCGGCGCCCGGCCAAGACCAATGTGAGCCTGGTGCCCGCCGTGACCTACACCGATCCCGAAATCGCCCAGGTCGGCCTCACGGAGGCGGCCGCACAGGAAAAATACAAGGACGTCAAAGCCGTGACCTGGGCCGTCGCAGAGAATGACCGCGCCCAGGCCGATCGCGAAACCGAAGGCCTGATCAAGGTTGTCGTGCGGGGCAATGGCAAGATCCTTGGCGTCTCGATCGCCGCTCCCAATGCCGGAGAATTGATCCAGCCCTGGTTGTTGGCGCTGACCTGGGGTAAAAATCTAAGTGCGATGACAGGTTTTGTGGCGCCTTACCCGACCTTCGGTGAGCTTAACAAGCGGGTGGCGGGGAAGTTTTACACTCCCTTCCTGTTTGGACCGCGGGTAAGGCGGCTCGTGAAAGTGCTGTTGCGATTGCCCTGACCGGCGCCCGAGACCCGTGCCGGCAACAGGCCCTCGGGCCCCGTGCGTCGCGGCAAACGGTCGAGGCAGAGAGGCGGCAGTCGAGTGGACAACCGGCGCGGACGCGAAAGGCCCGGGAAGCGTGAGGCGCCGGGCAAAACGGCACTGGGTCGCAGTCTGCGGGGACACGTCGAGCGCCTTTCAGCCATGGCGAGCGGCTTACAGGGCCGGCTCTTCGCCTGGACGTTCCTGTTCGTGATGCTGGCCGAAGTGGTGGTCTTCATCCCGTCCCTCGGCGTCTATTACCGCAACTGGCTCAGCGAGCGGATTGGTGCCGCCCAGATCGGCGCCCTGGCCCTTGAGGCCACCCGCAACCGCTCGGATCTCGGCATGCTGAAGGAGGACATCCTCTCCAGGACCGGGGTCACGATGGTCATTCTGCGCCGCGGCGACACCCGCGAGCCCCTTTTTATGGCCGATGATCTACCGACTCCGGATGTTTTCTTCGATCTGGGCGATCACGGATATTTCGCCGTCATCCGCGGCGCCTTTGGAGCCCTGATGGCACCGCCCGGCCGCACGGTGCATGTGCTCGGCCCCAAGCTTGAAACCGGTGAAGCCATCGAGATCATGTTTCCTGAGGCACCCCTGATTGCGGCGCTCGAAGAGCACTGCCACAACATCTTCATGCTGTCCTTAGTCATTGCCCTGATCACGGCCGCCTGTGTCTATTTGACGGTCTATTTGGAACTTGTACGTCCCATTCGGCTGATCATCGGCAGCATGCTGGCCTTCCGTCAGCATCCGGAAGATGCCTCCCGCGTAATGCCCGTCCCTGTGCGCCGGGGGGAGCTCGCCGATGCTGCCTCGGCCCTTCACGCCATGCAGACGGATCTACGGGCCGCCTTGCACCAGAAAAGTCGGCTTGCGGCGCTTGGAACGGCCGTGAGCAAGATCAACCATGATCTGCGCAACATTCTCGCCTCCGCGCAGCTGATCGCCGATCGCCTGTCGAGCAGCACCGATCCCACCGTGCAACGGATCGCCCCCCAGCTCGTCCGCTCAATCGACCGGGCCGTCACCTTGTGCAGCGACACCTTGCGCTATGGGCGGGCTCAGGATCCGGCGCCGGTGTTCCAATGGATCCCGCTGGCTCCGTTGTCTGCGGATGTTCGTTCCGGTCTTGGACTGACCGAGGACAGCGCGCTGACCTGGTCGGAGGATATCCCGCGTGAGCTGCTGGTTTATTGCGACCCGGACCATCTCTTCCGGGCCTTGCTGAACCTTGCCCGCAACGCCAAACAGGCGATCGAGACCGATGCCGGGCGCCAGGGCCGCGGCGCGATCCGCATTACGGCGCGCCACTCTGCGCACAAGGAAGGCGCATCGACATCGCTGTTGATCGAGATCGAGGATAACGGTCCGGGCATCCCCGAAAAGGTCCGAGACCGGTTGTTCCAGGCCTTTGTGAGTTCGGCACGGGCCGGCGGATCGGGCCTCGGCCTTGCCATTGCCCGGGAGCTGACCCTGGCCCAAGGGGGCCGCCTCTCCCTCATCCGCTCAACAAAGGCCGGCACCGTTTTTCGGATCGACCTGCCCCAACCCCTGCAGAACCGCCCCGCACCCACCCGCCGCGTCGAACCGGTGCCGTAAGTGGACAGTTATCTGAACTGAGGACAGTCGTTGCAGGCATTTTTCACGGGATTGTGGTCCGGTGCCCGGTCGGTTTGCGTCCAGGCTCGTTCGCAGCGGTCCGGACTCGGTCTCCCGGAGACCTGGTCCTCTATCGGTGCACATGCATCATGCTAATGGTCCGTTTCATGAGCATGGGCTGTGACGCTTGGACAGTATGGTGATGGTTGGCATCTTGCCTAAACCTCACCAACTCGTCATCATCCTGCCCCAAGAGGGGATTTTGCGAACAATATGCGAAAAATGCAGGCCGCAGAACGCGTGCTGGCAAAAGACGTGATTTAAAACCATAATCAATCATAACGTGAGGACCTGGCATGGCCCACGACCCGACCTTGCTTCTGGCCGATATCGGCGGGACGAATGCGCGATTTGCCCTGTTCCGGGAGGGCCATCTTCTGGCTGAACCGGTTCAGTGGCTCGCGGCGCTGCATCCGAGCCTGCCCGAAGCCATGGCAACCTTTCTGGGGGATCACCTGCCGATGGGCGCGCGCATTGATGGGGTTGCTGTCTGCGGCGCCGGACCCGTCAAGGGCGGTCATATCACGCTCACAAATTCGCCTTGGACCGTTGACGCCCGGGAGATCGCCGAGGTGACGCGAGTCCCCGACCCGGTGGTCGTCAATGATTTCACCGCCATGGCCATGGGCGCCGTGAAGGTGGGGCCCGCCCACATGGATCCCATCAAGAAGGGCGGTCTCGACCCCACCTTCCCCATCGGCGTTCTCGGGCCGGGCACGGGATTAGGGGTATCCGGATTGATTCCGGACGGCCGCGGGGGCCAGATTCCGCTCAGCGGCGAAGGAGGGCATGTGGATCTGGCGCCCTGTAATGAGCGGGACATGGCGGTGCTGTTCCAGCTTATGCAGATGTGTGGCCATGTCAGTGCAGAAACCGTTCTGTGTGGTCCGGGCCTGGAGACGCTGTTCCTCGCGCTGGCCCAGCTCAATGGCCAACCCGTCATTGAACAGCCGGCAGCCGTTGACATCGCCATGCGCGCGCGCGACGGCACATGCCCTGTTTCCATGGAAGCGGTAGCGCTGTTCACCCGTTGGCTCGGCGCCGTGGCGGGCAATCTTGCACTCACGCTAGGGGCCCGGGGCGGGATCGTGTTGACCGGCGGCATCCTGCCCAAATGGGGCGCCCTGTTCGACAAGGCCCTGTTCCGTCAGGGCTTTGAATCCAAGGGCACATTCCGGGCCTATAACGAGCCTATCCCGACGGTCCTGGTCATGGGCGGTCATCCGGCCATGCTGGGTCTTGCGGCCCTGTGGGACCAGACCCAGCGCGGCTGGATGAGCGCGTCGTGAAACCTGCACCGCAGACTTACGGCGCGGCAGCGATCAGTTTGCCGTCGTAAGCGTGATGCCCTCGCGCCGGCGATCTGCGCCACCCTCAAGACCGCGCCCTGTGATTTTGATGCCGTGGAGACCGCTTCCCATCGTCCGGGGCTCGCCGATTTCATGGCCTTTGGCCTTGAGAGCCGCGATCACTGGCGCAAGGGATTCGACATCCTCAATGGCCTCGACTTCGACGTCACCATTGCGGGTGAGAAAACGGGGCAGATCAATCGCATCTTGAACATCCATACCCCAATCGAGCACGCCTACCAGGGTCAAGAGCACATAGCCCGGAATGCGTGACCCACCCGGCGAGCCAATGGCGAAAACCGGCTTGCCCAGCCCGGTGGCCGTCCGTTCAAAGACGATGGTTGGCGACATGCTGCTGCGCGGCCGCTTTCCCGGCTGCACACTGTTGGCAACCACCCGGCCATCCTTGATGGGTGCCGCAGAGAAATCGGTAAGCTGATTGTTGAGGAAGAAGCCGCCGGCCATGACATTGCTGCCGAACAGGAACTCCACGGTTGTCGTGATCGACACCACAGTGCCGGCCTGATCAACAATCGTGAAATGGCTGGTGCCTGGCAATTTCGGCGTGGTATCGGGCGCACGCGGCAGATTATGAGGCCACGGATCCCCCGCTGGCGCCTTGCCGACGGATTGGCCCGGATCAATCTGGGCCGCCCGGGCCTTTAGATAGGCCGGATCCGTCATCCCCTTGACGGGCACATGGATAAAATCCGGATCCGCCACATAAAGATCCCGATCCGCATAGGCAAAGCGTTCGGCCTCCAGCAACACATGAAGCGCTTCAGCCCCCATGGGCTCCATGGATGCAAGGTCGAAACGCTCCAGCATGGCAAGGCTTTGGGCAATCACGAGACCGCCCGAAGTCGGTGGCGGCATGCCGCACACGGACCATTTTCGATAGGGCACACAAAGCGGCTCCCGGCGATAGGGCTTGTAGCGCGCAAGATCCGCCTCGGTCATGACTGCAGGGCTGACGGGGCTGTTCGTGACGGCATCCGCCACAGCCTTGGCAATCGGCCCGCGATAGAAAGCCTCTGCGCCACCCTCAGCAATGAGACGGAGCGTTTGTGCATATGCCGGGTTTTTGAGCAAAGACCCAGCGGGCCGAGGTTCACCGTCCTTGTCGAAGAAATAGGCGCGGGTGTCCGGCATCCGCTTTGGCACCGGGAACCGGGTCATAGACTGGAACAGGCGCGGCGAGATCGGAAAGCCCTCGCTGGCGAGGCGTTCCGCATCCTTAAACAGCTCCGACCAGGCCAGCGTCCCGTGGTCGCCATGCATCAGATCGAGCACCGCCACGGCGCCGGGCACACCGACGGAATGGCCGCCAAGCCAGCGCTGCACATAGCCAAGCGGCTTGCCATCTTCCCCCAGAAACAGATCCGGGCGGGCCGAGGCGGGCGCGATCTCACGGCCATCATAGGCTTGCAGTGTCCCGTCCTTGGCGGACCAGACAAGGGCGAACAGCCCGCCTCCAAGGCCCGAGGATTGGGGCTCAACCAGGGACAAGGTTGCCTGCACAGCGACCGCTGCATCAACGGCTGAGCCGCCGGCCTTCAGTACCTTGATGCCGGCTTCCACGGCGAGGGGATGGGCCGCTGTCACCATGCCTTCGCCCGGCGCGGCGCGGGCCGTCTTGAGCTTGGCAAGGGCTTCGGCATCATCCGTCGCGAAAAGATCCTGATCCCCAGCGGACTGGGCAACGGCCTGGCCCTGGGGCCCGACAAGGGTGAACACCATGGCCAGGAAAGCCAAAAAGGTGCAGAAGCGATGGGGCATGAACGCGTCCTCGTGAATGCAAAACCAGTCAGGCGGGACCCATACCAAGCCCGCCCCCTCGAACAAATCATCGATAGCCTAGCCTGAGCCCAAGGCCCCTGACACCCCGAGCCGCGAAAGAGTCTTCCATGACGGCACCCGGACCGCGCAATCTCATTACCGATGTGGGTGGCATTCTGGTCGGACAGGCCGAGGATAAAGCCATTCGCACCGGCGTCACCGTCATTCGCCCGGCAGATCCGGCCGTTGGCGCGGTCCATATCCGGGGCGGCGGACCGGGCACACGGGAGACGGACCTGCTCAATCCAGCCAATCTTGTGGACCGGGTCGATGCCATCGTGTTTTCAGGCGGCTCCGTCTACGGGCTGGAGGCCGCCTCGGGTGTCACGGCCTGGCTTGGCGCGCATGGCTATGGGTTTCCCATTCCCGGCAGCCCGTTGAACGCACCCATTGTGCCCGCGGCGATCCTGTTCGATCTCAACAATGGTGGGGATAAGGGTTGGGGCGAGCGACCGCCCTATGACCGGCTGGGCCGCGAGGCTGTGGCGCATGCGGCGGCGGATTTCGCCCTTGGCAATGCGGGGGCCGGTTATGGCGCCCGGTCCGGGGCCTATAAGGGCGGGATCGGCAGCGCGTCCTTCGTCACGCAGGACGGCCTCCAGGTCGGTGCCATCGTGGCCGTAAATGCCTTCGGATCGCCGGTCATGCCCGGCGGACGGCGGCTCTGGGCGGCGCCCTATGCCGTCGGCAATGAGATGGGAACGGATCATCCCGAAACCGGTGGAACCCCGCGCGACTGGCCTGACGACACCAAAACGGCCCTGGCGCCGGCGCCCTCTGCGACGCCCGGCACCAGCACCACCCTTGGGGCCGTGGCGACCAATGTGACCCTGACCAAGGCCCAGGCCGAACGGTTCGCCATTATGGCCGAGGACGGCTTTGCCCGCGCGCTGCGCCCGGTGCACACGCCTTTTGACGGGGATATTCTGTTTGCTCTGTCAACGGAACGCCAGCCACTCACCGATAGCTTTACCCTGGCGCGCCTTGGCACCCTGGCCGCCGACTGTGTGACTCGCGCCATTGGCCGGGCGATCTTTGAGGCCGAAACCCTGGGTGCGGCCCGCGCGTTCCGGCAGTAGGATCAGGGTCAGGAATGACAAGGGAGGTCCGGATCATGCCCCTTACCGCCGTTTTAGCCGCAGTAATCTACCTCTTCGGCCTTTGCGGGCCCGTCCACGCTGATGCACCCGATGCTGGCGCCATTCGCGCCCTTGCCAAGGCAAGAGAAGCGGATGCGCTCGCCCTGTTTCGGGACTTTCTGCGCCTGCCCAATGATGCCAACCACCCGGAGGACATTGCGCGGCTGATCGACTGGATGGAGCCGGCTTTCAAGGCCCGGGGCTTTACCACGCGCCGCCTTGCAACGGCGGGCAGCCCGCTTCTTCTGGCGGAACGGATCAATCCAGAGGCGGAGAAAACCGTTCTGATCTATCTGCAATCGGATGGCCAGCCCGTGGATCCCAAAGCCTGGGACCAGGACAATCCATTCGAGCCGGTCCTGAAGGCCCCGGACGCGAACGGCGTTTTTCGGGAAATTCCCTGGGACTCCCTCAAGGGACCTCTTGATCCGGATTGGCGGATTTTCGCCCGCTCGGCCTCGGATTCCAAAGGGCCCATGGCCCAGTTCCTGACCGCCATGGACGCGCTGAATGCCGCTGGCCTCACGCCGGACTATTCGATGAAGGTGATCATCGACACGGAAGAAGAGCTGGGCTCACCCCATCTGCCGGAGGCGGTCACGGCCAATCGGGAGGCTCTGGCCGCGGACTACCTGCTCATTTTTGACGGACCGCCCCATGCTTCAAACCGGCCGACGGTGAAATTCGGCGCCCGGGGCATTCTCGGTGTACAGCTCATTGCCCATGGACCCCGCAAACCCCAGCATAGTGGTCACTACGGAAACTATGCGCCCAACCCGGCTTTCCACCTCGCGCGTATTCTGGGCTCCATGAAGTCCCAGGACGGCCGCGTGCTCATTCCTGGATTTTATGACGGAATTGAGATTTCAGACGCGGAAAAGGCGATCCTGGCCGCCGTGCCCGATGATGAACCCGCAATCCGGGAACAGCTTGGCTTTGCCAAGGCAGACGCGGTCGCCGGCAGCCTCCAAGAAGCGGTCCAGTTCCCGTCCTTGAACATTCGCGGCCTTGAGGCGGGCTGGGTCTATGACGAAGTGCGGACCATCATTCCTGCGACGGCGGTGGCGGAACTCGACATCCGCTTGGTGAAGGAATCGGACTGGCGCCGGCTGCTGGGCCTCGTCCGGGATCACATCGCGGGGCTCGGCTACCACATCATCGACCATGCGCCTACGGATGAGGAGCGCCGCGCCCACCCCTATATGGTCCAGATGAGCCATAATTTCTCCTATGGCGCCTATCGCTCGGATTTCGATGCTCCGGCGGGTCGCATGGCCCGGGCCGGGCTGCGGGCGCTTTATGGCGCTGAACCGATCCTGATCCGGACCTCCGGTGGGTCCGTGCCCATTTCCCCTTTTGTCGAGACACTGGGCATTCCCGCCGCGTCGGTGCCGACGGTAAATATCGACAACAATCAGCACAGCCCCAACGAAAATATCCGCCTGGGGAATTTCCTTGAGGGCATTGCCATGATCATTGCCGTCCTCAGCCGGCCAGCGGAATGACAGGCAACCACCTGGTCACCGCGAGGCGCCCAAAGACGGGGCACTCCAGGGCCATTGGTTCAGGGTGGATGGACCGGGATTGTTTCCCTCTGCGCGCACAGATAGCAGGGCCCAATGACCGCATTGGTGGAAGGCGATGACCGTGCGATCAGAGGTCTGGCGCCTCTATGAGCGCTTCGTTGATCTCTATGACCGTCATCGCGAACGCAGCCTGTTCGAGGCGCCCTATCTTGAGGCCCTGACCCAAGGCCTGGGGGACGGCGCGCGGCTTCTTGATCTTGGGTGCGGCACCGGAGAGCCCATCGCCGCCTATTTTCTGGCCCGCGGGACGGATGTCACTGGTGTCGACGGAGCCCCGGCGATGATCGCGCGCTGCCGCGACCGCTTCCCGGACGGACAATGGCTCGTTGCGGACATGCGTGACCTTGAAGGCTTGGATCTTACCAAGGGCGGCCGGGATCCGTTTGACGCCGTCATCGCCTGGGACAGCTTTTTTCATCTTGAAGCTGATGATCAGCGCGCCACCCTGCCTCAGATGATCAGCCAATGCGCTGATAACGGACGAATTCTCTTCACATCAGGACCTGTCGCAGGAGAGGTCTATGGCACCCTCAATGGCGAACCGCTCTATCATGCCAGTCTTGGTGCGGAGGAATACCGCGCCATCTTGGCGGATAGCGGATTTGAGGTCCTGCGCCATGCGGTCAATGATCCCGATTGCGGCAACCACACAATCTGGCTCGCCGGCCGTCGTGATTCAAAGTGACAGGCACGTCCATCGTGCTGGATGCAAGAGCGTTTTCAGCAAAAGTGTGTGCGGTTTTACGGTTCGAAAACGCGATAAATCAAAGAGTTGGAGCCCTTTCAATGATCCGGAATTCTTTAAACGGGTTTTAGGGAGCGTCCACCGCCGCCTTTACCTCAACCAGCGTCACGGAAAAATAGAGTTCCTGGCCAGCCAACGGATGATTGGCATCAAGAACAAGTGTCGTATCGGTAATTTTGGTAACGGTGAAGGTGAGTTGGACATCGCCTTCAAGCGTGATCGGCAGTTGGACGCCCAATTGCGGTTCCACACCGGCCGGGATGCTCTCGCGCGGGACAGGCAGCACCAGTTCTTCCCGGCGCGGCCCGAAGGCCTGTTCTGCCGGAACCGCAATGACCTTCTGCTCGCCAGCCACCATGCCGACAATGCCATCCTCAACGGCCTTGAAAACCTGGCCCTGCCCCAAGGTCAAAGTTTCCTTTTTGTCGCCTTGAGTGCCCCCGATCAATCGACCGTCAAGGGTGAAAACGCGAAAGGTCACGACCACCTGGTCGCCGGTGTTGGCTGTCGCCATGTCATCTCTCCATGCCGGGCGAAGCCAGCCCATTCCCAATGCCAATCCCAAAGGCGTGAGATTTGCAGAAGGGTCCTGCGCGGTCAAGGTGACCCGATTGCACAGTCTGTATATGGATCAACTCAAGCCTGTCGCGCCGCCTTTTCCGCATGGCCGGAGACGCCCTCCCGTCGCTCCAACTCAGCAGCAACCGCATCGGGCGTAATCCCCGTCGCAGCCCACAGGATCGTCAGATGGAAGAGGAGGTCCGCCGATTCCGCGACAAGGGCCTCAGGCGCCCCCTTGGTTTCAGCCAGGACCGCCGCCATGGCCGTTTCTACGGCCTCCTCGCCCACTTTCTTGGCGCAATGTTCGACACCCTTGGCGAGCTTGGCAGCCACATAGGACGTGGACGGATCCTGGCCGCGCCGCTCCTCAATAACATGGGCGATGCGGGTCAAAATGGCACCGAGGCGCTCGAAATCAGGCTGGGTCATGGATGTGTCCTCTCGTCCGCAAGGACGTGTCGGGGGAACAGACCGACAGCCTAACCCGGAACACTCACTCTTCCCAAAAGCGCGGCGTCTCGCATAAGGCGGTCCAGTGGAAGACGGTGTCCTCCCACTGCTCCACGGCGCGGGTCTCGTGCAGCGCCATGACCTGCGCGGCGAGATCACGCGGGCCGGAGCCCCACGGGTCGTTCTTGTCGACAAACAAGGGCAGGAGGCGGGACGCCGTGGCAACGTCATTCAGCGCGCCAAAGGTCTTCTGCAACTTTGCGAAGGCGGCCAGATCGGGCGCCGTGCGGGCCGGATCGAACAGGCCTTCGAAAAAGCGGCTCGTATAGCGCAATTTCTTCATGGCAATCCGCAGGGCGTGACGTTCCTCAATGGTCAAGTCAGACAACCGAGCGCCCAGCCGGATTGCGCTGCGCCAGCGCCGCCGCAACATGCGCCGGGCAAAAGGCAGCGCCGGGCGGGCCCAGGGCGCATCCCCTCCATGGAGGCCGCCATTCCTGCGCCATGGCTGCTCTTCCAAGAGGCCTTCGATAGCGAGCGCAAGATCGGCAAGATCGCTTCTGCTGGACCACATCTTGATCAGCTTGCCCATGGCATCGGCCCGCGCAACGGCGACACGCTCCTGGAGCACGGCGAACTCACCGGGCCGACCCAGGACACTTTCCGCCGGGTTTAGAATATCCGTAATCAGCACATCGAGGTCTCGCACCGTGCCGAGCTGCACCGCCAGACCCCGGGCCTGGGCCATGAGCGGATCAAGCTGCGCGGCGCCGAACACCCGGCGGAAAAGACCCATCCCCGCCCGAAGCCGGCGCAATCCGACTCGCATCTGGTGAATGCCCCTGACGTCTCCAGCCTCAAAAACCGCTGCTTCATTGCCCAACACATGGGCAAGGCTCGACGCGGCAATCCGGGAAAAGGCCGCTTCCACAGGCACATGGCCATCGAGCCGAGGCCACACGGCCTTCACCGGCGCAGGGTCCTGCGCTTGCGCCAGGGCATAGCCGCGACCTGCCTTGCTACGCATGCCCAGCCGCGCCGGCACCTGGGAGGTGATCATCTGAACCAGGATGAAAAGGTCAGCAGGGGCCCCGGACAAAAGCTCAAATTCGAGCTCACACACCGGCATGGTCCGGCATCCGGCCCGAATATCCCCTTCATCAAGGGCCAACTCCAGATGGGTGCCATCCTCAAGAAACACATGGGCGCGTCGACGCAAGATTCGCGTTTCAAACAGGCAACGAAGGGGCTTGACGTCGAGCTGGGCCAAAACCTCATCCCGCAAATCGGGATCCGGGATCAAGGCAGGATCAGGCCAAGGCCCGAACATGCCGACCCCGGCTGGCTGAGGCGCCAATAGGGTATCGAGTTCCATCCGGTCCCGGAGCACACCACTGCGATTTCCGGCCGTCTTGATGGTCTGGATCACACGCCCGCCCGCCTCTCGGACCCGAAAGCCGAAACCACGCCGGCGAAAGGCAAAATCGCCCGTGTCAAAATAGCGTGTTCGGATGATCTCCGGATGGGCTGCGAGCAGGGGCGCCAGCCAGTGCAGTGACGCAAGGTCAGGCACATGCGCCGGATCCAGATACAAAACCAGTTCGCGTTCGCGCGAACGCGTACACCCCACCGCTCCCATGGTCAGGCCCCCCAAAGGCTTCAAGTGTCGGATTGCACTATAGACAGGTTGTGACTGCTACGATTATGGATCGCACTATGTCATGGAACTGTTACATTGGGAAGTCGGTTGGCGCGGCGGTTTCGATGCCACTCAAGTGGAGCGTCCCAGACGGATGCCAATCTGCGCCTGAACCATCCGTCTGGCCCGCTCCATTAAAGCCGGATTGGCAGGCCAGCCGATGCCATATGGGTTTTGGCTTGGCCAATCGTGTAGGTACCGAAATGGAAGATGGAGGCCGCCAAAACCGCGTCCGCCTCCCCCTCGCGAACGCCATCCACCAGGTGGTCGAGGGTTCCAACACCACCGGACGCGATGACAGGCACAGGCACCGCGCGGCTGACGGCTTTGGTGAGGGAAAGGTCGAACCCTTCTTTGGTGCCGTCCCGATCCATGGAGGTAAGCAGGATCTCGCCTGCACCCAGATCCGTCACCCGGCGCGCAAATGCGATGGCGTCAATCCCCGTGGGCTCGCGGCCGCCATGGGTGAAGATCTCCCAGCGCTCCGGCGCGGCGCTCCTTGCGTCAATGGCGACAACAATGCACTGGCTCCCGAATTTGCGGGCTGCCTGCGCCACGAAGTCCGGATCCTTCACAGCGGCCGTGTTGATGGACACTTTATCCGCCCCCGCCAGAAGCAGAGCCCTGATATCTTCCAAGGTCCGCACGCCGCCGCCAACGGTGAGGGGCATGAAACAGGCTTCGGCCGTGCGCGAGACCACATCGAGCAGAATACCGCGCTTTTCATGACTCGCCGTGATATCGAGGAAGCAGAGTTCATCCGCACCCGCCGCATCATAGACGCGGGCCTGTTCCACGGGATCACCGGCATCCACCAGATCCACGAATTGCACACCCTTGACGACGCGGCCGTCCTTCACGTCGAGGCACGGAATGATCCGGGTTTTGAGCATCTGTGGTCTCCTGTCAGGCTGCGCTCGCAAGGGCAAGCGCCGCTTGCGGATCGATCCGCCCGTCATAGAGCGCGCGGCCAATGACGGCACCCGCAAGCCCCGACGCCCGTTCCGCCGCGACCGCTTCGATGTCCCCAAGGCCTGCGACACCGCCCGAGACAATGACCGGAATGCGTACGGCCCTGGCCAGATTCGCGCTCGCGGCCACATTGGCACCGCCGAGCAGACCGTCCCGATCGATGTCAGTGTGAATGATCGCGGCCACGCCGGCATCCTCGAACCGTCTGGCCAAATCCTCCGCCTCCAGATCAGACGTTTCCGCCCAGCCCTCGACGGCGACGCGGCCAGCACGGGCATCAATGCCGACGGCAATGCGGCCGGGATGATCCTTCGCGGCGGCCTTCACCAGGTCCGGATCGCGCACGGCAATGGTCCCCAGAATGACCCGAGTGATGCCGGCCTCAAGCCACCGGTCGATGGTCGCCCGATCCCTTATGCCGCCGCCCAGCTGGATCGGCAGATCGACCGCGGCCCGGATGGCCGTGACAGCCTCTCCATTCACTGGTTTGCCGGCAAAAGCGCCATTCAGATCCACCAAATGCAGCCATTCAAAGCCAAGGGAGGCAAAATCACGCGCCTGGGCCGCCGGATCGGCGTTAAACACCGTGTCCCGGGCCATATCGCCCTGCTCAAGACGCACGCAGGCGCCATCTTTGAGGTCAATCGCAGGAAAAAGGATCACATCAGCCTCCTGAGGGGGGCCTTGGCCGTCAGGGTGCCCAGGCAAGAAAATTGGCAAGCAGCTTCAGGCCCACGGCCTGGCTTTTTTCCGGGTGAAACTGGGTCCCGACCAGATTGTCCCGGCCGATGACGGCCGTGAAAGTGCCCCCATAATCACTGGTGGCGAGCACATGGTCCGGCGTTTGCGCCCGGAAGGCATAGGAATGGACAAAATAGACATGAGGCTCCTGGCCCGGCAGATCGCTCAGGACCGGATGGTCCCCGGGCGCCAGGTCCAGCGCGTTCCAGCCCATATGGGGCAGTTTAAAAGTCCCATGACCCGATGGGTCCAAATGGGCCACGTCACCGGGAATCCATCCGAACCCGTCATGGATGCCGTGCTCAAGACCGCGGCTGGCCATGAGCTGCATGCCGACACAAATACCAAGCAAGGGCTTTGACCGGGCAGCCTCCTCAAGCGCGTCCACAAGACCTTCATGGGCCTCCAGGCCCTTGCGGCAGTCGGCAAAGGCGCCGACACCGGGCAAAATGATGCGATCAGCCCGCTTGACCGCCTGCGGATTATCCGTCTGGGTCACGGTGACGGTGAGGCCCGCCTCCTGACCCGCCCGCTCCAGCGCTTTTTTGGCAGAATGCAGATTGCCGGAGCCGTAATCGACCAAAACCGCTTCCATGGCGCTACACCCCCTCACCTAGACTGCCCTTGGTGGAGGGGACCTCCTGGGGCCGGCGCGGATCCACCTCGACCGCCATGCGCAAGGCCCGAGCGCAGGCCTTGTAACTGCTTTCGGCGATATGGTGGCAGTTCTCCCCATAAAGATTATCGACATGGAGAGTCAGGGCCGCGTTGGTGGCAAAAGCCTGGAACCATTCCTTGAACAGTTCCGTGTCCATCGTGCCGATCGTGTCCCGGGAAAAGGCCACGCGCCAAACGAGGTAAGGCCGGCCGGAAATGTCGATGGCGGCGCGGGTCAGCGTTTCGTCCATGGGCACGGTCGCGTCCCCGAACCGGCGGATGCCGGCCATGCTGCCCAAAGCCTGGCGCACGGCCTGGCCGATCACGATGCCGGTGTCCTCGGTGGTATGGTGCGCGTCGATATGCAGATCGCCCTTGGCCCGCACCATGAGATCCATCAGGGAATGGCGCGCAAAGGCATCCAGCATGTGGTCCAGAAACCCGACGCCTGTTTGCACATCAGCGCGTCCTGTCCCGTCCAAATTGAGCTCGACGGTGATATCAGTTTCCTTGGTCGCCCGTGTGACCGATGCCTGACGCATATCCGTTCCCTTGAGGCCATCATTGCTCGCAAGCGACAAGCTATAGGACCCGGGAACAGGTTTGGGTAGGGTCAGATCGCGCCTGATCGGCGGCAAGCCCGGACGGCCTGTTCACACAACCACCCGCCGCGTCATTGCGAGCACAGCGTCATTGCGAGCACAGCGTCATTGCGAGC
>CAYUYV010000031.1:0-15692 GCA_964449455.1 uncultured Alphaproteobacteria bacterium | reverse complement strand
ACCCGCCGCGTCATTGCGAGCACAGCGTCATTGCGAGCACAGCGTCATTGCGAGCACAGCGTCATTGCGAGCACAGCGTCATTGCGAGCGCAGCGTCATTGCGAGCGCAGCGTCCCTGCCCGGGGGCGCAGAGTCGCTGGCTGGCGCGCCCTGGACTGCCTCATTGCTTCGCTCCTCGCAATGGGGAAATCGGATTTCTGGCCCAGGCTTGGCTTGATCCCGCCCCGATCATCGATACATCTGCCGAACCGCTCAATGCCAACCTGTTGAATGGCGGCACACCAAAGGAGATGCGCTTGACGGATGAAGCGCCGCGGAACTGGCACGGAACCACCATCCTGTCGGTCCGCAAAGGCAACGAGGTGGTCATCGCCGGTGATGGCCAAGTCAGCGTCGGCCCCACGATCATGAAAGGCACGGCCCGCAAGGTGCGACCGCTGGGGCCGGGCGGCGCGGTGATCGCCGGGTTCGCCGGCGCGACCGCCGACGCCATGACCCTTTTCGAGCGGCTCGAAGCCAAGCTGGAGCAGTATCCCAAGCAGCTCACCCGCGCCGCCGTCGAACTGGCCAAGGACTGGCGCACGGACCGCTATCTGCGCCGGCTGGAGGCGATGATGATCGTCGCCGATCCCACCAGCACCCTCGTGCTCACAGGCACCGGGGATGTGCTGGAGCCCGATACGGGCGTTGCGGCCATCGGATCGGGGGGCAATTACGCGCTCGCCGCGGCCCGCGCCCTTGAAGACAGCGACCTCGAGCCGGAAGAGATCGCCCGCAAGGCCATGGCGATTGCCGCCGAGATCTGCGTCTACACCAACACATCCCTCACCATCGAACGGCTTAAAGGGTAATCCATGTCCGTCTTTTCCCCGCGGGAAATCGTCCATGAGCTGGACCGCCACATTATCGGTCAGAACAACGCCAAGCGGGCCGTCGCCATTGCGCTGCGCAATCGCTGGCGCCGGATGCAGCTTGACGAGTCCCTGCGTGAGGAAGTCCTGCCCAAGAACATTTTGATGATCGGCCCCACGGGCGTGGGTAAGACAGAGATTTCCCGCCGCCTCGCCAAACTCGCCAAGGCGCCCTTCATCAAGGTCGAGGCCACGAAATTCACGGAAGTCGGCTATGTGGGCCGGGATGTGGAACAGATCGTCCGGGATCTGCTTGAAGCCGCCATTACCCTCGTGCGCGAGGCCAAGCGGGCGGAAGTCAAATCCCAGGCCTATCGGGGTGCGGAAGAACGGGTGCTCGACGCTTTGGTCGGGCCGGAAGCCAAATCCACGACCCGGGAGTCCTTCCGCCAGAAGCTGCGCGCCGGCGAGCTTGATGACAGCGAAATTGAGATCGAAGTGTCGGACTCATCGAACGCCATGCCCAGCTTCGAGATCCCCGGCATGCCCGGTGCCCAAATGGGCATGGTCAATCTCAACGACCTGCTCGGCAAGGCCATGGGCAAGCGCACGAAGACCCGGCGCATGAAGGTCTGCGAGACCCATGACATTCTCATTGCCGAAGAATCCGACAAGCTGCTCGACGAGGAACAGATCATCCAGGACGCCATCGCCAAGGTGGAAAATGACGGCATCGTGTTCCTGGACGAGATCGACAAAATCACGGCGCGTTCGGAACGTCAGGGCGGGGATGTGAGCCGGGAAGGTGTGCAGCGGGATCTGTTGCCCCTGATCGAGGGGACGACCGTGTCCACAAAGCATGGCTCGGTGCGCACGGACCATATCCTGTTCATCGCCTCGGGCGCCTTCCACCTCGCCAAGCCCTCGGACCTGCTCCCGGAACTCCAGGGACGCTTGCCCATTCGCGTGGAGCTGGAGGCCCTGACCCGGGACGATTTCCGCCGTATCCTGACTGAGCCCGAGGCGAGCCTCATCAAGCAATATGTGGCCTTGATGGAAACGGAAGGCGTGAGCCTGGTTTTTACCGATGACGGCATCGACGCCCTCGCCGACATAGCCGCTGAAGCCAATGCCACCATTGAAAATATCGGCGCGCGCCGTCTTCACACGGTGCTGGAGCGTGTCCTCGACGATGTCTCCTTCGCCGCCCCCGACCGGTCCGGCGAAACCATAACCGTCGACGCCGCCTATGTGGAGGAGCACATTGGCGATCTGGCCCGAAACGCCGATCTGAGCCGGTTTATCCTATAGGGGATGATCGGCACACGCCGTAAGATGGGTCAAAACCTATCCCACGGTGAGGTATTCAGGTATGCCCCGTCCCCACGACCCTCTGGCCATTTAGCTTCTCGGCCAGGGGGCGCAAGATGCTGTCCCGGTCGACCTGTTCCAGGATCCGCTCCACCACGTCGCGGGGAGTTTTGTCGCCCCAGCCGCCTTCGCGGAAATAGACCGCCGCCGCATTGCCGATGACATAGGAGCTCCAGCCAGCGGCCAGGGCCTGGGGGCCGGCGGTGATGATAGTGGAGCCGGCAAAGGTGATCGCCTTCAGGACCGAGGCCACCACATGGGTGGCAAGTTCCACCGCCGCCGTGACCCCCCAGGCACCGATGATCTCCCGGGCAAGGGCCGTGGCGGTTTTGAGGTCGATCTTCTGGCCATAGACGAGACCCAGACGGACGATCATGTGCCCGTCAAAGGAATAGGCGGTCACGATATCGAGCACCGGGATCGGATTCGCACCGACCGCCAAGGCCTTGGTGAGCATGTGATTGCGGATCACGCTCTGGGCCGCCTGGCCGCGATAGTCTTCCTTGAGCTGAGCAATGCGCGCCGAGACATCATCGGCAAAGAGACTGGCATTCAAGGCCGCGACGATCTTGCCCTCCCGCGCCACCACCTCAAGGATGCGCACCTGGAGGTCCTCGATGCGGGGCTCAGGCTGCACCTCCCGGCGTTCCCGCGTGCCGTCGGGATAGACCACCGTCTCCCATTCCGAGCGGGGCGCGCCGGCGGCACAGACGAAGTTTTCCGGCGGCACGATATGGCCGACCTTTTCCATAATGGAGGCCCGGGCCTGCTCGATCTCCCGGGGGCGCATCTTGTCGATCTGGTTCAGCACCAGGATGACCGGCTTGTTGAAAGCATCCAGCCAGTCAATGGCGCGGGCTTCATGGGCCTTCAGGTCTCCGGCCACCACATAAAGCACAATATCGGCATAGCGGACGGTCTCGCGCGCCAGACGCTCCCGGTCCTCGCCCTGCCATTCGCCAATGCCCGGCGTGTCGATGACATAGAGTTTGTAGTCGGAGAGCGTGCCCCGGGGGCCGCCGATGCGGGGTGTTTCCACCTGGTGGGGCACCCATTCGGCCACATGGGCGTCTCTGGTCTCCCCGCCGCGCTCGGAATAACCGAACACGTCCCGGCCCACGAGGGCATTCAGCAGGCGGCTCTTTCCGGCATTCACCTCGCCAAAGGCAGCAATACCGAATTGGTTCTGGCCCAGCTTCAGCTCGAATTCGGAAATGGACTCCAGCGCGTCATTGACCACCCGGGCCTCGACCTCGGGCAGGTCCCGGTTGTCGTCCCGCAGCTTGCGGAGCTTTTCGATCGTGTCCTCATAGTTCTGGACCTGCAGGTCCATGGCGGACAGTGGCTTGCTCCCCATAACACTCTCAATCCTTCACATCACCGTCAGTGCCCCGGTCCCTCACGCCGTCAGCGGGCGGAGCGCAGGGCCTTTTCCATGGCAGCCATCAGATCACCGAGATCCGGCTCCGGCACATGCTCCTCCACCCGCTCGGTGCCGTCGGCCTCACGGACCACAAGGCGTTCGGGCAGCGGATCAGGCGCGCACGTCACCAGGATCGGGCGCCGACGCACATCGGCAAGCTTCGCCCAAAGAGATTCTTGAAGCTCCTTGGCCTCCGTCTCGCGCAGCCGGTCCACCTGGTTGAGCACCAGAATGAGCGGTACGCGATCGGCGATCAGCGTTCGCAGGCCCTCCATTTCGCCGCGCAGGAGATCATTGTCAAAAACAAACAGCACCAGATCGGCGCCATCCGCCTGTGACAGAACCGGCCCATTGGCGTCCACGTCATCGACAATCGGCGGCAGAACGGCAAGACCGAGCTTGGTCCAACGGCTGTCCTGCCCCGCGCGGCCAGCGATCTCGCGCCCCAATGCATCACGCAGCGCGCCCTCTCCCGCATTGGCAGGATGGACGATCATCACGCTGAAATCGTCATCGGCACGGCGGGCTTTGGCTGGCGACCGCCGCGCCGAGCCTTCTTCACCGTCCGCCGGCCCATCCAGCGGTCGGCCGGGAAACTCCAGTTCGACGTCTTCCGGGGCCTTGTACGCGAAGGTCTGGGCGCTTTCGGGATGGAGCCGCACCCGGGGCATGGTGACATCATCGCCGGCGACCGGCTTGGGCGAAGACAGAACACCGCGCAGGACAAAAAGGGTCGCCACGACAATCAACGCAGCCACGGAAAAAATATAGAGAATTCGGATAATGGGGTCCTGGATCTGGTCCAGCGTCAGGAAGAAATAGGACACGATGTAAAACGCAAACAATGTACCGCCAAAAGCCACGATATAGCGGAACTTGTCCTGGATTTCGTCACCCAGCTTGCGCAGCGATTTTTCCGTCGACTTGAAATTAAGGATCATGGCGTGTCGGGCAGCGTCGTTTGGGGCGGGTCCTTTTGCGTGCCGGGACCGTATCAGGTCCGGCCACGCTTCAGGAATACATAAAGTGCGCCCGAACCACCGTCCTTGGGATGGGCCGATTGGATGGAGAAAATCCGGTGGCGCAAGGGGTCCTGGCCGAGCCAGAGGGGCACCATGCGCTTCAGCACGCCCTCTCCCTGGCCTCCTCTGTCGGTCCTACGCGCCATGAAAACGGACTCAAAGTCCGTGGCTTTGGCGCGGCCGCCTTTGCCTGTGATCACCAGGACACAGCGCCGACCCCGGGTTGCCGAGGCGATGATGAACCGGGTCAGGGCGCTGTGGGCTTCGTCCTGGCGCATGCCGTGGAGATCGATCCGTCCCTCTACGGAGAGCTGACCGCGCCGCACGCGGCGGGCCGTCGCCCCATCAAGGCTATGGTGATGGGACGGAGCCGTATTGCGCGAATGGTCCTTGGCCAGAGGCTTTGAGGCAGGGGTCAGCGGGTCGAGGGATGGTGCCTCACCGCGGGCTGGCGCAGGTTTGGGTTTCGGCTTGGGGGACGCGGGTGGAAGGTCACGGCCCGGCAGGGCGGTGGTCGTCCGCATGGCCCGCCGCCAGATGTCGATGTCGTCAGCGGTAAGGCCGCGTCTCTTGCCCAAAGTGATCCCCTCACTCAACGCCAGGGGAAGGCGTGTTCAAGGCCCGGGGCAACAGGACATGGAAACGGCCCGGCGCCTTCATGGGCCCGGCAAGGGCCCCAGCCGCATCACCGCTGCCAAAAAAGACATCGCCCCGCACGGCGCCGCGGATCGCCCCGCCCGTATCCTGGGCCATCATAAGGCGCTGGAATGGCACAGTTTTTCCACGCACAGCCGGATCCGGCACATCGGTCCTGAGAAACACGGGAATGCCATAGGGGTAGAATTTGGCGTCAACCGCAAGACTGCGCAGGGGTGTGAGCGGCAGACCCTCCGCCCCCAGAGGACCATCATCGGGATCGGCAAGGTCAAGGCGCCGGAAAAAGATATAAGACGCGTTATGCGCCATCAGAGGGCCGGCCTGGTCAGGATTGTCCGCCATCCATTGGCGGATCGTGTCCATGGAGACTGCCTCCCGAGTGAGTTGCCCCTGATCGATCAGCACCCGCCCGATCGCCGTATAGGGATGGCCGTTCTGCCCCGCATAACCGACCCGCAGGATCGAGCCGTCCCGAAGCCGGATGCGGCCTGAGCCCTGAATATGAAGGAAAAAAGCATCGATCGGATCATCGATCCAGACCAGGGTATCCGCGCGGCCCTCAAGGGCACCATCCTCGATATCGCCGCGGGAGGCATAAGGCACAAGGCGGCCATTTTCGATCCGGCCAGCAATGCGACGCCCGCGCAAATCGTCGCGAAAGGCCCCAAGATCCACATCTATCAGGTCGCCGGGTCTTGCCTTGAGCGGTGTCGCGAAACGCTCCGTGGGCACCAGACTGCCGCGCAGTTCTGGTTCGAAATAGCCCGTGATCAGACCATCAACGCCGCGCGAGCCCGAGACTTCGAACGGATAATAGTGGTGTTCGAGGAACGCTCTGATATTGGCGCTCGCCTTGACGTCAACCGACGCAGCGGCGCGGCAGGGGGTTTGCCAAATATCCGCGCTTCCGAAAGCACCGGTCGGGCCTGCAAGCGGCGATCCCGGGTCCATGCGAAGCAGCCGTTCACAAGAGCGCAGATAGGCGGGCCAGAAATCCGTGAGCGGATCCCCAGTCCAGCCCTGGACCTTGCTCCACGAGACCGGCGTCAGATTGAATTCGCCGTTCACGGAAGGCTGAGGGGAACGCGCGGCAAACCACCAAACGGCAAAGCCCGAAAGACAGGCGAGCAGCAATGCCGCACTGGCGAGAGTGAGGAAACGGGGTCGGGAGGGCCCTGAACGTTGGTCCGGCATGACTGACGATTTCCGGTCCGTGAATCGGTCCCCGTTGTGCCCTTAAAAGCGTGAATACAAGGTCAACCTGCGGTGCTCACGAGTTCCCAATTGGGATCAGCGCTGCGGGTGTCGCGGGCGAAAGTCCAGATATCCGTAACCTGACGGACGGTGGACGGATCGCCTTCGATCACGGCCCCATCAACATTCTTGGTCATCGAAATGACCTCGCTGACGAATTTAACGGTTATCTCCGCCACCCGATCTTCAAGGGCGGCTTCGGTCAGTTTGGTGGACAAGAGCCCGACGAACTGGAACTCAACCGTTTCAGACCGTGACTCCCGCGCCGAGATCACACCGTCGAAGTCCTGCATGACTTCGGCGCTCAAAAGCGGTTCCAGCTCCCCGCGCGCGCCGGCCGCGAAGGCCGTCACAATCATCTCATAGGCTGATTTGGCGCCCTCAAGGAATTGGTCGGGATCGAAAGTGCGATCCGCCATCTGGATATCCACAAGGCCTTGTGCGAGGGGCGAGCCCTTCGGCGCGAACCGGCTCATGCGATCTTCGACGGCCGGCTCCTCGGACGTCACCCGCGTTCTGGGCAAAGCGACCACTTTCTCATCATCGTCATCCGCACCATTGCCATTGGCACGGTCGAGGAACGGGTCCGGCCGCTGGCGTTCTTCACCGGTTCGGCGCCCTAAAACACTGCGCAATTTTATCACGATGAACGCAAGCAACACCGCGAGGACGATGATTTCGAGAAATGCCACGTCAGAGCCTATCCCAGTTGTACCCACCGTTCCTGACCTCCCAAAGGCCGGAGAAATCTGCGGCCACGGCGCTATGTCTGCGACGACCACCGGTCATAACATAGGGTCGATACCGGTGGTAGGAAGGATGCATATCGCTCGGTTTCATCTCGGTCGGTTTCATCGGTGAGGCCGCACGAGCCTGCACGGCGCAGGTCAAAGGCCGGTTGCGATATGATCGATCAGCCGCTTCGCTGATTTCACATTACTGCCCTCAAGAGATGATCAACAAGCCCGATTGATGCAACGGTTTGGGCGTGCACGCCATCTCATGGGGATCCCCTGTTCAAGGCTGTTCCCGCCGGTAGGCCGGTTCAACCAGGAGAAAATCCCGTGCCGATCCTTTTGTTCCTGATCTTCGTTGCGACGCCGATTGCCGAGATCGCCATTCTCATCGCGGCAGGAAACCGCATCGGACTGTGGCCGACGATTGGTCTGGTGGTGGGCACTGCCTTTCTCGGCACTGTGATCATGCGCGCGCAAGGCCAGGCAGCCCTGTTGAGGGCGCGCCAATCCTTGGCCCGGAACGAAATGCCGCTGGGTGAGGTGTTTACCGGATTGTTCCTCGCCATCGCTGGGGCCCTCCTGCTGACACCGGGCTTTATTACGGACGCCGTGGGTTTCACCCTGCTGGTGCCGCCGATCCGCCAGGTTTTGGGCAAGCGTCTGCTCAAGGCGATCCTCGCCAATGCAACCGTGGTCGATGTGCGGCAGTCCTCGACATCCTCTTCTCGAAACACTGGCTCCTCCCGAAACACTGGCCCCTCTCGAAACACTGGCCCCACCATCATTGAGGGCGAATTCGAGGAGACCGATCCGGATCCGGACCCAACAGAGCCCCCAACGGACTCCCGCTGGGGCCAAGGTCCTGGCTCCCGGCCCCGTCGGCCTTGATAGAACGGTGATTTGCGCGAAGCGTGATCGACCCGGCCCGCCGCTTGCCCGGTTCTCGGGGCCATGCTACCGGAGCGTCCAGGTCCATGTGAGGTTCCAGGGGAGGCTGCGCAATGAGCGAGTCCGATAAAACCGAAGATCAGATCGACGAAACGGGGGTGAATGCGGCTGACGGTGCAGCAGGCGCGACCAATGGCGCGGCCGCAGCGAACGGAGCAGCCGGTGAAAGCCAGCCGAGCCAACAGGCCCAGGCCGGCGTGCCCCAACTTCGTGTCCTCGCCCAATATGTGAAGGACCAGTCCTTCGAAAACCCAAATGCGCCTCAGTCCCTGGCCGCAGTCCAGGGTCAGAAGGGGCCGGACGTGTCCATCAATGTGGATGTGAAAGCGCGGGACATGGGCAATGGCGCTTATGAATGCCTGCTGCACATTTCCGCTTCGGCCAAGCGCGATGACCAGACCCTGTTTATCGCTGAGCTGGTTTATGGCGGCCTGTTTGGGATCGATAATGTTCCTGCCGAGAGCATGCAGCAGGTGCTGCTGATCGAGGCGCCGCGCACCCTGTTCCCCTTCGCGCGCCGCATCCTGGCGGACATGACGCGTGATGGCGGCTTCATGCCTCTTCTGCTTGATCCCGTTGATTTTTCTGCCCTTTATCGCCAGCAAATGGCACAGCGCCAGGCCAAAGGCGATGGGGCCAGCAGCCCGACCATGGCATCCTGATCACGCGAGAAGGGCGGCATTAGCCGCCCGCACCCCGCCATTTCCAGACTGGGTCATCAGACCCCAGAGAGTCGATGAAAGCGGCATGGGTCTCCTCTTCATCCGCATGCACCAAATTGCGCAGTGGACGAGGGCGGGGAGGGTGGACCGGACGAACGGACTGGTAACCATCCTCGCCGCCATGGGCGCCGGTCCCCAGCAAGAGTCCAGGCTCCCGGCCACCTTTCAGTTCCAGATAAACATCCGCGAGCAGACGGGCATCGATCAGCGCGCCGTGAAGATCCCGGCTTGAGGTATCGATATCAAAGCGCTTGCACAGGGCATCAAGGGAAGCCGGCGCACCGGGAAACCGGCGCCGGGCAATGGCCAGCGTATCAATGGCCCGATCGCTGGCGAAGACCGGATGGCCTTGATTGGCATATTCCCAGTTCAGGAACTTCATATCGAATTCCGCATTATGGATGACAAAGCGGGAGTCTTGAGCGAAGTCCAAGAAGGCCTGGGCGATGTCAGCAAAAAGCGGCTTGTCCTGAAGAAACTCCTCCGAGATGCCATGGACCCGCTGGGCCTCCTCAGGCATGTCCCGTTGCGGATTGATGTATTGATGATAGCTGCGCCCGGTCGGCACATGATTGACGAGTTCGAGGGCGCCGATTTCCACAATGCGATGACCTTGATTAGGGTCCAGGCCTGTTGTCTCCGTATCAAGAACAATCTCGCGAACCATGGATGTTGCGTCCTCCCAGCTTGCAATGGGTCAAGCTTAGCTGATTTGCCGGCAAAGCCAGTATCTCAGGCCCCGGAGTCTCGTCCGCGCGGCCAGACATGGCCGTCGCGGCCCTCAAGCCGCCGCAGGACCTGGGCCACCTGGTGACGGGCATCTTCAACGCCGCGGTCGGTCTCGATAATAAAATCGGCGCCGGCGCGCTTTTGCGCATCCGGCAACTGTTTTGCCAGAATGGCGTCGAGCTTTTCTTCGGTCATACCCTCCCGCTCCAGCACACGGCGGCGCTGCACTTCAATCGGTGCACTGACCACGACAACCACATCCACACGTCCGTTGCCGCCCGTTTCGAACAGCAAGGGCACATCGAGCACAACCATGGCGGCCCCCTCTTCGGCCCGGGCAATGAGCCAGTCCAACTGGACCTTGCCCACCAGGGGATGGATGATGGACTCAAGCCGCGCAAGCGCTTCGGGTTGTCCGAGCACGGCCTTTCCGAGGGCCGCACGATCAATGCCGCCATCCTTCAGAGCTTCCGGAAAGGCTTCGCCAATCGGCCCCACGGCGTCTCCGCCCGGCGCGTAAAGGGCATGGACGGCGGCATCAGCGTCATAAACGGGCACGCCTGCTTCGGCGAACAGGCCAGCCGTGGTGGATTTGCCCATCCCGATGGACCCGGTCAGTCCAATGATCAACATGGCCCTATTTTCCCTTTTCAAGCCCGGCGAGGACATGCGCCCTCAGGTCCCGCGTCACCTCCGGCCGAACGCCAAACCAGGCCTCAAAGCCCGCGCCGGCCTGATGCAACAACATGCCGAGGCCATCCACCACCCGGTGCCCCCTGGCCCGGGCGCGAGCGAGCAAATCCGTTTCCAGGGGAACATAGACAATATCACTGACCACCGCACCAGCGGGCAGTCCTTCAAGATCCACCAACAGGGGCGGCTGTCCATCCATGCCGAGGCTGGTCGTGTTCACAAGAAGATCGGCATCATGAAGATCCTGCTGAGACCCAGGCCAGTCGGCCACGCGGACAGCGCCCTCATGCCGACCAAGATGTGCGGCCAGAGCCTCCGCCCGCGCCCGGGTTCGATTGGTCAGGGTCAGCCGGCGGACACCCCGCGACAAAAGACCCGCTGCGACCGCCCGCGCAGCCCCGCCAGCGCCAAGAATGACCGCATGGCGCAGAGTTTCCACATCGACGGCCCCACCAAGGCTGGCCAAATAGCCCTCGGCATCCGTATTGTGTCCGTGGACGGACCCATCCTGAGAAACAATCAGTGTATTGACAGCACCGATCTGCAGGGCGAGTGGGCTGATGGATGCCAGGAGCGGCATCACGGTTTCCTTGTGGGGCACCGTGACATTGGCCCCGGCAAAGCCCAGCCCCCGCAATCCGGCAATGGCCGCGCTCAGATGCTCCGGATGGACAGCCAGAGGCACATAGGCGCCGTCAACACCATAATGGTTGAGCCAATAGCCATGCAGCCTCGGTGACAAGGAATGGTGCACCGGCCAACCCATGACACCAGCCACCCGGGCCGCTCCTGTGATCATGGGGCGGGACAGATCCGCAGTCTCGCTCATTCGCTAAGAACTCCCGACCGGCGCAACGCATCCATCAGGGGCAGCATGGGCAGCCCGAGAATGGTGAAATAGTCACCCTCGATGCGCTCGAAAAGCTGAATTCCCTCGGACTCTAGAAGATACGCGCCCACACTGCCCATGACATCCGCTCCATGACGGTCTGTATAGGCATCGAGAAATGCATCGGAGAAGGACCGAACGTGCAGATGGGCGTGGTCCGTGTGGCGCCAGACAACAGTCTCCCCGCGCACCAATGCCGCAGCGCAAATGAGGGTATGGGATTGCCCGCGCAGATGGAGAAGACGGTCTCGCACGTCCTTAATGCTGCGCGGCTTTTCAAAGATCTCGCCGTCCTGGACCAGGATCTGGTCGGCACCAAGAACAAGGGTGTCGGGCGCCTCCCCCCTGGCACTGGCCTGGGCCTTGGCTTGCGCCAGGATACCGGCAATTTTGTCGGGTGCGCCGCCGGCTCGCCGTTGCGCTTCAATGATGCCCGTCTCATCAAGATCTGCGGGTTTGACGGTGAACGAAACGCCGGCCGCGCCAAGCAGGCGCCGACGCACGGGCGAGCCGGACGCCAGAATCAGATGCGCACCGCTCATTCCGTCGGACCTTGCGCCTGATAAAGATTGAGGATTTCGGCGGCCGTTTCCTCAATGGACCGGCGGCTCACATCGATAATGGGCCAGCCATTGCGCTCGAACACACGGCGCGCATACAGGATTTCCTCGCGCACGGAGTCCTCGTCCACATAATCGCTTTCGGGCTGATCTTCCCGGGTCAAAGCCAAAAGACGATTCTTGCGAATCTGCACAAGACGGCTCGGATTGGCCGTCAGGCCGACAATGAGCGGTCCCTGGAGACCTTCAAGACCATCCGGAAGCGGAACATTGGGGACAATGGGAACATTGGCAGCCCGGAAGCCGCGATTGGCAAGATAGATGCAGGTCGGTGTCTTCGAGGTCCGGCTGACCCCGACAAGCACGATCTCTGCATGGTCCAGATCGGCGACACTCTGACCATCATCATGGGCCATGGTGAAGTTCAGCGCCTCGATCCGGTAGAAATAGCGGGCATTCAGTTCGTGCTGGCCGCCCGGTTTGTGGCTGCGGTCGACCTCAAGATATTGCGACAAGGCATCAATCGCCGGATCGAGCACCGCAATGGCTGGGATCATCAGATCACGGCAGCGATTTTCCAACATGATCCTCAGCTCGTCACTCATGAGCGTGAACATCACGACACCCGGGGCCGACTCAATCTCCTGGAGGACACGCGCCATCTGCCGCTCCGAACGCACCAGGGCATAGGTGTGTTCCAAGGGCCGGGCCCCAACGAACTGGGCCGTTGCCGCTTTGGCAATGGTGTTGAGAGTCTCCCCAGTGGCATCGGAGACCAGATGCAAGTGGAAGTAGGTCTCCGCCTTGGGTCGTTTGGGCATGGGGTTCATTCCCATTATTCACAGCGCTTACGACGCAAAAAGCCTAACCCCATCGCCCTGTGTTGCATAGCAACAGGGGTGCCATAGCCAACATGAACAAACTGTCACGGGACACTCAGGAAAACCGAGGCATGATTTGTGAGTATGTCGGAGCTTTCGGCTTTTTGGGGATTTTCATCCTCCTTGGCTTGAATTTGGACGCGATTCCATCACCGGCTGCGAAAAGAGGATAAGCCGTCTGCGTGTCGCCTCTCATGGGCGTGAACAATCCATGCGGCAACCCTCTTGTCCTTCCAATCCCCGCTTGCCAAACTCCCGGCTACCTTGCGTTCTCACCGGTTATTCCCGGTTTATCGACATATGCGCCATTCACACGCCGAACTAATCCACAGGCCGTGAATTGCAGGCAGTGTTTGGCATGAAGAGAGGGGATCCCCACGATTCCCTGGTCCAACAGATTCAACCTCTAGACTCTAAGAAAGAGTCTAGGGCCCAAGGGGATGGCACTGATGACGTCCACTCAGTCTGCAAACCAGACGACAGCACCTCAAAAACGACTCCTGAAGGTTCTCAAGGGAGAGGCGGTCGATCGTCCCCCCGTCTGGTTCATGCGCCAGGCAGGTCGTTACCTCCCCGAATATCGGGAGACCCGGGCCAAGGCCGGCAGCTTCCTGAACCTGTGCTATGACCCGGAACTTGCGACTGAGGTCACCCATCAGCCCCTGCGGCGCTATGATTTCGACGCGGCGATCCTGTTCGCGGATATCCTGCTCGTGCCCCATGCTCTGGGACAGCACCTGGAATTCGTGGAGGGGGAAGGGCCAAAACTTGACGCGATTGAGACCACCGAGCAGCTGGCTGCCCTGAAGCCTGAGCGCATCCACGAAAATCTGGCGCCGGTCTATGAAACGGTGCGCCGCCTGGCCGAGACCTTGCCCCCCCATGTGACGCTGATCGGCTTTGCAGGCGCGCCCTGGACGGTGGCGAGCTACATGGTCGGTGGAAAGGGCAGCGCGGGGCTCGATGGCGTGCGCCGCTGGATTTACGGTCACACGGATCTCTTCGACGCCCTCATGGACATGCTCGTTGATGTCACGGCGGCCTATCTCAGCGCCCAGGTTAAGGCAGGCGCCCAGGTGCTGCAGGTCTTCGACAGCTGGGCCGGTGGTTTGCCGCCGGAAGGGTTTGATGCCTGGTGCGTGGAGCCGATGAAAAAACTTGTCGCCCGGCTCAAGGAAACCCATCCCGATGTGCCAATTATCGGCTTTCCTCGGGCCTCTGGTGCCCTTTATGAGCGTTTCGTCAAGGCGGTTCCCGTTGATGGCGTGAGCCTGGATACCGGGATCCCCCTCGATTATGCCCGCACTGTGCTCCAGCCCCACACGGTGGTTCAGGGCAATCTGGACCCCATGGTTCTGGTGGCCGGCGGCTCAGCCCTCGACACCCATGTGCGCACCCGTCTGGACGCCCTGGGTCCCGATCGGTATATTTTCAATCTGGGACATGGCATCGTGCCTCAGACGCCGCCCGAACATGTGGCGCAGGTGATTGCCGGCCTTCAGTCCTGGGCTTCGGAAAACGCCGATCGGGTCAGGGAAAGAAAAATCGCTGACAAGGCTTCTATTTCCGCGGCCTGATTAAGACCTTTCAAGGAACGAGAAGACAAACATGCTGCCCACCGGCCTTTATCTCTGGGTTCAAGCCTTGCATGTGATCGCCGTTATTGCATGGATGGCAGGCCTGCTTTATTTGCCGCGCTTGTTTGTCTATCACACGCAGGTTTCGATGGGCAGCGAGACCTCCGAAACCTTCAAAGTCATGGAGCAGAAGCTCCTCAAGTTCATCATGAACCCGGCCATGATTGCCACTTGGCTTTTCGGGTTGCTGATGGTCCTGGAGCTGGGCCTGTCCGGATCCGGGCAAGGCTGGCTCCATGCAAAATTGTTGCTGGTGCTGGGTTTGTCCGGCGTGCACGGTTTTCTTGCCAGTTCGGCCCGGAAGTTCAAGAGCGATGCCAATGGCCGCTCTGAACGTTTCTGGCGCATCTTCAATGAGGTTCCGACGCTTCTGATGATTGTGATCGTGATCCTGGTCATTCTGAAGCCGTTCTGAACCACCCCATCACCCGGCAGACATCATCTGGAGCGCTCGCTCCGGTCGTGCTGCATCTCAAAAGACGCGACGTCTCGTGATCAGATTGTCGAGCATTGCCTCGCGGTCATGAATTACGAAATGGTCAAAAAAGCGTGCTAGACCGCTTGAAACTTGGGCGGTTCAGCATAAGCTGCATAGCGGGTTGTCAAGTTCTTTTGCCTGCCCGCGTATGCCGTGCTACCTTTGTTGCGAATCAGGACTGTAGTCAGGGGTGACGATCTTGATTCGTGTCGGCCATTCACATGGCCCGGATCTTGCGTTCAATAAGATCCCATGGGCCCTGTGCATAAGTGCCGGGCCTTTGCCTCTCCTCCCCTGGTCTCACTTCCCCGTTTAGCTAACCCGATCGCCGGTAACGCCCCCCACCCGGTTCGACTCCAGGAAGGTATGTGTTCCCATGACACTGCAGGAACTGAAACTGCAGGAGCTGAAGGCGAAAACGCCCACGGATCTGCTTGAGTTCGCTGAAGAGCTTGAAGTTGAAAACGCAAGTGCGATGCGCAAACAGGACATGATGTTTGCCATCCTTAAGCAGCTTGCCGAGCGTGATGTTGAGATTACGGGTGGCGGCGTCCTGGAGGTGCTCCAGGATGGGTTCGGCTTTTTGCGATCGCCGGAGGCCAATTATCTCCCCGGCCCCGACGATATCTATGTCAGCCCAAGCCAGATTCGGCGGTTCTCTTTGCGCACCGGCGACACGGTGGAGGGGCAGATCCGCAGCCCGAAGGATGGCGAGCGATATTTCGCCCTTCTGAAGGTCACGACGATCAATTTCGAGGACCCGGAGAAATCCCGGCACAAGGTCCATTTCGACAATCTGACCCCGCTCTATCCTGATGAGCGGTTGGACATGGAACTGCC
>CAYUYV010000030.1:20455-36511 GCA_964449455.1 uncultured Alphaproteobacteria bacterium | reverse complement strand
CGGGCGCATTCCTGACCCGCCACACTAGGAGAACAGGATATCGGCCGTATCGATTTCGTCCACGCCGCCGAAGAGCACGGTGCCATTGGCGAAGGTCAGCTGCAATGCGCCATCCATGACGGAAACGCTCGCGCCGGCATCATCAGCATTGATGACCCCATCGGTATTGACATCGAAGTCCCCCACCAGGGCCCCTTGCGTGCTGGCATCCAGTGTGTCGACCCCGCCTTCAAAATCGACAATCACCTCATTTCCGAAAATGCCGCCGCCATTCACCGCGCCAGGATTGAAGTCATCGGTGAGGACAAAAATGTCCGCCCCCAAATTGCCGCGCATGGTGTCGTTGCCAAGCTCGCCAATGATGGTGTCATCGCCCGATCCACCATCCAGGAGGTCATCGCCGTCAAGACCGCGCACCCGGTCATTGTCCGCCATGCCATCAATGGTGTCGTTGCCCCGGCCGCCATTCAGCGAGTCGTCTCCGTTCCCGCCACTGATGAAGTCATTGTCCTGGCCGCCAAAGACCTGGTCATTGCCGGATCCGCCGAAAATGACATCGTCATTTTGATTGCCGAAAATCAGATCATCGTCCGCCTGGCCAAGAATGCTGTCCTTGCCGAAACCGCCGAGCAGGGTGTCATTGCCAGAGCCGCCAATGACCGTGTCGGCACCGTCATTGGCGATGATTTCGTTGCCCATGCCGCTGCCACGCAGAAAATCGTTCCCATCGCCGCCGATCACATCGACAAACCGTTTCACGATAGAGCTGACAGTGTCGCCGCCGGGGAGGCCGGAGACCTCGAAAAGATCGTCCGACAGATCCACGGTTAGCGTGAGACCACCGATGGTCGACCCGTCAATGGTGTTGCGCTGGTCCTTTGCCCCGACAATGGTCTCGATACCGATGAGTTGATCGGTTCCCAGAGCACCATCTGCACCCTTTTGAACCTGATGGTTCGCCAGCAGTGTGACGGCCGCACTCAAGGACTTGTAGTCTGCGACATCCATCCAAGCGGGCGAGGAGGCGGGGCCCAAATCATCACCGATCAGGGTGTCAAAGCCCTCACTGCCCTTGAAGCGGTCGCTCCCGGCGCCGCCGATCATCAAATCGCTTCCGATCTCGCCTTTGAGCGTGTCATCGCCATCACCTCCCATCAGCGTATCTGCCCCGACGCCGCCGTTGAGTGTGTCTTCGCCCGTGTCTCCGGCGAGCACATCATTGCCGGGCCCGCCCTCGATATCGTCGTCACCGCCGCCGCCGGTCAGGGCATCGGCCGCCGTGCCCCCATCAATCGTGTCGTTGCCCGCACCGCCATCGATGATGTCGCGGCCTGACATGCCCGTCAGGCTGTCTTCTCCCGTTCCCCCCAAAAGAAGATCATCATTGGGCCCGCCAAGCAGAGTGTCGTTACCACCAAGGCCAAGAAGCGTGTCATTGCCGGCGCGCGAGTCGAAAGCGTCAGCACCGTCAGTGCCGATAAAGATGTCGTTTCCCTGTGTTGCTGCCATGGGGATGGCTCCTGCCTTTTTAGAGCAATGGATGAATGCAATGTTACGCAGCACAACTGATGGGAGCAGTTGATCCACCTCCCAACCCCATGGATGAAGCGTGATTGTTAACAGAAGTTTATGTTGCCTTCCGCAAGGTTAAAACGATCCCCAACCGCAGCGATGCAGCCTCATCCGGTCGCGATGACGATCACGTGTTCTGGAATGCAAGGTTTGGCGCGCGGGGCCCCTGGGCCGGCTGGGCGGCGGGAGGTATCACTGGCGCAGGCATGAACGGGACGCGCCAGAGGAGGGCGGTGATGGATCAGACCACTTTGGATCGGGCGGATCGGCTAACGGCGACGGGCATTTTCTGGCTGCGCCTCGCGGCGGGGGTCTTCTTCCTCCTGCCGGGTCTTTACAAGTTCATTCAGCCTGCGGACTTCCGCACCATGCTGACGACCTTCCCGGATGTCATCCAACCCTATCTTGATCCCCTGTTCCTTGTGGTGGCAATCCTGGAGGTGCTGGGCGGCATCGCGTTGATCCTTGGGATGGGCACGCGCCTTGCGGTCATTCCGCTTATTGCCATCACCGTTGTCGCGAGCGCTTTTGTTGTCCGCTTTGATACGTCCTCGGACATTCGGGTGCTTAGCCTTTATGCCCATGTTATGGGCGCAGGTCTTTATGCGGCCCTGTTCTTTCTGGGCAGCGGGCGATGGGCGTTGGATGGGAACCGGGACCTGCTGCATTGGCTTGGACAGCACCGGCGCGGTGCTCTGTCCCGGCTGGCCCGCGGCGTGGTTTCAGGATGGGGACGCAATGCGGGTGTGTTTCTGCTGCGTGCCTCGATTGCGCTTCCATTTTTGATGGTTTTTCTGCTTGGCACGGGCGAAGGGACCTATCAGATGGTCCTGCCGACCAATCCATTGCTCCATGACATCGCCATTGCTGTGGCCCTGCTCGGGGGTCTGTCCGTCCTCACCGGCTTTGCCATCCGGCGCCTCGCCTGGACCCTTGTTGTTCTGACGCTCATTCATCTTGTCTTTGTTGGTGTTCCGGATGCGGCAGTTTCGAGTATCGGCCTGATCAATATTCTCTTTCACGCCCTGTTACTGGCGGCCCTTTATGCCCTGCGGCTGATTCACCTGGGCAGCGATCTGGAGGTCGACCATATCCTCAATGCGGATGCACAGAATGTGGTGATCATCGGCGGCGGATTTGCCGGCACGGAACTGGCCCAGCGCCTGGAAGGCCGACTGCCGCGCACCCATCGTGTGGTTTTGATCAGTGAGGAGAACTACACCACCTTCAACCCGCTGCTGGCCGAGATTGTCGGCGCCACGGTGCTGCCGGCCCATACGGTCGCCTCCATTCGGCGCATGTTGGGGCGCAGCCGGTTCATCATGGGCCAGGTTACCCATGTGGACACTGACAATCGGCGCGTCATCTATGACAGTGAGGGAACGACTGGTGAAATCGGCTATGATCACGTCGTCTTCGCCCTAGGCTCCCGGGCCAATCTGGATCTCCTGCCGGGTATGGCCGCCCACGCCTTTCCCTTTAAGCGCCTGGGCGACGCTTTGGCCTTGCGCAACCGGATCATCGAGCAGATGGAGCGGGCCGACCAGACCGATGATGCGGCGGAACGCCAGCAGCTTGGCCATTTCATCGTCATTGGCGGCGGCTTCAGCGGCATTGAGGTCGCCGGCGCCATCCATGACTTTATCCGTGAGGCGGGCCGGCATTATCCGCGCCTGCATGACCACGATTTGAGTGTCAGCGTCATTCATGGGACCGATCGTCCGCTGCCGGAGCTGCCCGAACCCTTGGGCCAGTTCACGGCGCGGAGCATGGCCGCCCGGGACATATCCGTGCTGCTCAATGCGCGGGTCGAGGAGGTCTTTGCGGACGGTGTCATGCTCAAGGGCGGTCAGCGCCTCCATGGTGCGACCGTGGTCAACACCATCGGCACGGTGCCAAACCCTCTGCTTGCGCGCATTGGTCTGCCGACGGAGCGTGGGCGCATTCCGGTCAATCCGGACATGTCGGTCGGCCCGGTGCCCGGTGCGTGGGCTTTGGGGGACTGCGCGCTGGTGCCCAATGCACGGGACGGCGGCGCCCTGTCGCCACCAACGGCACAGTTTGCCATCCGCCAGGGCCATCATCTGGCGGACAGTATCAATCGGGTTGTGCGGGGTGAGCCGACCCGGCCCTTTGCCTATAAAGCGCGCGGGTCCATGGCCAGCATTGGCCATCTGAACGGCGTTGCGGATCTGTTCGGCATCATCACCCTTACGGGTCTGCCGGCCTGGATGGTGTGGCGCGCCTATTACCTGTCCTTGATGCCGACCCGGGTGCGGCGCTTGCAAATCTTCTTTGAATGGACCTGGAGCATGCTGTTTTCCGCAGACATCACGGCCCTGCGCTTCACCCGGTCACAAGATGCGGACCGGGCCGATACCGACCGGATGCCCCAGAAAGCGGCCTGAGCGCCTGTCCCGGCCATAACGGCGCGCACAAGGGCTTGGCGCCCCGGCACGGGACCGCCTAAACTCGCTGACGAAAAGTCATCGGGTCGTTGGAAACGCGGGGAGGGTTTGCCTTGGACCATGTGGATGTCATGATCGTTGGGGCCGGGATTTCCGGCATCGGCGCGGCCTATCACCTGCAAAAGCGGTGTCCCGACAAGAGCTATATGATCCTGGAGGGCCGGGAGGCCCTTGGCGGCACCTGGGACATGTTCAAATATCCGGGCCTGCGGTCCGATTCGGACATGCACACCTTCGGCTACGCCTTCCGCCCCTGGCCGGACAAGGAGAGCATCGCGTCGGCCCCGGCCATCCTGAAATATCTAGACGATACGGCGCGGGAATACGGCATCCACGAAAAAATCCGGTTTCGGCACAAAGTGGTTGCGGCTGACTGGTCCAGCGCTGATGCCGTGTGGGTCGTGACGGTCGCCCGCGGCGATATCGGCGATACGGTGACGATGACCTGCCGCTTCTTGTTCATGTGCACGGGCTATTACAATTACGATGAGGGCTATTTCCCGGATTTTCCGGGTATGGAGCGTTTCCAGGGCCGCATCATTCACCCCCAGAAATGGGAAGCGGACACGGACTACACTGGTGACCGGATCGTGATTATCGGCAGCGGCGCGACCGCGGTCACAATCGCCCCGGTCATGGCGGAGAAGGCGGCCCAGGTGAGCGTGCTCCAGCGTTCACCGAGCTATGTGGTGGCGCGTCCCATGGAAGACGCCATCGAAAAAGCCATCCGGCGCTGGCTTCCTACCTCCTGGACCTACACCCTGGTGCGCTGGAAGAACATCCTCTTGACGCTCTATTTCTACAAGCAGAGCCGCAAGAATCCAGCAGGGGCGAAGAAGTTCATTCTCGACCAGGTGCGTGAAGCCTTGGGGCCGGACTATGACATCGAAACCCATTTCACGCCGTCCTATAATGTCTGGGACCAGCGGGTGTGCATGGTGCCGGATGGCGACCTGTTCAAGGCCATCCGGGCGGGGACGGTCTCCATGGTGACGGATCATATCGAGACCTTTGACGAGACGGGCATTCAACTGCGCTCCGGCGAGCATCTCGATGCCGACCTCATCGTGCCGGCGACGGGCCTTAAGCTCCAGCTTCTCGCCGATGTGCCGCTGACGGTGGACGGCAAAAAGGTCAATCCGTCTGACTCCTTCCAGTACAAAGGCGTGATGTTCAGCGACATTCCGAACCTTGCCTGGACCATCGGCTACACGAATTCATCATGGACCTTGAAAGCTGATCTGACCGGAGAATATGTCGCCCGCCTGCTGCGGACCATGGATCGCAAAAAGGCAAAGATCTGCGTGCCTCAGCTCAATGACCCCGAGGTCGTAGCGGAAGATTTCTTTGACTTTACAAGTGGCTATGTGGAACGGGGCAAACATGTTCTGCCGAAGGTCGGCTCCAAATTCCCCTGGCGCCTGAAGCAGGACTATGTGCGCGACATTTTCGTTCTGCGCTTCGGCCGGGTTGACGATGGGACAATGGTCTTTAGCTAAAGGTCGGTTCCGAATAGGAGGCGGCCATGGAGATCAATGCGGATTTCGCCCAGCGGATCGTGATGCACGGGGCCCGGATGCCCTGGGTGGACTCACCCATGGCCGGGGTCCAGCGGCGCATGCTCGACCGCATCGGGGATGAGGTGGCCCGGGCCACAAGCCTGGTGCGGTATGCGCCAGGGTCCGATTTCTCCCGCCATGTCCATGGCGGCGGCGAAGAGTTTCTGGTGGTGGAGGGTGTGTTTCAGGACGAGCACGGGGATTTTCCCGTCGGGTCCTATATCCGCAATCCGCCCGGCTCTGCGCACACGCCGCGCTCCGAGCCCGGCTGTGTGATCTTTGTGAAGCTCTGGCAGTTCGATCCGGCGGATCAGGCCCAGACCATGATCCACACGGACAGGCTGCCGGCGCTCGCGAGCATGGGACGGCCCGGGATAGAGATCCAGCCCCTGTTCCGCGACACCCGCGAAGACGTGCGGATCGAAACTTGGGCGCCAGGAACGCGCAGCGCGATCGATACGGCGGGTGGGGCGGAGCTTCTGGTGCTCACTGGTCAGCTCACGGATGGCGAGGATCAACTCGCCCCCCAATCCTGGCTCCGGGTGCCGGACGGTGCCGCTCTTGCGCCTGCTGCCGGACCCGATGGGGCGAAGGTCTGGATCAAGACGGGCCATCTTCGCTTTGTCACCGCGCCGACCCGGTGAGTACGCTCCATCCCGTCCGTAACGCCTTGGCGTCTCTGCGATCTTCAACGGGGACCGCGGCAACGGACTCACGCTTTTTTGCCGGCGCGGGCCTTGTGCTGGCGTTGGTCGTTTTCCTGGGCTTTGCGCCGAGCTTTTATCTGCGCGATGCGGAACTCGGCCCCGTGCCATCTCTGTTTTTCGTCCATGGGCTGATCTATTCGGTGTGGTTTCTGCTGTTTCCTTTGCAGGTCGGTTTAATTGCTGCCGGCCGACGGCGAATTCACCGAATGCTTGGTCTTGCCGCCATGCCCTTGGCCGTGGGCATGGTCGTCACGGGACTGATGGCCGGCTTCGACGCTCTTGAGCGCGGCGTGGAAATCCCCGGCGCAGGAGCGGCCGCCTTTTTCTTCCTGTCCTTTTCTGATGCGATAGGCTTTGCCCTTCTCTTCGGCGCGGCAATTGTCGTCCGGCGCCATGGGGACTGGCACAAACGCCTCATGCTGATCGCTTCCGCGAGCGTCATCCTGCCGGCGGCTGTCCGCATGGCGGGGGCACTTGGGCTTCCGGAGGCTGGTGCCGGCGTCCAATTGGGTCTCCTGGGCGCTCTCGGCCTTTATGACCTGAGGCGGTGGGGCTGGCCCCACTGGGCCACCGTAATCGGCGGGGTCTTCCTGGGGCTGAAGCTTTTTGGCGTGATCACCCTGGCACGGACAGATATGTGGGCCCGCTTTGTCCTGTGGCTTACACACTGAGCGCTGGGAGGTGCGACAGGCAAGCCCGATCACAACTGGCGTCTGACAGCGCCGGCGATTACACTTGACCCTGGCCAGACCTGCGGTTCCGGCTCCAGTCGACGAAGGACCGCTGAAAGAGCATTTTCGAAAATGGACGTCGAAATCGTCGAAGACGCGTCGCGCTTTATCGAGATCGAGCTGGATTGGGACGAGCTTTACAAGACCGATCCCAATGCAAATGTCTATCTGTCCTCCCGCTTCATTGCGTCCATCATTGTCAGAGCGCCGGGAAAATTCCGGATCCTTGTCGCGTGGTCGGAGGAAAAAAAGTGCATCGGCATTCTCCCTCTTCATTTGAAGACGCGGTGGAGCAAGACCGAAAGCTGTCTCTATAATGAATTGGACATGCTTGGGCGCATTTTCGATGCCGACTACACAGGAATTCTGTGCGATCCCCGACGGGAGGCAGCGGTCTGCGAGGCATTTGCCCGCGAAATCATGACCATGTCTTTTGGGCGGATCACGCTGAGCTTCTTCTGCGGACCACCGAAGCGCCTTGAGAGCTTTTGTGCCGTATTTGACACAGAACAGTTCGACATAACGCTCTGTGAGCGGAAAATCAATGAGGGCAAGACCAACAATCTTATCTGTCCCTGCGTCGACCTTCCGGACGATTTTTCCGCCTATCTTGACACTCTGAGCCCAAATGCCCGGCAAAAATTGCGGCGTCTCCTGCGTCAGGTGGACGGTGAGTCCGATCTTCGCATCACACGGTCGCGCCCGGAGACCTACCCGCAGGATGCGACCCTCCTTTCCGAATTGTGGTATTTACAGTATGCGGACCACAAGGGGCCAAAGCGTGCAGCTCAGCTCATGGCGCGTTTCAAGGAGGTCATCACCGTGGGTCTCGCAAACGGGCTCATCCATCTGGTCGTCCTCTGGCGCGCCGGCAAACCGGTCGCGGCCCAAGCGAACTATATCGACCCAGTGAAACGGCAGGCGCTGTTCCATGTCAGCGGACGCGATGAAGCCGTCCGCGATCTGCCCGTCGGGCTTATGCTGCACGCCCATTGCATCCGCTGGTCAATTGCCCAGGGGCTCACGCGTTACGACTTCACACTGGGCAATGAACCGTACAAATACAGTTTCGCCGCGGTCGACAGGGAGATCGCTTTCGTTGACATCGCCACCAAGACCGGCGTGAACACGAAGGGACGTCTGGACGACCTCTGCCGTGATGATGCCGGCGAACATATCCGGCGTTATGCGGCGAGGGGGCGGCGTGAGGACGCGCGCATCGCGGCGCGGCAGGCTTTGGAGGTCTGGCCGAGCCTGGCGCCGGCGGTTAATGTCGAAACACTGATCGCAGAGGCGGATCAAAAACGACGCAACGCGTGACGGCCGGTCTGTCCAATGCAGCCCAACCGAGAACAAGGCGACGCTCTCAAAGAGCGCCGCCTTTTGGTCTTTAGAAGCTCGCCGTGAAGGCGATGCGGAAATTCCGGCCACGGAGCGGCACGCTGTCCTTCAGGAAGGACGGGTGAAGCCGTGCCTCTTCATCGGTGAGGTTCGTTGCACTCACGCGCACCGCAATGGGGCTGTCCGCACCGAAGGGCCGGAGAGTCGCGTAGATGTTGAACAGCTGGTAGGAGTCCGTCGGCAGTTCGAACGCGGCAACGTCATCCTGTTCGGCGGCGGCCTCCAATTCAAACCGCAGGTCGCCAAAGTCGTGGCGCGCCTCAAGACCCAACACGGCGGACAGGGGCGGAATGCGTGGCAGGTCTTCATCGATGCCGCCGTCCCGTGTGGCGCGGACGAAATCGATCCCGACATCGGCATGGACGTCAAAGCCACCCATGCGGAACAGTTCCGCGTCAACCTCGGCTTCGAAACCGCGGAACGTCGCATCGACCCCCTGGAACAGGAACACCGGCAAGCCGTCCTCTTCCTCACCCGTCTCGTCGAACAGGATGAAATCGTCATAGGACGTGTAGAAACCGTTTACCGAGAAGCGGAACCGGTCGAGGATGTAGCGGAAGGTCGCTTCGACGCCGAGGGCAACTTCCTGATCCAGGGTCGGATCGCCGACATCGAAGGTGCCTGTCGCCAGGTGCGGCCCGTTCGAGAACAACTCCTCCGTGGTCGGTGCACGCTGTGTCCGGGAGACCGTCGCGCCCACGAAGATTGCGTCGCTGGCCTGGTAGCCGACACCGAGGGAGGTCGACAAACCATTGAAGTCCACCTCTTGGCCGGTGACGGTGTTTTCGTGATTTGTGTACTCGAAACGCGTGCCGAGTTCGGCGCGCCAGCGGCCTCTTGAATAGGCGCGTTGCTGGAAGATGCCAAACTGGAAGGTTTCCGTCGGCGGCACAAAGGCCTCTTCACCGATGGCGGAGAAATCACGCCGGATGAATTGCACCCCTTGGACACCCCGAAGCAGGCCACCCCAGACATCATAGTCGCGGTTGATCAGTTCGACGCGGCCTTCCCAGCCTTCGTTAGAGAAGACCGTTCCGGCTTCACCGGGGCCTTCGAACTCCGTGTGCTCATAGTCCGCATAGCCAAGACGGGCTGTTGCTTGCCTGATCCAACCGTCAAAGCGGTAGGAACCAGCAAAGTCGATGCGACGTTGACGCAGGTCGATGAAGCCTGCGCCTTCTTCCTCTTCGCCCTCTTCCTCTTCTTCGCCTTCCTCGCCTTCTTCTTCCTCTTTCGCGCCGGGCAGGCCGTATTCGCTGTCAATGAAGGTGCCGGACACGCCGAAATAGCCGCGATCGCTCACCCAGGACAGGCCGCCTGTACCGCCGCTTGTTTCAAAGAACGTGTTCGGAACGGTGCCGAACGCTTCGTCCTCGTCTTCGTCGTCGCCGGCGAAAAGGACGGCCTCTTCGGCCTCTTCCAGGGCTTCTTGAGCACGGAGTGCTTCGGATTCGGCGAATCCGGGGATGTCAAAATCTTCCGCGTCGCGATAGAAGCCGTCGCCGTGCAACACCAGCGAACCGCCGCCGAACTTGCCCACTTCCACATCGAACGCACCCGAGAAATCGAACCCGTCGTCAACGGTGCTCAGGCCAACGGTGCCGGATACGTCAAAGCCGCCATCTGGCACTGCGGTTGGGATCTTGCCGGAAATGACGTTGACGACGCCGCCCGCGGCCGATGATCCGTACAGCAACATTGAGGTGCCGCGGACGATCTCGACGCGTTCAGCGGAGGAAGGGTCGATGGCCACGGCATGGTCCGGGCTTGCGACGCTGGCGTCGATGGCTCCAATGCCGTTGTCGAGAACACGGATCCGGCCTTCGCCAAGGCCACGAATGATCGGACGGCTGGCGGCGGGGCCGAAAAAGGTGCTGGAGATGCCAGGCTCACGCGTGATCGTCTCGGCGATGGTGTTCTGGAACTGGCGTGCCAGCTCTTCCTGGTCCACCACGGACGTGCCGATGATGGTTTCGTTGACCGTCTTCTCCAGTGGAGAAGCGGTGATGATGATCGTTTCACCGGGCAGGTCGGTGATGCGATCAGCGCCAACAGCCGGCGTGTCGGCGGACTCTTGGGCAAAGGCAGGGACGGCCAGGGTAAGGCCGGCGACCGATGTCATCAGGACTCGGCGAAGGGACATGGAAACGCTCCTAAGGGCTAAGGTATCCTGGCGAACTCGGTCTGCGTATCACCACGAAGACTGTTCAACCGGATCCGATAATCAATCAAAGGTTGAAGTGATCAGCGCTTGGGGAGCGGTGGCGCCCGACCCTCATAGGGTGGGCGGCGTTGAACAGACCAACAGTCGAGCGGAACCGCTTCATAAAGGGTCTGCTGAGACGATCGGGGCGCGCGGATGCACGGTGCGTCGGGAAGAAGGCCATCAATGTCCCGGTCGACATGAATGCATCCGTGACATGCCAGTTCTGCATGGGCTGCTTCGCCCTCATGGGCGTGCCCAGCGCCGATGCCGGCGGCAAGCAGCAGGGTGCAGGCAAGCGCCCATGCGCCCGCGATCCGTGCCTCGCTCGTGCCCCTGAACGGCATACCCAACCCACGTTCTTGAGAAGTCTTGCGCGGACATTAACCGATGAATGCCCTGAGGGAAACGTCGATCCGCCGGCAAAGGGGCTAAAGCGTGCACACTTTCGGTTAGGGCCGGCACGCAGGGGCCGACCCGCCACACGAGCCTGTCATCGACACATCTGATTGGTGCGCCTATCTCCTTTCCCGGACCGTTTGATTGCGAGGACGCGATGGACACGAAAGACTTGAGGCTGGGCGTCAATATTGACCATGTCGCCACGCTGCGGAACGCGCGGGGTGAGGACTTCCCGGATGTGGTTCGAGCGGCGCGGGCGGCGCTTGCGGGCGGGGCGCACGGCATCACGGCCCATTTGCGCGAGGATCGCCGCCACATTCGCGATACGGACATGGACCGAATCGCGAGTGAGATTGAGGCTCCCCTAAACTTTGAAATGGCCGCGACCGAAGAGATGGTCAGTCTGGCGGAGCGCTTGCGTCCGCACGCGGCCTGCCTGGTCCCCGAACGGCGCGAAGAAGTGACCACCGAAGGCGGTCTCAACGCTATGGGTCTCCACAACGCCTTGACGCCCTTTGTGGAGCGGCTGCGCGCAGCCGGGGCGCGGGTGTCCCTGTTCATTGATCCGGAGGCAGAACAGCTCGAAGCGGCAGTTCGACTCGGGGCGCCTGTGGTTGAACTCCACACCGGCGCCTATTGCGAAGCGCGGCGGGCAGGGGATGACATACGGGCCGAGCGGGAGCTGGGCCGACTGGTCCAGGCCGCCAAAATTGGCGCGGAGCTTGGCCTTGAAGTCCATGCGGGCCACGGCTTGTGCTACGCCACCGTCACGCCGGTCGCGGCCATTCCCCAACTGGCGGAACTCAATATCGGCCATTTCCTGGTCAGCGAGGCCGTGTTCCTGGGCCTTGAAGAGGCTGTCCGGCGCATGCGTACCCTGATGGACGCGGCGCGCGAACCGCGCAGCGCAATCGCACCGGGAGTGACACCGTGATCATCGGAATTGGCAATGACATGATCGACATCCGCCGCATCGCCAAAACGCTGGAGCGTTTTGGCGAGCGCTTCACCCAACGCAGCTTCACCGAGATCGAGCGAGCCAAATCGGATCGCCGGCGCAACCGGGCCGCCAGCTACGCCAAACGCTTTGCCGCGAAAGAAGCCTGCTCAAAGGCGCTGGGCACAGGCTTTGCCCAAGGCGTGTTCATGAAAGACATCGGCGTGGTGAACGAACCCTCGGGCCGACCGACGATTCGCCTGACCGGTGGCGCCCTGACCAAGCTTGAAACCCTCGTTCCCCAAGGCCTCGAGCCTTATATCCACCTCACATTGACGGATGACGACCCGTGGGCTCAGGCCTTTGTCATGATCGAAGCGCGGCCATCGGGGAGCATCACGCCGTCCTGAAGTGCGTCCTTGGCGCCACGTGACGACAAATTGTTGGTCCCAAATGCCCTTCGACAGGTGACGGCTCCCGTCCACGCTGTGCTAGTGTGCGTAAAGGAAGGGGTCGGCCACCACGTATCTTGAGAGGATTGCCATGTCCGTCGAGGCGGTCAAGGAATTGAAAATTGCTAACAATTCCATCTGGGAAAATGTCAAGACCATTGGCATCGCGCTGCTGATCGCCCTGGTTATTCGCGCGTTCCTGTTCCAGCCGTTTAACATTCCGTCCGGCTCCATGAAGAGCACGCTGCTGGTTGGCGATTATCTCTTCGTGTCGAAATTCGCCTATGGCTACAGCAAGCATTCCCTGCCGTTCAGCCCGCCACTGTTTGACGGGCGCGTGTTGGCCAGTGACCCTGAGCGCGGCGATATCGTGGTGTTCAAGCTGCCCCGGGATGGCAAGACAGACTACATCAAGCGCGTGATTGGTCTGCCTGGTGACCAAATTCAAGTCCGCAATGGCATCACGCTGATCAACGGCGTGCCGGTGGATCGCGAACGGGTCGATGATTTCATTGAAGAAGACTTTTACGGCAATCTTACGCGCGTGCCGCGCTACCGGGAGACCCTGCCCAACGGCGTCAGCTACGACACCCTCGACCGTTACGCCAATGGCGAATACGACAACACACCGGTCTACACGGTGCCCGCAGGCCATTTCTTCATGATGGGCGATAACCGGGACCAGTCCGCCGACAGCCGGGAGCCTCGCGCCGTGAGCTTTGTTCCGGCCGAAAATCTGGTGGGCCGCGCTGAACTGTTGTTCTTCTCGACGGATGGATCCGCGGCCCTGTGGGAATTCTGGAAATGGCCCGAAGCGATCCGTTGGGGCCGCCTGTTCCAGACCGTGCGGTGAATACCCATGCTACGGGTCTCTGGCGCGCCGGGTTTGCGGCGCGCCTTTGTTTTTGAGCCATGACGAAGTCCTCCTCGCCAGCCTATTTGGGCCGCAGCCGCCGCAGCCGCGCATTCACGGCGCGACCCGACCAGAAAGCCCTTTCGGCCTTCGAAGAGCGTCTTGACTATCAGTTCCAGGATCGCAGCCATCTGATCGAAGCGCTGACCCATTCCAGCGTCGACCAGGGCCAGCACGGCCGCATGGGCAAAACACGAATCAACGAGCGGCTTGAGTTCCTAGGCGACCGGGTGCTCGGTCTCATGGCCGCTGAGGCCCTGATGTCTGCCTTCCCACATGCACCTGAAGGCGAACTCGCCCCGCGGTTCAATGCCCTGGTACGCAAGGAAACCTGCGCCGAAGTCGCCGTGGAATGCGGCCTTGACCAGGTCATTATCCTGGCTGCGTCCGAACGCTCCTCTGGTGGTGCCGCAAAACCGGCCATCCTGGGGGACGCCTGCGAGGCCCTCATTGCAGCCCTCTACCTTGATGGGGGACGGGCCACGGCCCAGGGCTTTTTCGACCGGTTCTGGGCGGACCGATTGGATCGGCAGGAGGCCGTGCCCCGAGATCCCAAGACCACCCTCCAGGAGTGGGTCCAGGCGCGCAGACGGGAAACACCAACCTACCGGATCCTGGACCGGCGCGGTCCTGACCATGCCCCGGAATTTGATGTGGAGGTGGTCATTCCGGGGCTGGAACCGGCCGTCGGCACCGGGCCGTCACGGCGGGCTGCGGAACGCGAGGCCGCCCATGCGGTGCTGGTCCGGGAAGGGGTGGTTTCGGAGCAAAAAGACGGAGGCACGGCATGACTGAGCAAGAAGAGGCCATGCCAAGCGAAACCCGCTGTGGCTTCTGCGCCATTTTGGGGGCACCGAATGCGGGTAAGTCGACGCTGCTCAACCGCCTCGTAGGCACCAAGGTCTCCATCGTCACCCACAAGGTCCAGACCACCCGCACGCGGATACGCGGGGTTGCGCTCCATGGTCCCACACAGATCGTTTTTGTCGATACGCCCGGCATTTTCGCCCCCCGCCGCCGCCTTGACCGGGCCATGGTGGATGCCGCTTGGGGCGGCGCGGACGATGCCGATGCGGTCGTGGTTCTGATCGACGCGCCGCGCTTTGTGACCAAGGATCGCGGCGGCAAATCCCGTGAGGACACCGAGCGCATTGTCGAAGGCCTGAAAGCCTCAGGGCGCCGGGCTGTTCTCGCCTTGAACAAAATCGATGAGGTGCGGCGGGAGGTTCTCTTGCCGCTTTGCGAAGAGTGGTCGTCGGCCGGTCCGTTCACGGACACCTTCATGATCTCCGGCCTGACCGGCGATGGCATCAAGGCCCTGCTCGACCACACCGCCGCCGCCATGCCTGCGGGCCCCTGGCTTTACCCGGAAGATCAGGCGGCGGACATGACCGAGCGTCTCCTTGCCGCGGAGGTGACCCGAGAAAAGCTCATCCTGCGCCTCCATGATGAGCTGCCCTATGACACGACCGTTGAGACAGAGAGCTGGAAACGGTTGCGAGATGGCAGTATTCGCATCGAACAAACGATTTATGTGGCCCGCGACACCCAGAAAGCTATTGTGCTCGGCAAGCAAGGACGAACGGTCCGAGAAATCGGCAGCTTGGCGCGCAGTGATCTGGAGGAGATGCTGGAGGGCCGGGTGCACCTGTTCTTGTTTGTAAAGGTGCGTGAGAAATGGTTAGACGAGCCGGCGCGCTATCGGGAAATGGGGCTTGATTTTCCGAAAGGCTAAGGGAGAGACCGGCAGCCAGTAGGGGGGACGCGGCATGTCACTTTTCGGTCATGACCACCATCACGACCATGGGCACTGCCATGGCCACGACCATGGACGCAATGAAAACCGCACGCTTTGGGCAGCCATCATTACGGGTCTGTTCATGGTGGTGGAGGCGGTCGGCGGCATCCTCTCTGGATCTCTCGCTCTGCTCGCCGATGCCGGCCACATGCTGGCCGACTCCGGTTCCTTGTTCCTGGCCTGGTTCGGCTTTTATCTGGGACGGCGGCCGGTGGATGAGCACCGCACCTTTGGCTATCACCGCTTCCAGGTGCTCGCCGCTTTCGTCAATGGACTGACATTATTTGCCGTCGCCGGCTGGATCATGATCGAGGCGGTCGAGCGGGTGGTTTCGCCCGTTGCCGTCGACGCGGACACGATGATCCTCATTGCCGCCCTTGGTCTTGCGGTGAACCTGATTGCTTTTGCCATCCTGCATGGGGCGGACCGGGACAATCTGAACATTCAGGGCGCCTTGCTCCACGTACTGGGCGATCTTCTGGGCTCGGTGGCCGCGATTATCGGCGCCTTCGTCATTTTGTGGACCGGCTGGCTGCCTATCGATCCCCTGTTGTCCGTGCTCGTCGCCCTTTTGATCCTGCGCAGTGCCTGGTCGATTACGGCCCGGTCGGGTCACATCCTGCTTGAGGGGGCACCGCCGCGGCTCAATATCCGCGACATCACGGATTCCGTCACCAGGGCCGTGCCGGGTATCGTGGCCGTTGATCATGTGCATGTGTGGTGCCTTACTCAGGAGCATGTGCTCGCAACGCTCCATGCCCACACAAAAGATGGCGTCGACCCGTGTGAAGAACGGGCCGCCATCCGTGATCATCTGCGTGAGAGTTTCGGCATTGATCATGTGACCATTGAGATCAGCCCAGCCGACACGGCCGCACCCAATCCGTGCCAATAACCCAATCCGTGCCAATAA
>CAYUYV010000030.1:13332-20355 GCA_964449455.1 uncultured Alphaproteobacteria bacterium | reverse complement strand
AAAGGTGCCCTGTCCCCTCCAGCGACGGCGTCGCCAGCGCCGCATATAATCAGTTAGGCTCGCCGGTGATTGCCTGGGGACCGTCACCCTTTTGGAGCGGCGGTGTGAGATTGATGATCTCCACACGGCGGTTTTCTCCCGCACGGGGCGCCAGGGGATTTTTGAGTTGGCTCTCGCCAAAGCCATCAACCTCAAGGCGGGCCGGGTCCACGCTTTGGGCGACGAGGTAATCGCGCACGGCCGATGCGCGCCGGCGAGAGAGATAAAGATTGTAGCCAGAACTGCCGGACGCATCCGTGTGGCCATAAATGCCGAACCGGGAGGTGATCAGGGCATCGCTGGTCATGGCGGCGGCGAGCAAATCAAGCTGGAGCTGTGCTTCGGGCAGCAATTCATCGGAGTCGAAACCGAAGGCGAGATAAAGATCCACCTTGCCCGTGCCGTCTTCCCCTGTAATGGGGCGCAGCCGCTGGACCAGGGCATCCCGGTCATAGGTCGCGCTATCCTGGGCACGCGTTGGGGCAGCGCTCGCCCCCATCATCAGCACACCTGCAATCAGGCCGGCCGCAATTGGCCCGCGCGTCTTCCAACCCATGATCCCCATCCTTACTCTCCTTTCGCGGAAGACGCAGGCCAGTCCGGTACCGCCGTCGTCCCGTATACTGAATTTGTCACATAGAGGCTGGCATAGCCCTGGGACGAGGCCCAGTGGACCATGCCTTGCGGCTGCTCCGCATAGCGCTCGGCCATGTTCCGCGCCTTGGTTCGCGCCGCCCGGTCAAGCTTGGGACCGACCAGAATCCAGGCTGTCTTGCCGTCGCCGAGGAGGCCGCGTCTGCCGCTGCGAAACCCTGATTGCGCCGCGCCCTTGGGTATCTCGAATAAGTTTTGGCCTTGACCATCGGAACTCAGGGGCAGGGGACGGGGATAGAACAGCGGCGCATTGGGAGTTCCCCGATCGACAAGGACTAGGGCCTCAAGGTCACTGTCTTCCGGCAGGGCCAGTTGCACGGTCACCGCGCAGGGCACCGTGTCACGCGATGATCGCAGCGAACCGCGCCGCGGCCAGCTCAAGGACAGCGTCCGTGTCGTGCCCGATGTCCCGCATTGGCCCCTCGTGTCCGGTTCAACAATTTCCAGATGGCCGGACAAGGTTGACGCCGCCCCCGGAGCATTCGAGGGCGACCACACCCTGGACGTTACGGCCCCACCAAGCGCAATTGTGCCAAGGACCAGTCCTGCCAGAAGCGGTCGGCTTATTGCCGGCCAGCGCATTGCGCCGCGGGGGCGGCGCACCGGTGCGGAATTCACGGTGGTGGCGGACGCGGCCCGGCCTCCTTGGGGCAGGAGGCCTGCGGAGGAAAAATCAATGGAATCAATGAAATGGACCTCAGCGCTGGGCATGGTCTCGCGCGCCTTGTTGAGCGCCTCGACGACGTCCGGCGTATCATTTTCCTTGGGCAGAACAAAGATCACAGGGACATGCCGGGCCTTAAGCTCTTCAAACAGAGCTGCGGAAGTCTCCAGCTTGCGCACCACCCCTTCAACCTGGCCCACGGCCAGCAAATTGTTGACGGTTCCCGTAGCCCAGATGGCGCAATCCGCTTCCTCAGCATCAACACTGAGCCGGCTTTCCGCGCTCAGCACATGGGCCAGAAAGACACCCAGTTCCCAGCTCCGACCGTCGGTAATGTTCACCGACAGATCGAGGCGGTAATGCTCATGATTGGTGTGCCGCGCAATCACGCCGGACGCGTTCGCAACGAAGCGATGATATCCCTTGCTGACGCCGGCAAGCTCCGAGGTGTGATTGAGACCAATCACGGACTTGGCGGCAATCTGCACTTTCGTCAGTCTTTGTACCTGGCTGGGCCCATTCGTCGTGGCGACATAGACGAGTGTCCGCGGACCGGCTGCAGGCGGGGTCTGTGTCATCGGAGCTTGACCTTGGCATCGAGGGAGCCGAGGCCAGCGACCAGTGGATCATCCGCGTCCACCACGGTCTGAATGGTGCCGTCCACGGCCTCTGGCAAGTGAATGAACAGGAAGGGGGGCTCTGCGCCAAACACGAACAGGGCTTGGGGTTCAAAGCCCAATTCCGGCTCAATATCGAGGACCAGATAGGTCTGATCGGGTACCGCCGGATCATTGAACAGGCGCAGGGTGGCCCGTCCATCCTGATAGTCGCGTTCCACAATTGTGTCCGTATAGGCGGCCGCGATCTCAGGAAAGGTTACCGCGCCGCTTTCCTGGAGCAGGATGTCGAGCGTCTCGCGTGCCCTCGCATTGTCGCGCAAGGCCCGCTGAATGCGACCGTCCCGATCCGTGTTCGGATTCCACAAAAAAGCGTGGAGGTCGCGAATGGTGACATGGTCCGAGGCCGGAGCGGCCGCTGCGGCCTCCAGAAGCGCATCGGCCTGGCTGGCGACATCCAGTGCCTCGGCCAATGCGGCCTGGGTCTCGTCGGTCAAGTCTTTCCACTGAACACTCATGGACATACACTCCTTGATCGCCCCATGACCCCTAGGACACCGGCCCCTGCGGGGGTGCCGATGCCGCCTCGGTCGTTTCGTCTTCGTCGTAAAGGGCCCGGAACTGGGCCGCAAACCGTAAGCAGTCTGCCCCGAAAGCTTCGGGGATTGCGTGTGTTCGGCCGACCCGTTCCAGGGCTGCCCGCGCGGTCGCGAGCTGCTGATGCAGGGCCGGCAAGGCCCGGGCGGCGCGGGCATGCATGTCCACAACAGCCGGATCCTCCCAATCAGGACGATTGTAGCCCTTGGTGTGCCGGTTTGAAGCAGCACGGGCGCACTCGGTCATCAGAGTCGCAAGATCATCCGGTAACGGCTTGTTCCGCCGCTTGTGATTAAGAAAGGCCGCATTCACACGGGCCATCAGGTTGCCAACATCGTTCTCATCGGTTCCGTCAAGAGACAGATCATCATCCGTCATCAGACTGTCCCTGAGAGATACCATGTCGAGTTCAGGCTGAATTTCCAGCAAGGTGGCGAGAGTATCCTCGTGGCCACTCTCAAAAAGGATATGGGCCGTGGCCATATGGGCCTCCCGGACCTTCGCGGCAATGCTATCGATTTTGCCGATCTCTTCACGATAATCCGTTTCCGGCCCTTCCGCGATGATATCGGCGCGGTGGGCGGCCGGTTTGCGATCCTTCAAGGACTGGGACAGCCTGTTCTGCACATCGCCGAACAAGGTGCTGCGCAAGCGCGAGAGCATGAGGCGGCAACCGGCGCCGTCGGGCAGATATTGCCCGATGCAAACCCAATCGCCCTTCGGCAACACCTTGACGCGGCCTTCAAGGCTCACCGTCAGCGCCGTGACCGGATCATCGAGACCAGCCTCGCTCAGGAGAAGGGCCGCAGCACCGCCCCCTTCATCGGCCAGGGCGGCGAGGGCACGGGAGCGCCGTCCATCCGCCGTCCCCTCAATATTCTCCGCATGCCGCGCCGCCTGGATTGCGGCGCCCTCAACCAGATAGCAGGCAAAGCGGCGATAGTCCCGCACCACCGTGCGATACTGTTTGAAATTGCTGCCGTCGGCGCTGTGCTGGAGCCAGAAATCCCACACCACCTCATCTGTAATCGAATCAACGGTGAAGTTTCGCCCGCCCGGCAGGCCTTCCAGATGCTCGACCAGACGCAAAAGCTTGTGCCGGTCATGCTTCGGCAGGGTCTGCTCGTCAATATAGGCATTAAGGTCCTTGGCGAGGCCGTTACAGGCCTTCTGGACATCGGTAAGCGTCACATCCGTCCCGGTAACCGCATCCCGCAAGGCGTCAATCGACTTCAGGCCCTGGATTTCTGCGATCAAGGCCAGGAGCGCCGCGAGATGAGGCATGGCCTCATAGGCAAGCTCGAAGGACCGATCCGAATACTCCAAAGTCACAGCGTCAGGGCGCACATCGAGCCCCGGAACCGACCCGCCCATGGCCCTCAGTCGTTCTCTCATCAGGGTACGGAAGCCTGACGCGCTCACCGGCGGCCCGACCAGAAGGGAGACATAGCTTTCTTCCAGCCGGTGCAGCATCAAAAGCAAGGTCGCCATTCGGGGCAGAGCAAGGGCATGCTGACCACCGACGAGAAGACACACGGCGGCCCACACAGCCTGTGGTGCGTAACGCGGCGTCTCGTCGATATCGTCGGCCAGCGTTCCCTGGATTACCGTCGCCAGGTCTGGCTTGAAGAGTGCGCGGAAGACTAAAATCCGCCCGCCCGACTTGTCTTGCATCCCAATCTCTCCCAGCCCAAAGGAAAGGCGCGGCCTCTCGGCCGACGCCCCGGCTGGGTGTAGAATGCACTGTCATTCAAATGCGCTCAACGATTGTCGAAAGCGCATCCGGGCGATGCCAATGCTTGCATGCAGTTGTGCACTGGGACTGATGTCCTGCTCTCCGGTCACAGGGACAAGGCTGTCTGACCGTTCGGGCTGCGGATCCGCGAAAGGCCGCGCAGCCGATGCCGTCTCATAGGACGGTGAGGCAATCTCCTGGCTCCAGTCCTGTTCGACGGCAAAGGTGCCGGCGCCCGTCACGGGTGTGCCGATCACCGGTGCATCCGGCAGGTCCGTGCGGGGGCTCTCGATGGGGCTCTCAAACGCTGGGCCGGCCGGGTTTGCTGGTACCGGCGTGTTGAAGGCCACAGTCACGGGCGCTGTGGAGGGCACGTCACCGGGGCATCGGCGCGGGCTGAAAGAGGTGGCCGCACGGCAGCGGTCGCGTCCCTGATCCCCGGCCCACGCCTGGGGAGCCTCAAGCCCGGAGACCGGCACATTCGGGGCCGAGAGAGCGGACTGATCCGTCTCAAAGGCCGAGCGGCGTGTGCCGCCAGGGGAGAGGGACAGGGGACGGCCGGTCCGCTCCGTTGCGGAGGCCATGGCGATGGGCGCATCTGACGTGGACCGTCCCGGCCGGCTGCTCGGACCCCGGGTGTCATAGTTGGGATCAATCCGACGGGCCTCGGCCAGCACATCGGCGACATACTCACGGGTGTAGCTGTGCGGCCGGGCGTTCGCGCCTTTTCCTTTCAGCGTGCCCCCATTGTAGTGGGACAGGGCGGCGTCCCAGCGCCGGCCGTAGCGGACATAGAGATCGTCGAGAAACTGGACGCCGAGCCGGATATTGATCCGCGGGTACCACAGCCAGTCCGGATCAACCCCAAACTCGCCGCGGGCCGTTGCCGGCATGATCTGCATGACACCGCGCGCACCCTTTGGGCTGAGCGCCTGGGGGTTGTAGCGAGATTCCACATGGGCAACGGCCAGAGCGATGGCCTCTGGGACCGTGCCGTTTTGCCGCGCCTCCTGGCGGATCATGGCCCGGATCTCGCCCTTTGACTGGGTCTGTTCGAACCGGATTGGATCCGGGTTCGGCCTTGCGTGTGCGGCCGAGGGAACGCCCGTCACACTGGCCGACAGGGCAATGATCAGGGGAAGGATCGTCTTGACGGTCTTGGCGGCTGCCATGGCGGGCTCCTCGATATGTCTCATCAAATGAATGGAACGTGTGGGCGGCGGATCATCGCTCGCCCTCTGATGAGGCTCATGGCGGGGTCAGCCCGGTTTTTTGGAGCGCGCCTGCGGGATTTTCCGGCGCGTGGCCAAAAGAAAAAGGGCGGCCCTCGCAGGACCGCCCCTCAGTTTTCCAGCCTTCTCTCTCTTGGCCGCCTCAGGGATAGGGGGCTGCGCTGCCATCCGCCCTTTGGAAAGGCACTCCGAACACATAGCCCTCAGGCCCTTCGAGAACGTCGAGGAAGTACCAAACCTTCCCGGTCTGCTTCACACGGGCATCGAAGCGGGTGCCCTCCAGCATGCGAAAAACGATCTGGCTGTTCGGGTTGGGCGCCGCCCGCATATTCATGTCGCGAAAGGCGATCAGGGACACATAGCCGGGGTCCTCCGGCGTTGAGACGGGCAGGGGCGCCGGTGCCGGGTCGGCCCTGGTGGAGGAGCAGGCACCGGCAAGAACCGCCAGGGCTGCAACCATTGCAAGACGAGACAGTGTACTGCGCATTGAACTTATACTCCCTTCAATCCGTCAGGCTGCTCCAGCGCGAAGCCTTGGGCATAAAGCACGCTGGAGCGGGGCGGCAGGTTCACTCAAACCGACGGGAAGGCCGCACACTCGGAGCACCATTGTTGATCGTCCGCTCCACAAGGATTTCCCGGGCATTGTTCAGAACCAGGACCTTGAAGTGGTTTTCCGGGATTTCCAGGTCGAGCAGCAGGACATTCATCCAGCGTGCGATTTCCTGGGTCTTGGCACGGGTGAAATAGTTGACCTTCACCAGGGGCGGCGTGCCGGATTCGGTGCCGAACTTCACGAATTTCGGAAATTCATTCTCCATGACATCCGTGATCGTCAGATATTCGCGCTTGCTGAAATTCTTGAAGGTCACGAGATACTGGTTGATCAGGCCGCCTTCACCGCCGCCGCCACCGACATCACCATAGCCGCCAGCACTGCTTGTCAGGGACGCGAGCTTACCGCGCAGGGTGTCGGCCACGATGGTGGCAAGGTCACGGGCATGCTGGCCCACGATTTCCTCGGCGCACACACCATCACAGTTGCGCGGGGCCGGATATTCCTGGATAGGATGCTCCCAGCCGCCCAGGAATTTGTTGGTCCGAGTGTCAAACATGTCGCCGGCGACGCGGACGGACACGGCCGTGCCATAACCCAGGTCTTCGGCATAAGCGCGAACGCGCAAGGCCACCATGGCCCGGGGGCACTTGGCTTCATCGCCGGAGAGGCAGGCGCGCTTGATCATCTCAGCAAGCTGACCTTTGCCTTTCCGTCCGCCGCGTTCCCAGCGCAGATCGGCGAGCCAGATATCCTCATTGATGACGTTGAAATTTCCGTCCAGGAACTGGTTCTGCACTTCGGTGGAAACGCGGGCAAACGCCTCGCTCGCATGGTGGAGTGCACGGCGATTGGCATCGTCGGCCATAACGACGACGGAGGTGCCTTCACCGCCAATGGCCAGGGCCGGCGCGGAAGGAGCAAAAGCA
>CAYUYV010000030.1:0-13232 GCA_964449455.1 uncultured Alphaproteobacteria bacterium | reverse complement strand
GGCCAGGGCCGGCGCGGAAGGAGCAAAAGCAGTGAAGGCCAAAGCGGCGAGACCCGCCAGTCTGGCAATGGAGGTGGTGAAGGTGGTCATGGAGGCTTCCCTCTGTGCGGTTGGTTGGAACGGGTCAGCCCCTTAGTCGGATCATCCCGGGGCCGTCTACTCGGACGCTTTGGCCAGCATGGAAAGGATGGGTCGTCTCTTCCATGCTGTTGATCTGTCTTAAGGCATAGCCGGGCCAGGTCCTTTTTTTGCCTGAACCGGTCTGGACGGTTCAGCCCGGATTTTGGCTGCGGATCCGTTCGGCGATCGAAATCGCTTGCTTGCGGCTTTCCTTCTTCGCCTTCTTGGCCTGCCTTTTTATTTTCCTCTGGGCTTTGTCGGAGGATGCCGTCTTGACCGCGTCAAGGGCCTTGAGCGCGTTGAAAATGTTCTCCACCACATTGACCGCATGTTTCGGCACCTGGAGAAGGAAGCCCTCCTTGCCTCCGATCCGCGGATCGGTCAGCGCCTTCGCGGCCAGGTAATTGCGCGCCGCCTCATTGCGGATCATCCGCTGGAACTCGAACGCGCCGGCGCCAGCCATGTTCTTGAAGTAAGACCCCCGGCTCATGGAGTAGTGTACTTCCAGCAACTGGCCCTGCAGCTCGTCGGAAATCCCGCCGCTGGCTTTGAGGCGCTCCAGTTCGGCGATCACGGCCTGGCCGGCCTTGGAGGTATTTTTCGCCCAGGCCCGACGCTGGCTGCCGACCTGTTCGGCGAGTGACGCGCCATTGAGACTGTCTTCCATCGCGACGACGTCTTCATCCAGGGTCCGCCGGATTCCGAGGGCCTTTTGTGCGTCGTCGAGCCCCTTTGCGATCAAGAATGTGGCTTGGTCCAAAGAGGAAGACATGAGCAGCAGCTTGTCGACCGGATCCGTCACCTCGCAATAGGGTGACTTCTTCATAAAACCCCGGGCCATGTTCCAGAGTTTCGAGGCGCCATCATTGAGGGCATTTGCAACAGGATTGTCGGCGGCCGAGTTGCTGGTATTGAGCTCGGCGTTAGGGTTGATCTTGTCATTGAAGGCAAGGCAGGGCCCGTGTTCAATGATGCCCTCCTTGATCAAGGACGCGAACTGAGCATTGGCATGGGCAGGTGCTGACACGCTGAGGGCCGACACAGAAGTCGTCGCGGCAAGCACGAGGGCCAAAGCTGTTTTCCGTATGCGGATGTCCATGTGTTGATCCCCTTATCCGTTCTGGCTGTGTGCGCGTTTGTGTTCAAGTGAGGCGGCCATGCGCGGTGCTGCCGGCCGTCCCATTTCTGCCCATATCAGGGCTTGGGCAGAATTTCGGCCGCATGGCTGGCGAAATTGTCGGCGAGATCGCTGATCAGGGCCGGCTCAAGGCTGACCGCATCCCGGTGGATCCGGGCGGCGACCTGTTCTTGGAAATTGGCACCCCAGGAGGTCCGGTCCTGAATGTTCAGGAGCTGAACCGAGGGACGGACGGTCAAGACCCGTCCGTCCTCGGACTTGTCAATGTGGATCTGTCCGACGACGAGGACATTGCCGTCATAAAGGCGGCGGAATTTTTCAAGACCGGGCCAGAACCGATTGGGCTGGGCTTGCACGGCCCGATCGATCCGGTCCAGCGCATCCAGGATCGTGTCGGTCAGGCCTTGGCGCATCTTTTTAAAGACGAATTCGTCATCGACAACGGCTTCCTTAACGCTGCGTGCCTGATCCTGGAAATCGTCAAACAGCTCAATCAGGGGAATGATCTCGAAGCCGTTTTCGGCGAGCTGCTTTTCAAAAGCGATTACAGGCTCATAGCTGCCCGCTTCGGTCGACGGCACGATCTCGCCATAGCGGATATATTGCATCAAGACACCGATCGGCCGGCCGCCTCCGGTGCGCCCGGCTTCACATTCATCCTCAATGGCCCAGGCCTCGACTTCCACCCGAACTTTTGCCGTGCAGCCGCTGGCCGTGGCCTGAACATCGCCAACGCGCATGCGGCGAACAAATCCCTCAGGGTCTTCAGCCACGCCAGGCGCGGAGCCGCCGGCACCGCAGGCCTGACCAACCACCTGGGCGGTCGCGATGCGGGCTGCTTCCGCCCGGGCCGCCGCTTCGCAAGCCGCCGGCGAGGATTGGCCCTCAATGGAGACAGGCACGGTGACCCGTTTGACATTGGCCTGCGCCTGGCAAAGCGCAGCAGGCGCCAGGAGACCAATCGCCGAGACCGTCATGATGCGGAGTGTATCATTCAAAGCCACGGGTCACCTCCTGGGATTTCGCGATGTTTTCGAGAACTTTGTACATGGCGACTGTGTAGAAGAGCCGTTCCATGGACGAGGTGGGTGTGGGCGCTCTCTTGGCGCGGTCATCAAAGGCGACGCCCACGAAATCCTGTGGATTGACTGTCCGTACAGGACCACTGGGCGGGCAGCCGCGCGCACTGTCCCGTGTGTCACGGGCTTCCTTATAGCTCAGCACACTGTAATAGGCGTGCTGGGTCGCAAGTTTCAGGTCCTTGACCGTCTCGTCGATGCCATCGAGGCGGGGGATGATCTTTACATTGGCCTCGGAGGCATCAAGACGGATGCGCCGAGAGGCCCGGGCAATGTCGGAGGAAAACTGGGGCAGCCGAAGCGTCACGGTCACCTGGCGCTCGGCGCTGGTCGCCCAGTCCGCCAGGGTCCAGGGGGGCAAGGTGCGCAGGCCGGCCTCCGACAGGGCACTGGTTACGCCATTGGTCAGCAAGCCGACCACCTTGCGGCAGGCATCGCCGCCCTGCCGGCACAGGGTCCTCACGGGGCAGAAATTGCCATCTGCCTGGTCCGGCCCATCGAAACGGAACAATTGGCGGGCCTTCGATCCGGCCATGGCCAGATCCGTCACCATGACGGTGTCCCAGCGTTCTTCGGCAGCGCCTGCGGACATCCGGTTCATGAGCGCGATCAGACGCTGAAGGGCATCATCAGCCGCCTCGCCATAGGCAACAGCGAAGGACCGCGCAATTTCGCCCTTGTCATCCAGGGGGCGGGACACGGGACCACGTTCCTGAATGTCAATGGCCGATGCCGACAGCACAATTTCGCTGGTTTTCAGATCATAGAGCAGGGCCGTGACGGTGACCGCAAAATGGTCATGATACAGAGTGCCCTGACGCCGCGTCGGCGTCTCAAGGACGGCGAGTTGCTCGAAACCGCCGACAAAGACAAGGCCGAAGATCTTGTCGAACGCCGCTTCGATGCGCCCGCTCTTGCTGGTGGGCAGGTCCCGCCCTGTGGCCTTTTTGACGGCCTTCAACGCATCATCGAGCGTGATTGCGAGGGGATGGGTGGACCAGGATGCCAAAGCCCGGCTCACATCCCGCCGCTGCACCCGGTCCCGCAACCGGTTCAACAGCGCCTTACGCTGATCCTCCAACCGGCGATCGCGCCCGGCATTGGAGAGCATGCCTGCAAGTTGCGGTTGGGCCTTCGGGTCGAGATATTCAATGTCGCCATAGATGACGAGCGTCCGGGCAGGATCGAGATCATAGGCAGTGAAGTCGGCATGGGCGCTGCCTTGGAGGCCGAGAACAGCCGCGAAGGTCAAAGACAGGGCGGTGAATGGCCGCCCCAGCCACCGAGCCCGAGAAAACAGACATGTCATGGGTTCAAATCCCCGATAATATGATAAATATGACAGGTCACTGACCGTCGGGAAGCAAGCATTCAATCCGAACGGTGTAGGGGGCAGCGGCTTCAAAGACTTCCGCCCACGGACGCGATGGCGCCGACGCGGCGCTCCTGTATGCAACACCGTGATCGTCCAGGAACTGACGAATAGTCCGGCTCTTGATGCCAAAATTGTTATTCTCGCTGCCGCGGTAATTTCCGCGCTTGGCCACCTGTTCCACGGCCGCGCCAATCACCAGGCCGCCCTGATCAAAGATGGGGCCACCGCTGTTGCCGGGATTGACGGGGGCAGAGGTTTGGAAACGGGTTGTGTCGTTGCGCAAACCGGCCGTGCTCGACAGCAGGCCGGAGGTGATTTTGGCCTGGCTCGACAGGATGGCGCCGTAAGGATAGCCAACCACGGAAACGGCTTCTCCCTGGCGCAAAGGCGCATCACGGAATATCGCGAATGCCTGGCCATTTCGGCCTGCGGAAGTGACAGGGCCGCCCATGGGTTCGGATCCGCCAACCATATCCTCTTCACCGGTAATGGAGCGCATGCCGCCACCGGAGCGCTTAGGTCCCGAGCCCGAAGAGCCGGCGCGCGGGGCAGGGGCGCCGCCGGGAAACAGGACGGATGGGTCGCGAGGCCGAAGGACGGCAAGATCATTGGGGGCGGAGTAGGCTAAGATTGAGACGTCTGTCCGCTGAATAAGACCGTTTGAGACCAGAGTCCGCTGACAATAGCTCGTACCGGTCGGGCGGCCATTTCCATCGCGAAACACATGGGAAATCACATGGTGGTTCGTCACCACATCGCCGCGTTCATTGACAATAAAGCCAGTCCCGGTGCTAACGGCCGCCTGGGCAGGGGACAACGATGGACCGAGTGCCATAACGGTGGCCACAATGGCCGGAGTGAAAAGGTTGTGAGCAGACGTCATAGGTATTTACCCCCGAAATCAATCTTTGCCCTGATAAAGGGCTGTTGGATGTGCTTGTGACGCACACCGACTACGGTGCGGTCAACCAATGGGCCACCGAGCCGGGTCGTCGATAAGCGGGTTCGCCACCACGAACATGATGTCGAGATCAGGCGCCTTTTCTCCACGCCTTTGCCCCAATCCGGCAGGGACGGTTCGCAGACCCGTCTTTGTTCCCCCGTACGGCTTTTGCCTTGTTAAGCCCCGCCTGCGCAGACGGGAGGCAAGCGGACAGGGACTTTGGGCTGGCAAGATGCATCGCCAGCAGCTTTCGGTTCGGAGACTAAACACTCCAACCGGGATATTACAATCCGAGTTCACACGCATTCAATAGTGAAAACTGTGCGCCAAGACATGACAATAAGGAGAGGTCTATAATAGTGCGGGGCTAAAGTGAGTGGTTTCAATCCTTTGGCCCAGATGGGCCTCTAGACCGCTGCTTCGGGCCGCCATTCGATATCGGCGCCATGGGGATGGCACAGGGCAAGACGCCGGCTCGCGCCGCCTGGCCACAGATCGAGGCGGATCTCCGGGATCGGCATCCCATGGGCCTGGGCTGGCTCCATCCGCAACCAGGCTAAGGGTGCCTCATGGCTCGCCCGCTCGCCGGCATCTGTGATTGCCTGCGTGCACCGTTTCTGGGTCTCGATGGGCATATATTGCCACATGATCGAGTGAAAAACGACCGTACACTGACCAGTTCTGGGTTCGGCAAGCTGGTCGGCCAGCCAATGCGCCGCATCGGCCCGATCGAGGTGAAGAGCATGGGTTCGCGACAGGGCCACACCGGCTCTGAAGCGGGCAAGGCGGTCCATCTGTCCGGGGAAGATATAGGACTCCGCACGGATCACATCGTCATCATTGGTCACATCGAGGGGATTGATGTCGCAGCCCCGCCGTTCGGCCACGTGGACCGGGGCGTCAAGCGCCGGCGCGGCGCCGCGCCATTTGATGGACAATTGGACCGGGCTCTCCACGGGGCCCCAGGTCAGACCGGTCAGATCATAATGGAACCGGTCCCACAACAGATTGAGACCACAGCTTGCCCCGATTTCGAGAAGGCGCAGGGGCTTGCCGGTCGCTTCGGCAATGGTCAAAAACCCGCCAAGCAGACAGGATGACCGGCCAAGCTCATTGGTCTGAACAGGACGTGTCAGGAAATTGGCGATATAGGTCCGGTTCGCCGTAATGGTCTGCGCGATCGCCTCACCGAGGGCAGCCTGGTCATGGCTCCCAAAAGGATCCGCATAGTAAGGAGACAGGGTATCGGCCTTGCCAAGTCGGACCAGGGCCTGGAGGGCCCCAGCAATGCGAAGCGCGAGGGCCGCCGCAGTCGGCTCCTCCGTCCAATCGGCGAGGAGATCTGAAAGGTCGCCCGTTCCCGTTTCCAGGAGATCGGCGGCGGCAAGGAGCACCTGGCCGTTCAAAGGGGAACCAAGCTGGGTGCACCATCCCGCCTGCCAATGCATGTGTTGAAGTATGGCCGATTTGTCCACAATACGGCTCCCGGTCAAAGGTAAAGGGCCTAATGTGGGAGGAATCGGGGATGGCCCGGCCAAATCCACACATGGTTTGTGGACTATAGTGCGGGCTAGAAACAAAAGCCATGTAATCTCGTGATGATTGAGTGGAATGACGACGGCATAGTCTTAGGACTGCGGTCCCATGGCGAGGGGCACGCCATTGCCATGCTTTTGACGGCGGCCCACGGCCTGCGCCTCGGACTGGTCTATGGGGGCGCATCCCGGCGTATGGCGCCTATTCTTCAGCCGGGCAATGGGGTGCGGGCCGTGTGGCGGGCGCGCCTGGAGGATCAGCTTGGCCGACTGAGTGTCGAGCCGACGCTCGATCGGGCCGGCGCGCTGATCACGGACGGCTTCGCCCTTCTGGGCCTGAATGCCGTGTGCACGGTCGCCGCAGGTGCATTGCCCGAACGGGAGCCCGCGCCCGGCGTCCATGAGGGGCTCACCATCCTGCTCGATGCCTTGGACACGCCGGATCTCTGGCCGGCCCTCATGGTGCGCTGGGAACTGGGCCTGCTTGACACTCTCGGCTTCGGGCTCGACCTATCCCGCTGCGCCGTCACAGGAACAGCCGACGACCTCACCCATGTGTCCCCGCGGACGGGACGGGCGGTCAGCCGGGAGGCAGCAAAACCCTATGCGGATAAATTGCTCCCCCTGCCACCCTTTTTGCTCAGTCGTCAGATGGCCGTCCAACCCCGTGACGTCAGTGACGGGCTGCGCCTTACGGGTCATTTCCTGGCCCGACAGGTCTTTCACCAGAAGGACCGGCCGCTGCCCGAAGCCCGCATCCGGCTCGCCGACAAACTTCTGGAGATGGACGAGGCGAGCGATGCGCAGGCTGGCCCGGTCAGCCCCGGCTGATCACCATGGCGGCGACAAAGGCCAGCAGCAGAATCGCCAGCACGCCGGACCAGCCAAGACCCCGCCGCCCGGATTTGTGCCCCATACCCAGGATGCCGGTGGCGAGAGTGAGAAGCATGCCGCCGATATAAGTCAGACCGGTAGCGGTGAAGGCCATTGGGTGCTGGATCTGATAGAGACCGGCTCCGACGAGAGCCGTGGCCAGGGGTGTAATGACGCCAATGGCAAAGCTTGCCCGGCCAAACCCGGCGCGGGAGCCGCGGGGCGACTCTGAGGAGGCACCGCCGCGCATCGGGGCCGGCTCTTCCGGGCTCTCCCAGGCAGGTCTTTCCCAGTCGGACAGTCCATCCGTCTTGATGGCTGTTTCCAAGGATCGATCAGCCTGCGTGGGCGCATCCCCGAGCCAGACATCATCCGTTGCAGGACGCTCCCGCGGTCCTTCCGTTGTGCGGACCATACGCTCGGCACGATCCCCATCATCCGCTTGCAGACCGCCATATCCATCGCCGGGGGGAGCGACGGCGTCATTATCCTCGCGATCTGCCGCCCGGCGCCCCAGAAACAAGGAGGCGAGGGAGCTTCGCCCTGAGCCCGCGCCCCGATTCTTCTCTTTGGCAAAACCGGGCAGCATCTTGTAGCCGGCCCCATCGAGAAAACTTTGAGCGTCAGCGTCGTCCTGCGAGCGCGCGGACATGAGGCGGAAGCCGGCAAAATCGGACTCGTCGGATCGATTGGCCCCCGGCCAGAGATTGAAGCCGTCGGGTTCGTCCCGATCGCGGGGCGGGCGTTCCTCCCGAAACGAACTGTCAAGCCGTGAGTCCGTGATAGGGTCATCGACAGACTGCGGAATATCAGGCTTTGGACTGCGGCTCTTGGAGGGCTCTTTGGACTGGGCAAGGGGCTCGACGGGTTCGAATGTCGCGTCTATGGGCCCATCGCCGGAAAGGCGAAAGCGCTCGTCCGCCTCCGCCTCGGCGTCTGCTTCCTTGTCCGCACCCTTGCGCCCAAAAGGCCACAGGGCAAAGCCGCCCTTATCGCCCGGGCGCGGACGAACCCGTTTCAGCGGTTTGGGAGCCTGGGTGATGGGATCGGGATCAGGATCGGCGGCATCTGACGGATTGAGCGGCGACAGTGGTCCGGATGCCAATCGGGGTGGTTCGGGCGGCGGTGCGGCAACGGCCTTCGCCTGTGGCTGCGCGTCGGCGCCCAATGCCGGCACCGGTTCGAGCACATCAAGATCCGGTGCGTCGAGCTCTTTGAAGATCGTTTCCAGGGTGTCGAGATCAACCGGCCCACCCATATCAACGATCCGGTCAAAGACCTGATCGGCCAGGAAGTCTCGGGCTGCCCGGATCTTGTCCTCATCGAAACCAGCACGATTAAGGGATTGCGCCACGTCGGCGAGATAGGTCTCAAGCCGCGCTTGGGCCTCTGGTGCCATTTCGGTCATCTGGGCGTGTCCTCGATGCCGCCGTCAACGCATGCCATATGCTTCGTTGAGCGGTTTACGGGGCCCATGCCCCCGTCGTCAAACCAAAGCTCAAGGCGTATGGCCGCCCTGCTTCACGCCAGACCTGTGCATAGACCACCACCCGGTGCATAGACCACCACATTGTTGAAACAAATGCCGATTCCCAACCCGGCGGCAAGGCAACTTCAGGGTAAAGAAAGGGCCGAAGCATGGCTGAACACCGTGCTTCGGCCATCGGATCCGGCGGGGAACCGGTCAGACGCTGTAGTAAAGGTCGAATTCAACCGGGTGCGGCGTCGTTTCGAACCGCAGGACCTCTTCCATTTTCAACTCGATATAAGCGGAGATCTGGTCGTCATCCATGACGCCGCCGCGCTTCAGGAAGTCCCGATCAGCGTCCAGGCTCTCGAGCGCCTCGCGCAAGGAACGCGAGACGGTCGGCACGCCTTTCAGTTCCTCAGGCGGCAGATTGTAAAGATCCTTGTCGAGAGGATCGCCCGGATGGATCCGGTTCTCGATGCCGTCGAGACCCGCCATCAGCATGGCCGTGAAGGCGAGATAAGGGTTGGCGGCCGGATCCGGGAAGCGGATTTCCATCCGCTTGCCCTTGGGCGAGGGGGTGTAAGGGATCCGGCAGGAGGCTGACCGGTTCCGCGCGGAATAGGCGAGCAGCACCGGCGCTTCAAAGCCCGGCACCAGGCGCTTGTAGCTGTTGGTGGAGGGGTTCGTGAAAGCGTTGAGCGCCCGAGCGTGCTTGAGGATGCCGCCGATATAATAAAGAGCGGTCTCCGACAGATCCGCATAGCCAGAGCCGGCAAAGACCGGCGCATCACCCTTCCAGATCGACTGGTGCACATGCATGCCCGAGCCATTGTCATTATAGACCGGCTTTGGCATGAACGTGGCCGTCTTGCCATAGGCCGCCGACACTTGATGCACGATGTACTTATAGATCTGCATCCGGTCGGCCATGGTCGTCAGGGTCGAGAATTTCATACCCAGCTCGTGCTGGCTCGGCGCCACTTCGTGGTGGTGCTTTTCGGGCTCAACCCCCATTTCCGTCATGATGCCGAGCATTTCCGAACGCAAGTCCTGGCCGGAATCGACCGGCGGTACGGGGAAATAGCCGCCCTTGGCCCGCGGACGGTGGCCAAGATTGCCCGTGTCATAGTCCCGGGCCGTGTTGTAGGGCCCTTCCATGGAGTCAATCTCGAACCCGGTGAGGTTCTGCTCAACGGACCAGCGCACGTCATCAAAAATGAAGAACTCCGCCTCGGGACCGAAAAAGGCCTTGTCGCCGATGCCGGTCTGCACGAGATAAGTCTCGGCCCGGCGCGCCGTGGAGCGGGGATCGCGATTATAGGGCTCGCCGGTGGAGGGCTCCTGAATGTCACAGAACAACACCATGGTCGGCTGAGCCAGGAACGGATCGAGCACGGCCGTGGACAGATCCGGCGCCAGAGTCATGTCGCTTTCGTTGATGGCCTTCCATCCTGCGATCGAGGAACCGTCGAACATGACGCCGTCATCGAAAAAGCCCTCATCGATCTGAGAGGAATCCATCGTGACGTGCTGCCACTTGCCCCGGGGGTCGGTGAAGCGCAGATCGACGTATTTGACGTCTTTGTCCTTCATCATCTGCAAGATATTTTCAGCGGTCGACATATCTGTCCTCATTCGGTTACGGATGGATGGTTTGCCTCTTGGGCGGTTGGCCAAGATGGGCGCACCGCACACGGCAGATGGTCAGCAAGGCGCCAATCCGGCGCGGCCCGATGCTCAGATGGCGTCAATTCCGGTTTCGCCGGTCCGAATTCGGATTGCGTCCTCGATCGTGGTGATAAAGATCTTGCCGTCCCCGATTTTTCCGGTGTGCGCTGCGGCCTTGATTGCGCCGACGGCCCGCTCGACAAGATCATCGGCAATGACCAGTTCAACTTTCACCTTGGGCAGAAAGTCAACCACATACTCGGCCCCGCGATACAGTTCCGTATGACCCTTCTGTCGACCGAAGCCCCGGGCCTCCGTCACGGTGATCCCGCGCAAGCCGATTTCCTGGAGCGCATCCTTCACTTCATCCAGTTTGAACGGTTTGATAATGGCTTCGATTTTCTTCATAGAGCACTCCTTGGCAGGGTGCCCGGCCGCCGATCTGGGCGCCGGACCGGGAGAGATGTGAAGCGGCGCGATCCCCTCTGTGCGGCGTGCGTTTCACCGCCCGATTGATAGCCAGAGTCCGTCCCAACGGTTCGGGTTCGCTTCTGGCCCCACACACCGCTGGATGTGCCCGTGCAGGTTTGCCGCCGTCTTTAAGCCGCGAGTGTATTCAAGTTCACGAGCCTGTCCAATTGCTCCAGCGGGCGGCCCGGACCACGTGTGGTCCTGCCGGTCCCTCCCTTGTCACACCGTGCCGGCTCTGGGATGGTCAGATGTTCCGCAGACACTCCACAGGCCCGCACATCGATGGACAACGCCATGATCGATCCTCGCACGCCCATTCTTGTCGGTGTGGCTCAGCACACCCAAAAAACGGATCCCGCCAAGTCCTTGACCGGGATCGGCATGGTCGAAAAGGCCGCACGGGGGGCGCTTGCCGATGTCGCGGCGTTGGTCGGGGACGCCGCACTCATCCAGGCGCTCGATACGGTCCTCGTGGTCGGCTTCACCATTGATGCGCCGGATGTTGCGTTCGGCTCCATGCCCAAGGCGACCAATCCGCCGCGCAGCCTGGCCAGGGCGCTGGGCGCGACACCCCAGCGGGAGATTTACACCCATATGGGCGGTAACACGCCCCAGATGGCTGTCAACCGCATCGCCCAGGACATCGCCGACGGCACCTGCGACGTGGCCCTCCTGGCGGGGGCTGAGTTTCTCAACAGCTATATGAAGCTCATCCGGAATGGTGGCGATCTTGCCCCCTGGGGCATTGATGACGGTGCGCCCGATATCGTCTGGGGGGATCCGCGCCCGGGCACCATGGACATTGAAACGGCTCACGGTCTGAATTTTCCCGTGAACACCTATCCGCTGTTTGAAAACGCGATCCGCCATGTCCGTGGGCGCAGTTTTCAGGAACATGGCATGGCGATGGGCCGCCTGTTCAGTCCCCTCACGGCCGTTGCCGCACGCAACCCCCTGTCCTGGTTCCCCACCAAGCGCTCTCCAGAGGAAATCGCCACGGTGTCGCCGGACAACCGCTATGTGGGTTTTCCCTACACAAAATATATGAATGCCATCATCCAGGTGGATCAAATGGCGGGGCTGGTGATGATGAGTGTGGGCAAGGCTCGCACCCTCGGTGTTCCGGAAAACAAGTGGGTCTATCTGCACGGCTGCGCGGATGCGACCGACCACTTCCATGTCATCGAACGCGCCAATTTCCACAGCTCACCGGCCATCAAGGCCATGGGCGAGCTTGCCTTTGGCATGGCCGGCTGGACGGTTGATGATCTTGATACGATGGACATCTATTCCTGTTTCCCTTCCGCCGTGCAGATCGCCTGCGAAGCCTTGGGTATTGCAGAAGACGACCACCGTGGGCTGACGGTTACGGGGGGGCTGCCCTATTTCGGCGGGCCCGGCAACAATTATGTCATGCATTCCATTGCCACGACGGTGGAGCGCCTGCGGGCGAGCGGCCGCACCGATGCCCGGGGCCTGGTGACGGCCAATGGCTGGTATGTCACCAAGCACTCGATCGGCCTTTATGGCACCAAACCACCTGCATCCCCTTTCAATCGTCAGGATCCCGCCATTCTCCAGGCGCAGATCAATAGTATGCCCAAAGCGGATTATGTACGCGAGCCTTCAGGCCCGGCCGTGATCGAGACCTACACGGTTGTCCATGACCGGAAGGGGCCGCGCATGGGCATCGTCATGGGGCGCCAGCAATCCGACGGCCGGCGGTTTGTGGCCATTGCAGGCGATCATGATGCGGCCGTTCTGCAGGACCTCATGGAGCGGGACAGCATGGGCCGCCCCGGTACGGTCACCAGCCAGGATGGCGGTATGCGGAACGATTTTATTCCGGAGTGACCCGCTGATTGGCGGGCGACCAGCATTGACAGTAAGGAGATGCGGCCATGGCAACGCTCTATCTGGTGCGGCACGGCAAGGCAGCAGCCGGCTGGGACGCCGACCACGATCCCGGCCTTGATGAAACCGGCCGGAGCCAGGCCGAGGCGGTGGCCAAACGTCTAGAGCCCCTCGGCCCCTTGCAATTGGTCTCAAGTCCCATGCGCCGGTGTCGCGAGACCAGCATCCCCCTGGCCACCCTATGGGGCCGGGAGCCGACAATTGAGGCGGGGGTGTCGGAGGTCACGTCGCCGCTTGATGATCTCATGGAACGCACGACCTGGCTGCGCAGCTTCATGATGGGCAGCTGGGGCGATGCGGACGCGGAGCGGCAGGCCTGGCGAATGAATGTCGTGCGGGCGCTCCTCGATCTGCCCCAGGACACGGTGGTCTTCACTCACTTCGTTGCCATCAATGCCGCGGTCGGAGAGGCCACCCGGGACGACCGGGTCATCAGCTTCCGCCCCGACAACTGCTCCGTCACCATCATGCGCACCGTGATGGACGAATTGCAGCTCGTCGAACTCGGCCAGGAGGCGGAAACGGAAATACGCTGACCGTCCCTCGTGTGGCGGGTCAGGCATTCGCCCGCATGATCGGCAGGCTCCGTCGCGAATGCCTGACCCAAAAGCCACACGAGCAATATTTTGTTTCTCGTGTCGTTTT